>DATFCQ010000255.1:0-24917 GCA_035252905.1 Allostellaceae bacterium | reverse complement strand
CAGGAGCCGGCGGACGGAGTCGCGCCGGCTATAGAGGGTGAACAGGGGGACGGCGGCTACGTCCTGCTCTCGGCGTCGCCGCCGGCGAACCAATGGGGCCGGCGCCGTTCGAGATAGTCGAGGGTACGATTGCGCGCCCGCCGCAGCGGCGGCACGTCCTCGGCCAGCAGCAGCAATCCGAGCGGCAGCATCCACAGCCCGAAAACCGGCAGGATGCTGAGGAAACTGCCGCCGATCAAAAGCACGCCGGCCGGCAGCCGCACCCAGCGCGACGAAGGCCGGCGCAGCCAGCGGGTCGCCCTCTGTACCCTATTGGGCAGGCGGTCGATCAATCGCTCGATGCGCTCGTCGTGATGCGGAGCCGCGCCGCCGTCCTGCGGGGCCGCGGAACCGGACGTCCACTCCGCAGGGCTCATTGCGCTGTGCCCCCGCGGCAGCGGTTTGCCGTGACCAAGCGGTTGCGGATCTGTGGGTTCGGCATCATTGCTCCTCTCTTCGCACCGCGATGCGCCGAGGAGGTTGGCCGGTCTGTCGGAAGGTCGATCGAACCATCGTGCCCCGCGACACCACCGGTCCAAGCGCAAAGGCGCAGAACGCGGCGATCCGACATCGCGAGGTTGCCCGACCCCATGTCGGGGTCCTCGCCAGAGGGGCCCGGATCAATCGTTGTCCTCGATATAAGAAGGCCGGGCAGACAATTCAAGGTGCTGACACCGATTGTGCGCCTGCCAAACAATCGCAGTCAAATGCCGGCACAGTTGGTGGAATACGCTCCGCTTCGCTGCATTTTGCAGCCGGAGCCATCAGCCAAACCTTGCGGAGAGCATCCTGGCCTGACAGGATTGCCGCCTCTCGCGAGGTCCTGCCATGGCCATGACGATCGCCGCGCTTTATCGCTACCCGGTCAAGGGCCTGAGCGCCGAGTCGCTGGCGCGCGTCGCGCTCGCGCCGCGGGAATGCCTGCCGCAGGACCGGCGCTTCGCGCTTGCGCTCGCCGCGACCCGCTTCGATCCGCAGCGCCCGCAATGGCTCTCTAAGATCCATTTCGCGATGCTGATGCGCGACGAGAAGCTGGCGCAGCTGCATACCCGCTTCGACGCGGCGAGCGGCGTCTTCACGGCCGAGCGCGACGGC
This sequence comes from Allostellaceae bacterium, assembly GCA_035252905.1. Taxonomy (GTDB): domain Bacteria; phylum Pseudomonadota; class Alphaproteobacteria; order ATCC43930; family CGMCC-115725; genus AP-15. The sequence continues at coordinate 23,783 of DATFCQ010000255.1, read as the reverse complement.
CGGGTCGTCCTGCGCGAGACCATCACCGAGCCGGAAGGACGCCGCCGGATCGACGCGTTCTTCAGCGACTTCCTCGGCGACGCGGTGGCCGGACCGCTCAGGGTGGTCGAGGCGCCGGGGCACGCTTTTGCCGACGCCCGGCCGAAGCCCAATGCGAGCACCGACAAATACGTCTCATTGATCAACCTCGCGAGCCTCAGAGCGCTCGAACGGGTGATCGCGGCGCCGCTCGCGCCGGTGCGCTTCCGCGCCAACCTCTATTTCGACGGCGCGCCGGAATGGGCCGAATTGGGCTGGATCGAGCGCGAGATCGCGGTCGGCGCTGCGCGGCTGCGGGTCGTCGCCACGATTACCCGCTGCGCCGCCCCGGGGGTCAACCCCGATACGGCCGAGCGCGACCGCGACGTCACCGGCGCTTTGCAGCGCTCATTCGGGCACAATCTGATGGGGATCTATGCCGAGGTCACAAAGGGCGGCGAGATCGGCGTCGGGGACGCGATCGCCGCGCCGTCCTGAGGGGGCCCTGTCCGGCCGGGGCGACATGAGAAAACCGGCCCCGCAGCCGTTTCCCATGTCGCCCGGGACCCTAGCGGGAATAATGAGGATGATAGGAGCAAGAACTCGGATAAAGGGCGCCCCAGCCGTAGGTCGGGCAACGCTCATACGCCGAGGGCGGCGTGCCGATGCCGATGCCGAAGCCGTTTCCGAAATCCCAACCCAGATAGATCTGCGCACTGGCCGGCTGCAACGGGATCGCCACGGCGCCGAGCGCCGCCGCGGCGACCGCCAGCGTGGCCCATTTCCCGAGCCGCCGGGTGCGTGTTTCATCTGACATATCTAACTCCTTGCATTGCTCTGCGGTTGCCAGAATTCGTTGAGACAACACCTGACGTCACGCGAGCGTTCGAAGTCTCACTCTTTAATTTATTGAAGTGAAGAAAAAAATACTTGAGGTTTCAATCTATCAGCTCTGCTCTGGCGGGCTATTGCAAACGGGAGAAGGGGACAGATACGGCCTGGACGCTTGTGCGGCGATGCCGCACGATCCCGCACTGTCCCCCGCCGTCCGGAACAGGCCATGCGCACCGAACTCGTCTCGATCCCGACCGACACCTTGCCGCTCGACGGCGCGTTTTACGAACCCGACGGCGGTGCGACTGCCGGCGCCGTGCTCCTGTTCCACGGCAACACGATGAATTTCTATGTCGGGGCGCCGCGGTTTCTGCCGCCAGCACTGACGGCGCTCGGCTTTGCCTGCCTCGCGTTCAATCGCCGCGGCCACGACATCCTGTCGATCCGCGACAGCCGAGCCGCTGAGGGCGCCGCCTTTCAAACCACCGCCGAAGGCATTGCCGACAATTGCTACGCGGCCGATTGGATGGCCGAGCGCGGCTTTTCGCGTCCGGTGGTAATCGGCCACAGCAATGGCGGCATGCTCGCCGTGCAATATGTCGCCGACCATCCGGCGACGCCGGCGCTGGTGCTGCTTTCCGCCCATACGGGAGGCAGAGGCCAGGTCGCAGAGGCGAGCCGGGCCGGGCTGATGGCCGGCGACCGGTTCGACGAGATTGCCGCCCGGGCGCGCATAATGGTCGCCGCCGGAAGCGGGCGCGCGCTTCTGTTGATGCCCGGCTGGTGGTATGTCGCAAGCGCCGAGAGCTTTCTCGACCGCATGGTCTCGATGCCGGCCATCCTCGACCTCGCGCCGCGCATCACCTGCCCGGTGCTGTTCGTCCGCGGCGACCAGGAATCGCCCGACCATTATCCGGCCGAGAAATTCCAGGCGCGGGCCGGCGGCCGGTGCGACGTCGCGGTGGTCCCGAACTGCGATCACTTCTATGTCGGGCGGGAGGACCGCATCACCGAGATCGTCGCCTCATGGCTGGCACAAAGGTTTGCGCTGTAGACCCGCGCTCTGCCCTTTTTGCCCGATGAGAGCCTGTTTGAGGCATCCTGGCGGAATGCGCTCCGAGGCTAAGCAAGAATTCCCATCTCCGCCTATTCACTCGTCACCCCGGCGAAGGCCGGGGTCTAGACTTCCGCGGTACGATCGGGTGTTGGGCTGGCATGCCATCGCTATTGCTTGAAAATTCCGAGCAGCGGAGGAGTGGGTCCCGGCCTTCGCCGGGACGACAAGGGGAGAATTTGCCAATTTTCCGTCTCATTCTGGATTCTTGCCCAGCCTCTACGCTTTTCCGCCCCACACCTGCCCGAAAAGAGCGTGGCTGCCTCGGCTTGCAATTGATTAAAGCAATGCCGGAGGAAACAGAGCCTGCGGTTGCGGAGATCAGGCGTCTCGGCCCAAGCGGAACCTCGTTCTGACCTGCCAACGGCCCGATAGCGTCTCCATCAGCGCGACTTCCGCAGCAATTGCGGAGATTGGCAGCCTGTGCCGAGAGACCCGCGCAAACTCATCGGCGATGGGGCCGAGCGGCTGTCCGGCGGCAGGTCTGGCAACAGACAGATGAGGCACGATCTCGGAATACCGGTCGCCGTAGGGCGGCGTTTCCGGGTAGCGCTGCCAAACCGCCATGGTCAGATGGCGGAAAGGTTCGTCCGGTTCGGGAGCCAGATAGAGCACGGCGTCGGCAAATGTCCGGACCTCCGCAACGGAAAACCGGAACGGCGCGAACCCCGAGAAGCACCGCCGCAGCGTCTCGCACGCATCGTCCTCAATCCGGTCAGGCGGTTTGAACGGGTACAGCAGCGTAATATGGGCGGGCATCCCGACCGCGGCTGACGGATCATACCGGTCACGAAACGGTCTCACCAGGAATTCGGCCTCGGGCACCAGAATGACCAGCGCCGACTCGAGCGGCGGCATCCGTGCAGGGTTCCCTCTGCTATTGGCGAAGCCGGGTCACGCGATAGGCGCAGCGCCCGGCGCCCGCCTGGATATGCGAGATCCGTTCGATATGCACGCCGCGCCCGAGCAGACGCTGGAACAGGACGAATTCCTCCCGGCACAGGCCGGTGCAGAGCCGCGCCGCGGCGCAGATCGGGCAATGGTTCTCGACCAAAAGCCAGGCGCCGGTCGCGGGCTCCCGCCGCACCTCCGCCATATAGCCTTCTTCGCTGCGCAGCCGTGCCAGCGCCTCGAGCCGCGCCTTCAGAGTTCGCCGTGCGGTGAGGTGCGTGCCATAAAAACTCTCCTGCTCCGCGGTCCTGAGCGCCACCAGACGATCGAGACCCGTTTCGCCGAACGCCTTGCGGATCTGCGTGATCAGATCGGCGGCGAGAGCGGCATGGGCATCGGGAAAATGGCGGTCGGCCGCAGGGGTGGCCCGCCACAATTTCGACGGCCGGCCGCGGCTGCCGCTGCGCATCTGATGGGCGACCAGTCCCTCGCGCTGCAGGCCGGCGAGATGCTGGCGCACGGCCATCGCCGTGACGCCGAGCACCCGCGCGAGAGCTTCCGCCGCCACCGGACCTTCCCGCTTGACATGTTCGAGGACGGCTGCGCGACCGGCCCGCGGCGGCGCTCTGCCTTGCGTCGGGTTCATTTCGCCATTTTCTAAAGCTTGACCTTGCCAAACGCAAGGCGCGAGATGTACCTTTTTGAAAGTTGTTCCTTTACAAAAAGGGAACGGACGATGCTCACGCCGACCGGCATCACATCAGGCGAGCTCCATGCCCGCGGCCGCAAGCTTGTGCGGCATGGCGGCAAGCAGGTGCTTCTGATCGTGCAGGGCGGGCGCGTTTTCGCGATCGCCAATCGCTGCCCGCACGAGGGCTATCCATTGAGCGAGGGCACGCTCGGACCGGATTGCGTGTTGACCTGCAACTGGCACAATTGGAAATTCGATCTGGCGAGCGGGGCGGCATTGATCGGCCGCGACCCGGTGCGCACCTACGAGGTCGCCCTGCGCGACGGCGAGATCCTGATCGACCTGTCCGATCCGCCCGCGGACCGGTGCCGCGCCCGCGCCCTCAAGGGGCTCGAAGCCGCCGTCGCGGACAACGACCGGCCGCGCATCGCACGCGAAGCGGCGCGACTGGAACAGGCCGGCTTTGCCGCCGAGAGCGCGCTCGTGCACGCCTTCCGCATCCGCAACCCGCTGCTCGAAGACGGCATGACGCACGCTCATGCGGCGGCGGCCGATTGGCTCGGGCTCGCCGCACGCGCGGGGACTGCCGAGGAGCGTCTCGCCGCCCTGCTCGAGCCGCTCGGCCATCTCGCCTGGGACACCGAGGGCGCCGGCGAGTTCCCCTATGCGCAGGGGATCGCGGAATGGGATCAAGGCGCCTTTGTCGCGGCGATCGAAGCGGAGGACGAGCCCGCCGCGATCGCCCGAATTCGCGGAGCCTTGGCCCAGGATCTCCCTTATGCGCAACTGCGTCCTGCGCTCGGCGAAGCGGCGCTCGCCCATTACGCCGATTTCGGTCATTGCGCGATCTATACGTTGAAGACCGGCCAATTGATCGAGCGCCTCGGCGGCGAGATCGCGGAGCCGGCGCTATTGGCATTGACGCGGATGCTGGCGCGCGCCACGCGCGAGGAGCGGCTGCCCGAATTCCGCTGCTATCAGAAGGCCCTCGACGAATGGGACGGAGCCGGCAATGCGGTTGCGCGCGCGGAGGATTTCGCGGGGCTTGCGATCGAGGGCGCCTTGCGCCGGACGCTCGCGGCGTCCGGCCGCCCGATGCGCGAGCTGTACGATGCGCTCCTCGGCACCGCCGCGTTCAATCTCCTCCATTTCGACACGGGGTTCGAGCGCGCGACGCAAAACCCGATCGCCGACAATGTCGGCTGGCTCGATTTCACCCATGCGCTGACCTTTGCCAATGCCTGCCGTCACCTCTGCGCGGAGCGCCCCGATCTGTGGCCGCGCGCAGCCTTGCAGATGGCCTTGTTTGTCGGACGCAACCGGAAATATGTCGGCATGGCCGGGGATGCCGCGCAGTGGCACGTCGCCGATCGCGAGGCCTTCCTCTCCCGCGAGATGAGGGCGCTCTACGATCACGGCATCGCCGAGCCGATCGTCGCCTGCCACCGCCTGAAGGTCCTGTTCGCATTGGAGGACGAGTTGCGGGCAGTGCCCGACGCCCCCTGGGCGGGCGTCCTGTGCGCGGCCGTCAACCGCTACCTGCATACCCCGATGAAGCGCCACCACGGTTTGCGCATCGCCGCCCAGGCGCTCGATTTCGTGGCGAAGGAAGGCTGAAGGCCGGGGAGGATTGCGTATCGATCTGTAGGACGGGTTGACCCCAGACATATTGCCGTTCGCCTTCTGACGCAGCATCCACATCCAGGCGCCGATCGTGTGGATCGGGTTGGCCTGGATCGGCGCCGGCCTGTTTCTCGCTTCGGCGATTATCTCGGCATCCGCCAATATCGCGCTCCTTTACATCTTCGGCATGATACCGCCGTGGCTGCGCTTTGTCGGCGACGTGCCGTTCGCAATCGCGGCGCTGCCGAAGGCCTTCGATTTCTCGTCAAGCTCGGGCCGATGTTCCCGCAACTGTCGCAGCGCCTTGCCGCGCGCTATAGCGCGCGCCGCGGAATAGGTCGGGGCTGCCGCCTCGTCCCGGCCCTGCGCAACCGTCGCCATATCTCTGGCGGCGGCAAACGCGATCAATGCCCGTTGCCCCCTTGCGCGTTATGCTGCCGCCTTGTGGTCTTCGAGAGCCGATCGCGTGTGGCCCGTTGCGCTGTTCCTGCTTGCATTGTTCGTGATCCCGGTCGCGGTCAGCTTCTGCCGGCCCGACCCGCGCGGCGGGGTGCCGTGGCCTCAGGCGAGGCGCGACCCGACCGGGCTCGCTCCCGACCCGGCCGCGGTCACGGAGGCCGTGATCCAGGTATATGCCGCCCCGGCGGTGTCGTGGCGCGGCATCTTCGCGGTGCATAGCTGGATCGCCGTCAAGCCCAGCGGCGCGCCCCGCTATACCCGTTACGAGGTCCTCGGCTTCGGCGTCGCGCGCGGCGCGCCGGCCGTGCGCGTCGACCGCATGGGGCCGGACAATTACTGGTTCGGCGCCCGGCCGCAACTGCTGCTCGAACGCCGCGGCGCAGGCGTCGACGCATTGATCGAGCGCGTTCGGGCGGCGGTCGCGAATTATCCCTATCCCGGCGCCTATCGCGCCTGGCCGGGCCCCAACAGCAATACCTTCATCGCGTGGATTGCGCGGCAGGTTCCGGAACTGGCGCTCCAGCTCCCGGCGAACGCGATCGGCAAGGACTTTCTGCCGGGCGGCAGGGTCCTGGCCGTCGCGCCCAGCGGGTCGGGCTTTCAGCTGTCGCTCTGGGGTCTCGCCGGCATCCTGCTGGCGGCCGACGAGGGGGTGGAGATGAACCTGCTGGGCCTCAGCCTCGGCCTCGATGCCCTGCGGCCGGCATTGAAGCTGCCGGCGCTCGGCCGGCTCGGCTGCGCCCGCATCTGCCACTAGACGCCGCCCAGGCCGCCGGCCGAGATCCTTGACATGCCGGGCGCTTCAAGCACAACACCCCGATCGGGACGAGCCCGGACACCGTGTTCCAGAGGACGCACCAACAGAGCAGAGGAGATGGCGAATGAGCGCCGCAGCCCTGTTACCCGCCGCCGCGCAGCACGGCCGCATTCCGGTGCTGGACATCGGACCGTACCTTGCCGGCGATCCCGGCGCCGCAGCGCCGCTCGCGCGCGCCGTCGCCCGCACCTGCGAAGACACAGGGTTTCTCGTGGTCGCCAATCACGGCGTACCGCATCGCCTGATTGCGGACACCTTTGCCGTCGCCGCGCAATTCTTCGCCCGGCCCGAGCCCGACAAGCTCGCGCTCAAAATCGGCCGGTACAACATCGGCTATCTCCCGTTCGGCGGTCAGGTCGTGCGGCATTCGCCAGTCAACCGGAACACCAGACCGAATTTCAGCGAGAGCTTCTACATCACCCGCGACCGCGCCCCTGACCACCCGGACATCGTCGCCAACAAGCCGCTCGTCGGCCTCAACCGCTGGCCGCCGGACATGCCCGAATTCCGCGCCGCGACGACGGCGTATTACGCCGCGATGGAGGCGATGACGCGGCGGCTGGTGCCGGTCGTCGCGCTGGCGTTGGACCTTCCCCCGGACTATTTTGCCGAAGCCTTCGCCGAGCCGAACTGCACGATCCGGTTGATCCACTACCCGCCGCATCCGAACCCGGAGGACAACGAGTTCGGCTTCGCACCGCATACCGACAACAATTTCCTGACCTTCCTTGCGCAGTCGGCATTGCCGGGTCTCGAGGTGAGCACGGCCGAGGGCGAGTGGATCCGGCCGCCGGCGGTGCCCGGGACCTTTGTCGTCAACACCGGGGCGATGCTGGCGCGCTATGCGAACGACCGCTTCCGGGCGACGCCGCACCGCGTCGTCAACCGCAACGACGCCTCGCGTTATGCGATCCCGTTCTTCCTCGGGCCGAACCACGACTCGATCGTGGAGCCCGTCCCGACCTGCGTCGGCCCCGACAACCCGCCGCGCTACGAGCCGACGACCTACGGCGAATTCAGCCGGCGCCTCCTGACCCTGAACTTCGCCCACCGCCGCGCCGACGGCGGCGGAGACGACGCGTGAGGGCGATGCCGGGGGACTCGATCGGGCGTTCGCGGCTTCGCCGCGAAGACCGGAGATTTCTCGTCGGCGAGGGGCGCTATGTCGACGACATGGGCGTGCCCGGCCAATTGCACGGCATTGTATTGCGCTCGCCCCACGGACATGCGGCGATCGAAGGCATCGACGCCGCGGCCGCCCGCGCGATGCCCGGGGTGCGCGGCGTTTTCACCGCCGCCGATCTCGCCGCGGACGGCATCGGAATGCTGCCCTGCATTGCCCAGGTGGCGACGGTCGCGCCGATGATCGTGCCGCCACGCCGGGCCTTGGCGCACGACCGGGTTCGTCACGTCGGCGACCCGGTGGCGTTTGTCGTTGCCGACACGGAGCCTCAGGCGCGCGACGCCGCCGAGCGGGTCGCGGTGGCGTATCGGCCATTGCCGGCGGTGGTCGACGCGGTCGAGGCGCTCGCCGCAGGGGCGCCGCTGTTGTGGGACGAAGCGCCGGGCAATCTGTCCTACCGCTTCGAGCGCGGCGACAGGGCGGCGGTCGATGCGGCCTTCGCCGGGGCGGCCCACAGCGTCGAGATCGAACTGGTCAACAACCGGCTGGTCGTCGCCCCGATCGAGCCGCGCGCCGCGATCGGCCAATACGATGCCGCCGCCGATCGCTTTGAATTGTTATTGACCGGCCAGGGTGTGCACAGCCTGCGCCGGCAGCTTGCCGATGCGGTGTTCCATTTGCCGCCCGAGCGCATTGTCGTGCATGCGCCGGACGTCGGGGGCGGGTTTGGCGTCAAGAATTTCCTTTATCCCGAATGGGTCCTGGTGCTGTGGGCGGCGCGGCGGCTGGACCGCCCGGTCAAATGGGTGGCGGAGCGCAGCGAGGAATTCGTCAGTGCGGCGCAGGGCCGCGACAATCATACAAGCGGGCGTCTGGCGCTCGACCGGGACGGCCGGTTTCTCGCCCTCGACGTCGACACGGTGGCCAATCTCGGCGCCTATCTGTCGACCAACGGCCCGGGCAGCTCGACCAATTCGCCGGCCAGCGCGATGGGCGGGGTCTATGCGATCCCGGCGGTGTTCATGGCCGTGCGCGGCGTCTTCACCAATACCGTGCCGATCGACGCCTATCGCGGCGCCGGCAAACCCGAGGCCAATTACCTGATCGAGCGGCTCGTCGACCGCGCCGCACGCCGGCTCAAGCTCGACCCGGTCGCGTTGCGCCGGCGCAATCTGGTCCGCCATTTCCCGTACCGCAGCGGGCTCGGGGTCACGATCGATTGCGGGCGCTTCGCCGACAATCTCGACGAGATGGCTCGGCGGGTCCTCTCGGACGGCTTTGCCGCCCGGTGCCGGGCGGCGGCGGAGCGCGGCAGAATGCGCGGGCTCGGCATCGCCTGTTTTCTCGAAACCTCGCGCGGCACGCCGGGCGAGCGCGCCGAGATCCGCTTTGAACCGGGTTCCCCTATCGCCCTGGTGCTCGGCACCCAGTCGAACGGCCAGGGCCATGAGACCAGCTTTGCCCAGATCGCCGCCGATCTGCTGGGGCTGCCGATGGATGCATTCCGCCTGGTCCAGGCGGACACGAGAGCGGTCAAGAGCGGCAACGGGCATGGCGGCGCCCGCTCGATGCATATGGGCGGCGCCGCGCTGTACCTGGCGGCGCAGATGGTATTGTCCAAGGGCCGCGCGCTTGCCGCCCACCTGTTGCAGGCCGAGGCGAGCGCGGTGCGCTTTGGCGCCGGCCGGTTCACGGTCGGCGACGGCGAGCGCGGCATCGACCTTCTGGCATTGGCGGAAGCGGCGCGCGACCCCGCCAATCTACCCGACGGAATGACTCCGGGGCTCGACGCCGACGCCTACAACGACTCGGATGTCTTCACCTTCCCGAGCGGCTGTCACGCCGCCGAAATCGAGATCGATCCCGAAACCGGAGCGGTGACGCTCGAACGCTATGCCGCGATCGACGATTACGGGCGGCTGATCAACCCGACCTTGACGATGGGCCAGGTCCAGGGCGGGCTCGCCCAGGGCATCGGGCAGGCGCTTTTCGAGCACACGGTCTATGACGGGCAATCGGGCCAGCTCCTGTCAGGCTCCTTTACGGATTATGCCTTGCCGCACGCCGACGATCTGCCGCCCTTTGACATTATCCTCGCCGAATTGCCGACCGCGGTGAACCCTCTCGGCGTCAAGGGCGCAGGCCAGGCCGGCTGCATCGCCGCGCCGCAGACCATCGTCAACGCGATCCTCGATGCGCTGGCGCCGCTCGGCATCGAGCACATCGACATGCCGGCCACCCCCGAGCGGATCTGGCGCGCAATCCGCAGCGCGCGCCGAAGTTGATCATTGCCGGCAAAACAAACCGGCCAAGAACATCCTATGAGATATGCAATGGTGGAGAATGCTGAGGCTCGTCATCGACTCCAACGTTGTGGCCTCAGCCTTCCGCAGCCGCCTCGGGGCGAGTTTCGCCCTGATCGGGTTGGTCAACGGCCGGAGCAGTTGGCCGCCTCGCATCTGTCGCTGGCCGATGTGGATGCCGCCTTGGATGCCTTGGCATCCCTGATCGAGCCCGTCGAAACGCATCTGATCTGGCGTCCGCAGTTGCCGGACCCTGATGACGAGATGGTGCTCGAAGCGGCAATCAACGCTCGCGCCGACGCCTTGGTGACCTATAATGCAACGCATTTTCGGGTTGCCGCAGCGCGTTTTGGCGTGCGCCTTGCGCGCCCGGCTGAAATCCTTCGTGAGGCAATCAAATCATGAGCAAGGCCACTTACCCGCTCAAGCTCCCTGCCTCGATCAAAGCGGCTGCGGCACGTCTCGCCAAAGAGGATGGCGTATCGCTCAACCAATGGATCGCGACCGCGGTCGCGCAGAAAATCGGCGCTGTCGAGACTGCGGCCATTTTCTTTCGGCGCCGGGCGGGTGGTGCCGCGCCCGAGGATCTCAAGCGTGTCCTGGAGAAGGTGCCGGATGTGCCTCCCGATCCAGAGGACGCAATTCCGCCCGATCTGGCTGACCGTCTGTCCCATTAATCAACGCGATCCTCGACGCGCTGGCGCCGCTCGGCATCGAGCACATCGACATGCCTGCCACCCCCGAGCGGATCTGGAACGCGATCCGCAGCGCGCGCCGGGGCTGATCATTACAGGAATGACAGGAATGCCGCGAGCGGCGCGGCGCACTTTCCAATTCCGTCGTCCCCGCGCAAGCGGGGACCCAGGGGCTGCACGGCAGAAAGTCTGATATTTGGCCCCTGGATGCCCGCTTTCGCGGGCATGACGAGAAAAGGGTCGGATAAGGATCGCAGGCAGTTTTTACACGGCCTGGATAGGGGGATTTAATGTCGTTCTTGACTTCCCGGGAGCAAACCGCGCCGCAGGGGATCGGCAAACCGGTTCGGCGGCGCGAGGACGCGCGGTTATTGACCGGCGCGGGACATTATGCCGACGACGTGAACCTGCCGGGGCAAGCCTATCTCCATCTGGTTCGCTCGCCGCACGCGCATGCGCGGATCGCGCATATCGATATCGGGCCGGCGGCCGGCGCGCCGGGCGTGATCGCGGTCCTGACCGGCAGCGATCTGGCACAGGACGGTCTGCAGCCGATCCCGCATCGTCCGGTGCCGACAAATCCGCATGAGGTGCCGCTCAAGAGCCGCGACGGCTCGCCCTTCTTCGTTGCGCCGCACCCGGTTCTGGCGATCGGCAAAACCCGCTATGTCGGCGAGCCGGTCGCCGCGGTCGTCGCCGCAACGCTCCCTCAGGCGATGGACGCCGCCGAGCGGGTCGCCGTTGTGTACGACCCACTGCCCGCCGTTGCGCGATCGGCGGACGCGCTGGCGCCGGGAGCGCCCGTGCTGTGGGAGGAGCACGGCGCGAATTTGTGCGTCGATTCCGAAACCGGCGACAAGGAGGCGACCGACGCCGCCTTTGCGCAAGCGGCGCATGTCGTGCGATTGGCGACGGCGATCAACCGCGTCACCGGCGTTCCGATGGAATTGCGGGCGGCGATCGGCGCCTATGACGAGAGCACGGGGCAGTACACAATCCATACCGGGGCCGGCGGGGGCGTGGTGCGCCAGCGCGACGACATTGCCGCCGTCCTCGGCGTGCCGACTGCCGCGGTCCGCGTGATCTCCGGCGACATCGGCGGGAATTTCGGCATCCGCAACAACACCTATCCGGAGTTTGCCTTGGTCGCCTGGGCGGCCAAGCGCGTCGGGCGCCCGGTCAAATGGTCGTGCGAGCGCCGCGACGCATTTGCCACCGATTTCCACGGCCGCGACCTGACCTGCGAGGCCGAGCTGGCCCTGGACAAGGACGGCCGCTTTCTCGCCCTCCGGGCGGTCAACACCAGCAATCTCGGCGCCGGTACGATTTCGTTCGTCCCGCTCGCCAAAGGCATAGCGGTCTCCTCCAGCGTCTACGACATCCCCTCTTCCCATATGCGCGGCCGCGGGGTTGTCACCAACACCGCTCCGACCTCGGCCTATCGCAGCGCCGGGCGCCCGGAAGTGATGTTCATCCTCGAACGCATGATCGACATGGCCTGCCGCCGCCACGGCTTCGACCGCATCGAGATCCGCCGGCGCAACCTCGTCGCGCCGCACGCCATGCCTTACCGGAATCCTCTCGGCCTCGTCTATGACAGCGGCGACTACCCCGCTTCATTGCGGCGCGCGGCCGAATTGGGCGACTGGGCGGGGTTCGCGGCGCGCCGAGCGGAAGCGCGCCGGCGCGGCCGCTGCCGCGGCATCGGCATCGCCCCTTCGATCGAGCTCAACACCGGCGCGCCGCGCGAGCGGGCCGAAATCACGATCGATCCCTGCGGCATTGTCGAGCTCGTATTGGGGACAATGTCCGCGGGACAGGGCCACGAGACGAGCTTCGCCCAGGTGCTCGGCGAATGGCTCGGGGTCGAGCCCGACCAGGTCCGATTGGTGACCGGCGACACCGACCGCGTGACGGCCGGCGGCGGCTCGGCGTCGGCGCGATCGATGCGCCTCGGCTCGTGGGTCGTCGCAAAAGCCGCCGACGAGATTGTCGAAAAGGGGCGTCGGATTGCCGGCGTCCTGCTCGAAGCCGCGGAGGAGGATATCGAATTCACCCGTCAGCGCTTTGTGGTCAAGGGGACCGATCGCAGTATCGGCTTGTTCGAGGCTGCCGCCGCTGCGTTCGGCGACCGCGTTCCGTCCGAGCTGCGCGGAGCGCTGATCGGGATCTCCGACGAAACCATGAGCATCCCTTCTTACGCCTATACCTGCGCGGTCTGCGAGGTCGAGGTCGATCCGGAGACCGGCGTCGTCGACGTCGTTCGGTATGCGTCGATCGACGATTGCGGCCGGGCGGTGAACCCGATGCTGATCCACGGTCAGAGCCATGGCGGCATTGCCCAGGGGATCGGCCAGGCATTATGGGAGGAGTGCGTCTACGACCGCCGCTCCGGTCAGCTTCTGTCCGGCTCGTTCCTGGATTACGCGATGCCGCGCGCCGACCAGCTGCCGGCGTTTCGCACCGAGATCAGCGAGGTTCCGTCGACGACAAACCCGCTCGGGATGCGCGGCGGCAGCGAAGGCGGGATTACGCCCGGGCTCGCGGCCGTGGCGAATGCGATCGTCGATGCGCTCGCCGAATTCGGCGTCGAGCACATCGAATTGCCGGCCTCGCCCGAGCGCGTCTGGAACGCCATCCGCGCCGCGCGCCGGTAAAGGGCGCGGCGGCGATTCGGGATTGCGGGACGGAGTTGCACTCCCAATTGTAATGCTAAGATGTCCACATGCGGCTTCCGCTGGACCGAATTCTTGTGGCTCACGAATAAAACGAAGGCTGTGAGCTTCCGCTCTTTGCCGGTAGGATCGCGCCGGGCCATTGCCGCAGGAGAGAGGCGTGAACGGAACTCCTTTCAAGCTTGGCACTTTCGCGACTACGGGCGGCGGGACGGTCGCAGGGGTCGTGCTCGGTGACGACGTCTTCGGCATTGCCGCGACGGCAGACGCCTTTGGCGGGCGCGGACGCCTTTCCGGCGACAGCCTCGATGCGCTGTTGCCGGATTGGGAACGCAACTTCGCGGTCTTGCAGGAGATCGTCGCCTTCATCGAAAAGGAAGGCGCGAGGAGCGAGCGCTTCGCGCGGGTGCGCGCGCCGCTCGAAGCGCTGAGGCCGCTCCCGCCGATCGCGCGGCCCGGCAAGATGTTCTACGCGGCGCAGAACTTCCAGGAACATGTCGATGAGATGCTGCGCGCCGGCATGTCGCCCGCCGGGCGCCGGTTCACCGGCGAGAAGTCGACAACGCGGCCCTATCTGTTCCTGAAGGCGCCATCCTGCCTGTGCGGCGCCCGGGACGACATCCCGATCCCGCTCGGCATGAAAAGGATCGACTGGGAGGCCGAGATCGCGCTCGCCATCGGCAGGCCCGGCAAGCGCATTTCCGCCGCCCGGGCGCTCGATCACATCGCCGGCTTCATGACGACGAACGACGTCTCGTGCCGCGATCTGCAGATCCGCGAGGACCGGCCCGGCCTGCGCTCCGACTGGCTTGGCGGCAAGTCGCACGACAATTTTGCGCCGATGGGTCCCTTCCTCGTGCCGCGCGCCTTTGTCGCCGACCACATGAACCTGCGCATCCATCTCAGCGTGAACGGAGAGGTTAAGCAGGACGGCAACACCTCCCAGTTCATCTTCACGCTCGAAGAGCAGATCGAATACGCCTCAAACATCCTCTCGCTGCAATCGGGCGACATCTTCTCCGGCGGGACTTGCGGCGGGGTCGGGCAGGGCACGCACACTTTCCTCCAGGCCGGCGACGTGATGGAGACCGAGATCGAGGGCCTCGGCCGCATGCGCAACCGCTTTGTCGAGGAGCATCCGGGCGGCTGAAAACACGGTCCGGTTATTCCGCCTTGGTGTCCGTCCGGAAACATGACTCATAGTCTCAAAAGCCTACCGTCACCCCCGCGACAGTGGGGGTCCAGGGTAAGCGCTGGAGCACTGGGCTCCTGGATTCCCGCTTGCGCGAGAATGACGATCAAAAAAGTGTTTCCGAACAGATACTTAAAGATTATACTCTCCTCTCCCGCGGGACCCGCGCCAAGCCGGAGAGCATCCCGCTCTCGGGAGGCGGCTGGCCGAGGGCGAAGCGGGCGGCAGGCTCGACGAGGACAGCTAGGCGAGGCTCGACCGGCGGGCGCGGCGGATGAGGTGGCGCGGCGCTGCCGGATCATGCTCGGAGAGATCAAGTCATGGCGAAAATACTGCTTCCGGCGGCTCTGCTTGTATTGACCGCCGGGACGGCCGCGGCGCAATCGGCCCTGCCAAACCCGGCCCGCACGCCGGGCGCGGTCAATCCCGCGGTCACGCAGGCCAATATCAAGGAGACGATCTGCGTGTCCAGCTGGGCCAAGTCGGTCCAACCGTCCGAGCGCTACACTCGGGAGCTGAAGCGCAGCCAGATTCAGAAATGGGGCTACACGGATCAGAAGCTCGGCCATTACGAAGAAGATCACCTGATCCCGATCGAACTCGGCGGCTCGCCGACCGATCCCCGCAACCTCTGGCCCGAGCCGCACGATCCTCTTGGCGGCTGGGGGAGCGCCCGCAAGGACATCCTCGAAAAGCGCCTCAATCACCTTGTCTGCACCGGACGCCTATCTCTCGACGAGGCGCGGCAGGCGATCGCGCGAAACTGGATCGACGCCTATCGACACTATGTCCGTGCCTCCATCCCGTGATTTCGGGCCTGGTCCCGTTTGCGCCCGAAGGCCGCGCCGGTTGTCGCGCTCAGACGACAGGCGAGATAGACTGCGCCGGCAGTGCATCCGCCAGCTCGGCATCGCTGCATCCGCTCAACCGCGGCCCCCCCGACAAAAGCGGAAGGCGCGCCGGATCAGCGTCGCGGCCCACACGATAATGGCGGCGGTCCGCATCATCTGGCGGCCGGATTGTCCGGTTGGGCGGCTTTGGCCGCCGCTGCGGATGCCCCGTTGTTCACCGGGAAAAAGAATCGGCCGGGCATTCCGGTTGACGTCGGCCGAGGCGGCGGGCGCCCGCTGGTGCCGCAGCTCAAATATTCGGGGCGATCTCCTTCAATCATCGAGGACGGCGTCCGCTTTGCGCAACCTGCGGGACCAAAGCCGTCCGTACGCCGTTGTCGGGCACAGCCGGCTCGCAAGCGCGTTTCAGCCGAAGACGCAAGGCAGAAAACGCCGGCCTTCATGTCGGTGTCTCCTGCTCGAACGCGACCTCCGCCCTGAGACTGTCCAGGTCACGACCGACAGTCGCTACGGCGAGCCGCTTGGCGTTTCGCCAATAGGTGGCCGTACAGTCGCGCGCGGCGGGATCGCCGTCGATATTGACGCGATCCCATTGCTCCGCATGACCCACATAATCGATGGACGTATCATACTGGCGGCTCCAGAAAAACGGGACCGCCGCAAAGCGCTGCCGTTGCCCCAGGATATTTCGTGCAGCAACCGCACCTTGACGCTCTGCGACCACCCAGTGTTCAACGCGGATGCGGTCCCCCGTCCTCGGGTCCGGCCAACGTGCAATGTCGCCGGCCGCATAGATGCCCGGAGCACTGGTCTGAAGAAAGGCGTCGACCGTCACCCCGCGATCCACTGCGAGGCCGGCCTCCTTTGCCAATGTCACTTCGGGGCGGACCCCGATGCCCACAACCACGAGATCCGCGGCCAATTCCGCGCCCGTCGACAGCCTGACGCGATCCGGTTCAATTTCCGCGACGGTGGCTCCGAGATGAAAGACGACCCCGTGTGATTCATGAAGCGCCCTCACCATGTCGCTGATCGCAGCGCCGAAGACGCGTTCCATCGGGCGTGCCTCCGGTGCGACGACATGCACCTCCAATCCTCGCGTTCGTAATGAAGCGGCGACTTCGAGACCGATGAAGCTCGCGCCGACGACGACGCAGCGGCGTACCGAACCGATGCGAGCGATCAGGGCGTCGCAGTCAGCCAGAGTGCGGAGCACGCTCACATGCGGCAAGGTCGCGCCGGGGACCGTGAGCCGGATGGGTTCGGCGCCTGTGGCGAGCAGCAACGCGCCGTAGGTCACCCGGCTGCCATCCGAGAGCGCTACGGCCCTTTGCGCAGGGTCGAGCTTGATGGCGCGGCTGCCGCATCTCACATCGATGGAATGATCCGCGTAGAACTCCGGAGATCGTAAAGGGATCCACTCCGCCTGCGCCGTTCCGGCGAGATAATCTTTCGACAAATTCGGCCGATCGTATGGCCGGGAGCGGTCAGCGCTCAACACGGTGATGGGACCCTGGTAGCCTTCCCGTCGCAACGTCTCCGCCGCGACCTCCCCGGCAGCCCCGCCGCCGATGATCACCACGGATTCAGGGAGCCCTGCACCCGCCAATTTTGGCGGCTGTTCCGCCGCCAGCGCTTCGCGCACGACGGCCCGACCGTCGCGCTGCACGACACGCCAGCATTTCACGTCGTCCAGGGCGGGCGGCCGCAGGGTCCGGCCTGTGCGCAGGCTAAAGCAGGCGTGGTGCCAGGGACACCGGATCGTGTCGCCGACCAGCAGGCCGTCGCCCAGCGGCGCCCCATAGTGAGTGCACATCGCGCCGACGGCAAATAATGCGCCGCCCTGATGCACGAGCAGGGCCGGTTCGCCACCGATATGGCCTGTCACGATGCCGCCTTCAACGACATCCGCCAACGGAACGCCTTGAGTGAGATCGGGTCCGACCGGCGGCGATGAGGGCTCGGTCATTTCGTCTCTCCTTGATGGTTACGGGACAGCGGCATTGTCAATCCTCCCCGCTACTGCCAAGGAAACGGCGCAGGAGGGCGAGGTTATCGCCGTGCCGCCCTACAACCGTTCCCGACGCGCATGAAGCGTAGGGCGGAATACCGCCGGCGAACTCCGGCATTGTCCTTCTCGCCGAGACAGGACAGCCGGGCCGGAAAGATAGCCCGCGGGGCAGCGCATTCCGCCGACCTCACGACACGACGGCGACCGAGACAGGCTCTGAGCCCGCTGACGTCACGGCTTGCCATGGCCTTTCCTCTCGCAGATGCTGCTTCCGACCCTTCCGCCGGACACGGTAGCATTGAGCGGTTCCGAGACGCCTTGATGAGTGTCAATCTTTGCGGCGCGGTTTCAGACCAGGCTCCTCGGACCCATACGGGCGGCATCGGGACCGCCTCGCTTTCCGCATCAACGGGCCGTTCGCCGATGACTGAACATGCGCCTGGCGCCCCCGGAATTCCGCCGACTTGGACAAGCAACGCCAAGGACATGGTGGGCTGCGCATTGGGCACGTCGCGGCTGTGGTTCACGCTCGGCTTTGGCATCGTCAACGAAGTCTATTACCCGCAAGTCGACATTCCGCAGATCCGCGACCTCGGCTTCATTGTCGCCGACGGCGAGGGATTTTGGGCCGAGGTCAAACGGATCGACAATTATCAATTGCGGCTGCTGGCGCCGGGCGTGCCGGCGGTCGAGATCGTCCATCGGCATGAACGCTATTCCTTGCTGCTGCGGATCGCGCCGGGATCGCGGCGCGACATATTGGCGATCGAGTGTCGGCTCGACGGCGACGAAAAGCTGACGCTCTACGTATTGCTGGCGCCGCATCTGGGCGCTACCGGATACGGCAATGTCGCCGCAGTGATGTCGCACCACGGTCGGGTGACCTTGTGTGCCGAGCGGGGGCCGTTCGGCGTCGCGCTCGCCGCGGTCGACGAGCGCCAGCGTGACGCAATCGGGCGGGCGAGCGCCGGCTATGTCGGGACCAGCGACGGCTGGCAGGATTTCGCCCGCAACGGCCGCATGACGTGGGACTATCGGCGCGCCGGCCCCGGCAATGTTGCGCTGCTGGCCGAATTGCCGCGCCGCACCGTGCTGGCGCTCGGCTTTGGCAGCAGCGCCGAAGCCGCGGCGACGCTGGCAATCGGCGGCTTGCTGCAGCCCTTCGACAACCTGCTGCAGCAGCATATCGCCTTGTGGCAGGGATGGCAGGCCGAACGGAGCGAACGCTATGCCGTGCCGCTCGATGTGCCGCCGGCCCTCGCCGACGAGTTTCTGGTTTCGACCATTGCGCTGAGGAGCCATCTCGACAAGACTTTTCCCGGGGCAATGGTGGCGAGCCTCAGCATCCCTTGGGGCGACAGCGGCAACGAGCGCGGCGGCTATCATCTGGTGTGGCCGCGCGATCTGGTAGAGACCGCCGGAGCGTTCCTGGCGCTTGGTGCCGACCAGGAGGCGCGCGACACCTTGCGTTATCTGAGCGCGACGCAATTGCCGGACGGCCATTGGCACCAGAACCAATGGCTGGACGGCACGCCTTATTGGCAGGGCGTTCAGCTCGATGAGACCGCGTTTCCGGTATTGCTCGCCGCGGCCCTCGAGGACCGCGACGCCCTCTCAGGCATCGAGGCGGCAGACATGGTGCGCCGCGCGCTGGGCTTCATCGCCCGCACCGGGCCGGCGACCGAGCAGGACCGTTGGGAGGAGAGTGCAGGGCTCAACCCGTTTACCCTCGCGGTGACGGTGGCGGCGCTCATCGCCGGGGCCGGGTTGCTGCCGCAACCGGCATGCGATTGGGCGACCGAACTCGCCGATTTCTGGAACAGCAACATCGAGCGCTGGACCTCGGTCCGAAAGACTCCGCTCGCCAATCGGCTGGGCGTAGCCGGCTATTACGTGCTGGTGCTGCCGGGACAGGCGCTGGCGCACCGCGAGATCTTTCGCGCCGTTATCCCGATCCATAACCGTCCCGGGAATGAACAGGTCCGCGCCGATGAACTGGTCGGCACCGAATTCCTCCAGCTTGTACGCTTCGGGCTGCGTCGACCCGACGATGCGCTGATCCTCGATTCGATCCGGGTCGCCGATGCGCTCCTCAAGACCGAGACGCCGTCGGGGCCGGTTTGGCATCGCTATAATTGCGACGGCTACGGCGAGCATGACGACGGCAGCCCGTATGACGGCACCGGGCGCGGGCGCGGCTGGCCATTGCTGACCGGCGAGCGCGGACATTACGAGCTGATCGCCGGACGCGACCCGCTGCCCTATCTCGAAGCGATGTGCCGGATGACGAGCCCCGGCGGCATGCTGCCGGAGCAGGTGTGGGACGCCGACCCGATCCCGAGCCGGCGGCTGATACCCGGTCGGCCGACCGGATCGGCGATGCCGCTGGTGTGGGCCCACGCCGAATTCATCAAATTGCTGATCTCCCGTCATCTGGGGCATCCGGTCGACCGGCCGCGGGCCGTGTGGCAGCGCTATCGCGGGCGTCGGCCGGTGGCGCGCCACGCCTTCTGGTGGCCGCATGCGCCGATCGCCGTCATTCCGGCCGGGGCCCTTCTTGCGGTGGCGCTCTCGCTGCCGGCGATTGTGCATTGGGGCCGAGACGGATGGCTGGATGTCGTCGACATCCCGACGTCAGACAGCGGCCTCAACTTTCATGTCGCGGTGCTCGAGGTTTCCGAATTGGCGCCCGGCACGCGGATCGATTTCACATGGCAATGGCGGCAATCCCGCGAGTGGCGCGGCCGCGACTATGCGGTCATGGTCGAGCCCGCCGAGCCGGTCTGAGCGGCCGGAAGGAAAGTCCGCTTAAATTGCCGCCGCCGATATCGCAGGACCGTCGGGCCGTGCCGGGCCGCGCTCAAGGATGCCGGGATCGAAGCGCGCGAGATCGCGGAGGTGATCCTGGTCGGCGGCCAGACCCGCATGCCCAAGGTTGTCGAAACCGTGCAGAAATTCTTCGGTCGCGAGCCGCACAAGGGGGTCAATCCCGACGAGGTCGTGGCGGTCGGCGCGGCGATCCAGGCCGGCGTCCTGCAAGGAGAGGTCAAGGATGTCCTGCTCCTTGACGTGACGCCGCTGTCGCTCGGCATCGAGACCCTGGGCGGCGTGATGACAAAGCTGATCGAGCGCAACACGACGATCCCGACAAAGCGCAGCCAGACGTTCTCGACCGCCGAAGACAACCAGCCGGCGGTGACGGTCCGCGTGTTCCAGGGCGAGCGCGAGATGGCCGCCGACAACAAGCTCTTGGGCCAATTCGACCTGGTCGGCATCCCGCCGGCACCGCGCGGCGCGCCGCAGATCGAGGTCACTTTCGACATCGACGCCAACGGCATCGTCAACGTCTCCGCCCGAGACAAGGCGACCGGCAAGGAACAGCAGATCCGCATCCAGGCTTCGGGCGGCCTCTCCGAGAGAGAGATCGAGCGCATGGTGCGCGAGGCGGAGCAGCACGCGGCGGAGGACAAAAAGCGGCGCGAACTGATCGAGGCGCGAAACCAGGCCGACGCAACGATCTATGAGGCCCGGCGGCGCCTCGGGGAAGAGGCCGGCCGGCTCGACGATCGCGCTCGCCGGTCCGTCGAGGAAGCGAGCGAAGCCCTTCAGGCCGTGACGACGGGCGAAGATGCCGGCGCCATTCGCCAACGAACCGAGGCTCTTGTGCGGAGCTTGATGCGCCTCGGCGAGGCGGCGAACCCCTCCGCCCCGGGATCGGATGCGGGCGCCGCCCCCGGCGCGGACAATATCGTCGATGCCGAATTCGAGGATGTGGACGACAACAAACGTCGGACCTCCTAAGAGCCTGTTGGAGTCCTCGTCATGGCCGCAATATTGGCGGAATACGCTACGCTATTCCGCCCTACGCTATGCTCGGCGCTCGCCGGGAACACTGTAGGACGGAAAACCCCGGCGAAAGCCGGGGGCATTCCGCCGTTTTCCAGCACGAAGCGGTCCACCGGGATGACTTAAACAGGCTCGGACAGGGTTTGCACGAGACTACGGACAAACCCGGTGAGCTTTGCCCAGGTCAACGCTCGATTGCACGGAGAAGCAAGGATGCCAACGGACAGCCAAATCTACCCGGAGCGCGGCGAACCGCCGTCGCCGCACTCCGCAAACGGCGACCTGGGCGACGCATAGCGCCAGCATCGAGGACAGCCCGCGGGCGGCGCCGGATTGACGGACGTCAAGGCCCCCGCGGACCGGCGCCGCCACAATCAAGCTGCGACCGGCCATTCGCGTCGAGCGAGTGGCTCATTGCGGACCCTGCGGCGTTAGTTGGGGTCGGCCTCGCGCGGGGGCGGTGCAGCGGCGGCTCCGCCGCTGCCAGGATGAAGACGAGCAGGAGCCTGGCCATGGAATTCGAAAAATACACCGATCGCGCAAAGGGGTTCATGCAATCGGCGCAAACCTTGGCGCTGCGGCGCGGACACCAGCGCTTGACCCCGGAGCATCTGCTGCTGGTTTTGCTCGAAGATCCGGAGGGGCTCTGCGCCAATTTGATCCGCGCCGCCGGGGGCGACCCAAAAGCCGCGCTCGCTGCTGTCGAGAGCGAGCTCGCCCGCCTGCCCCGCGTCGAAGGATCCGGCGCCGGTCAGGTCTACCTCTCTCCCGAGCTTGCGCGTGTCCTCGAACAGGCCGAGCAATTGGCGCAGAGGGCGGGCGACAGCTTTGTCACGGTCGAACGGCTGCTGTTGGCGCTGGCCGCCGCCAGCGGCACCGGCGCGGCCAGGGCGCTCGCGGCGGCGCGTGTCGATCCGCAAAGTCTCAATCGTGCGATCGAGGAGGTTCGCAAGGGCAGAAAGGCCGATACCGCCTCGGCCGAGGAGGGCTATGACGCGCTGAAGAAATACACGCGCGATCTGACCGAGGCTGCGCGCACCGGCAAGCTCGACCCGGTCATCGGCCGCGACGAGGAGATCCGTCGCACGATCCAGGTATTGTCGCGCCGGACCAAGAACAACCCGGTATTGATCGGCGAACCGGGCGTCGGCAAGACCGCGATCGTCGAAGGCCTGGCTCAGCGCATCGTCAACGGCGACGTACCGGAGAGCCTCAAGCACAAGAAATTATTGGCTCTCGACCTCGGCGCGTTGCTCGCCGGCGCCAAATACCGCGGCGAGTTCGAGGAACGGTTGAAAGCGGTTTTGTCGGAAGTCACCTCGGGCGCAGAGGGGATCGTCCTGTTCATCGACGAGCTGCACACATTGGTCGGCGCCGGCAAGGCGGAAGGGGCGATGGACGCCTCCAACATGCTGAAGCCGGCCCTGGCGCGCGGCGAATTGCATTGCGTCGGCGCGACGACGCTCGACGAGTACCGCAAGAACATCGAAAAGGACGCCGCCCTCGAACGCCGTTTCCAGCCGATCTATGTCGGCGAGCCCTCGGTCGAGGACACGATCTCGATCCTGCGCGGCATCAAGGAGAAATACGAACTGCACCACGGCGTGCGCATCACGGACGGCGCGATCGTCGCCGCCGCGACCCTGTCGAACCGCTATATCACCGACCGCTTTCTGCCCGACAAGGCGATCGATCTGATGGACGAGGCGGCGGCGCGGCTGCGCATGACGATCGACTCGAAGCCCGAGGAGCTCGACGAGCTCGACCGCCGCATCGTCCAGCTCAAGATCGAGCGCGAGGCCCTGCGAAAGGAGACCGACCCGGCTTCGCGCGAGCGACTGCAAAAACTCGAGCATGAATTGTCGGAGCTGGAGCAGCGCTCGGCTGAATTGACCGCGCAATGGCAGGCCGAGAAGGAGAAACTGGCCGGTGCGCAAAAGCTGAAGGAGCAGATCGAGCAGGCGCGCATCGAACTCGAACAGGTGCAAAGAAAGGGAGATTGGACGCGCGCCGGCGAACTCGCCTACGGCATCATCCCGGATCTCGAAAAGCGGCTCAAGGAAGCGGAGACGAGGGAGGGGCGCGCGATCATGCGCGACGAAGCGGTCACCGCCGAGCAAATCGCGGCGGTCGTGTCGCGCTGGACCGGCGTGCCGGTGGAAAAGATGCTCGAAGGCGAGCGCGGCAAGCTGTTGCATATGGAAGAGGCGCTGAAGCGGCGCGTCGTCGGCCAGGACGAAGCGATCGCCGCGGTCTCCCAGGCGGTGCGGCGCGCGCGCGCCGGTCTGCAGGACCCGAACCGGCCGCTGGGATCGTTTCTGTTCCTCGGGCCGACCGGCGTCGGCAAGACCGAATTGGCAAAGGCGCTCGCCGAATTCCTGTTCGACGACGAGCGCGCGCTGACCCGCATCGACATGTCGGAATACATGGAAAAACATTCGGTCGCGCGGCTGATCGGCGCGCCGCCCGGCTATGTCGGCTATGAGGAGGGCGGTTCGCTGACCGAGGCGGTGCGGCGCCGGCCCTATCAGGTGATCCTGTTTGACGAGGTCGAAAAAGCGCATCCCGACGTCTTCAATGTGCTGTTGCAGGTGCTCGACGACGGGCGGCTGACCGACGGGCAGGGGCGCACCGTCGATT
>DATFCQ010000254.1:0-16529 GCA_035252905.1 Allostellaceae bacterium | reverse complement strand
GGTGATCACGTCGCCGGGCCTGAGCCCCGCCCGGGCGGCGGGACCGTTCGGGGTCACCGCGGCGACCAGCGCGCCCTGCGGCCTGTCGGGGTCGAGCCCGAGACGGCGGGCCAGCGGCGGCGTCACCCCTTTGAGCGTAACCCCGAGCCAGCCCCAGGTGGCGTGACCCCGGGCCTTCAATTGCGCCACGACCTTTTTGG
The DNA here is from genome assembly GCA_035252905.1 of Allostellaceae bacterium. Classification (GTDB taxonomy): domain Bacteria; phylum Pseudomonadota; class Alphaproteobacteria; order ATCC43930; family CGMCC-115725; genus AP-15. The sequence goes on along the minus strand of DATFCQ010000254.1, from coordinate 16,329 downwards.
CGATGTTGGCGGGAACCGCAAAGCCGATGCCCGCCGATCCGCCGGACGGCGAGTAGAGCGCCGTGTTGACCCCGATCACCCGGCCGCTCAGATCGAAGGTCGGCCCGCCGGAATCGCCGCGGTTGATCGGCGCGTCAATCTGCATCAAATCGTCGTAGCTGCCGTCTCCGAGGTTGCGCCCGACCGCGGACACGATCCCCGCGGTCACGGTGCCGCCGAGCCCGAAGGAATTGCCGATCGCGATCACCCAATCGCCGACCGCAGCGGAATCGCTGTCGCCCCAGGTCAGATAGGGCAGCTTCTGATGAGTCTCGATCTTGATCAGAGCCAGATCGGTCGTATCGTCCCGGCCGACGACGCGAGCCGGATGCGAGGTCTTGTCCGGCAGGGTTACATCAAGCCTGTCGCCGCTCGTGGCCAGCTCGTTGCTGGTGACAATATAGCCCTGCGGGTCGACGATGAACCCGGAGCCCAGGGCGACGACGTGTTCGCCCGAGGGTGCGCCGGCACGGGGATCAAAAAATTGCCGCAACAGCTCTTCGACCGAGCCGTGGAACGAGGATCCGGAGAGGCCCTCCCTGTGGCTCGCCAGCTTTGGCCCTTCGACCGCCGAGACGTCGACGACCGCGGGCGCGACCCGCTCGACCAGCGGCGCCAGGCTCGGCAGCCCGGCGGCGTGGCAACGGGCCGAGAGCGGCGCCGCCGCGAGGACCGCACCCAAAACGAGCGCAAAGAACGAAGAGCGTCTGCCGTGAGCCTCGCCGAGCATGATGGCTCCCATCCCGATCAATCGACCCGACCGCAAGACGAACGCCGAGGAACCGCCCAGCGCTCCCCAGAGTTCCGCAAATGGAGCGGCGGCCCCGCGCCGCGCTGCCATCGCCGCCGGTTTCCGCCGGATACCTGCCCGATACACTGCCGGCTCACCGGATATCCGGGGGGACGGAGCTGGCGGTTGCCCGACCTTAAGAGGCAAAAATGAAATTCCTGTTCAACCTGGTGGCGGCGCGGCCCTTTTCCCGACTCCGCCGGCTGTTGCCGCAGGCCGAGAGCGACACGCTCGAACCCGGTCTTTACCGCTTCATTCTGCGCCACAGCCGGGGCGAGCAACTCTATCTCGTCGTCGTCACCCTGGCCTCTCTCCCAGTCTTCTATTATTCACTCGATCTTCCTAAGATCATTATAAACAAGGCCATCGCAGGAAAGCATTTTCCTCAAAAAATTCTGGGAATCTCGTTTGATCAAGTTTCCTATCTGTTGGTGTTGTGCAGCATATTTTTTGCGCTGGTACTGATCAGCGGGTGGTTCAAATATCATCTGAACGTGCGCCGCGGGCAGGTGGGAGAGCGCATGCTGCGCCGCCTGCGCTATCAGTTGTTCGAGCGCGTGTTGCGCTTTCCGATGCAGCATTTCGATCGCACCGCGACCGGCGAGATCGTCGCGATGATGACCGCCGAATTGGAGCCGGTCGGCGGGTTTGTCGGCGACGCTTTCGCCTTGCCGATCTCGCAGGGCGGCACTCTGCTGACAATCCTCGTCTTCATGTTCGTGCAGAACCCGGTGCTCGGCGCCGCCGCCGTCGCCCTCTATCCGCTGCAGGGTTATGTGATCCCCAAATTGCAGCGCCGGATCCGCGCGCTCGGGCGCGAGCGGGTGCGCATGATCCGCCGGCTGTCGGACCGCATCGCCGAGGCCATCGCCGGCCGCGTCGAGATCCGCACCAATGACGGCGCCGCCTATCAATTGGCCGGGTTTGCCGCTCGCCTCGGCGAAATCTATAATGTCCGACTCGACATTTACAACCGTAAATTCTTCGTCAAATCCCTTAATAATATGCTTAATCAGCTTACCCCGTTCTTTTTCTATTTTGTCGGTGGTTATCTGGTCATCAAGCACGAGCTTTCCCTCGGCGCATTGGTCGCCGTGCTCGCCGCCTACAAGGACCTGGCATCGCCATGGAAGGAACTGCTCGATTATTATCAGAATCAGCAGGACGTCGCGATCAAGTACGAGCAGGTGGTCGAACAGTTCCAGGTCGGCGATCTCGTCGACAAAAAACTGCTGCTCGAACAGCCGGAAACGGTCGAGCCGCTCGCCGGCGACGTCGCCGCCGTCAATGTCGACCTCCTCGACGGCGACGGCTTTCACGAGCTTACGGCGATCAATTTCACCTTCCCGCTGGGAACCCATATCGCCGTGGTCGGTCAGCTCAACAGCGGCAAAAACCTGCTGCCGCAACTGCTCGCCCGGCTGACGCCGCCGACGCAGGGGCGCCTCAGCATCGGCGGCAGGGATCTGAACGGCCTTCCGTTTGCGGTTTCCGGCCGGTCGATCGCCTATGTCGGTCCGGCCAGCTATCTGTTCTCGACCAGCGTGCGCGACAACCTGCTGCTGGGACTGCTCTATCGGCCGCTGCGCCCGCCCGAGCGGGACGCGGACGCGGCCGCGCGGCGGTCGCGCGAGGCCGCGGAGGCGCGCCGGGCCGGAAATCTCGACTGGGACCCGGACGCCGACTGGGTCGATTACCAGCAGGCCGGCGCCGCCGATGCGGCCGAGCTCGAGGACAGGATGATTGCGGTGCTGCGGCTCGTCGCTCTCGACGAGGACGTTTATTTCTTCGGGTTGCGCGGACGGCTCGACCCGCAACGCGACCCGAAGGCGGCGGCTAGTGTCGTCGCGGCGCGGCGTCGCCTGAGCGAGCGGCTTGCCGCGCGCGGGCTCGGCGGGCTGGTCGAGCGCTTCGACCCCGAGCGCTACCACGCCCATCTGCCGATCGCTCAGAACCTGCTGTTCGGAACCCCGATCGGCCCGATCTTCGAGGGCGATGCGCTCGCCGGCAATCCCTATGTGCAGGAGGTGCTCGACCGCGAGGGACTGACGCCGATACTGCTCGAAGCCGGCGCCCAGGTGGCGCGCACGATGATCGAACTGTTCGCGCAGTTCCGGCCCGAGCACGAGTTTTTCGAGGAGTTCAGCTTTATCGGGGCCGAGGATCTGCCGGCCTTCGAGCGCATCCTTGGCCATCTCGACAGCGCCGGCCTCGCGGCTCTGCCGGCCTCGGAGCGCGAGCGGCTGCTGGCCGTGGCGATGAAGCTCGTGGCCGCGCGCAACCGGCTCGGTCTGATCGACGAGGATCTGCAGCAGCGGATCCTGCGGGCGCGGCACGCCTTTGCCGCGGGTCTCCCGGATCACCTGAAGGGGGCCGTCGAATTCTTCGATCCCGACCGTTACGATCGCGCCGCCTCGTTGGAACAGAACGTCTTGTTCGGCACGATCGCCCCGGACGAGGCGGACGGACGCGAACAGGTGCAGGCGGCGATCGTCAAGGTTCTCGACGAGATCGGTCTGCGCGGCACCGTCATGGCGCTCGGGCTCGATTACCGCGTCGGCGTCGGCGGGTCGCGGCTGTCGCCGGCGCAGCGCCAGAAACTGGCGATCGCGCGCGCCCTGTTGAAGCGCCCGGAATTGATCGTCCTCAACGAGGCGACCGCCGTGCTCGACGGCGCCACCGAGGCGGCAATCGTCGATCGCATCAAGGCGGAGCGCAGCGGGGCCAGCCTGTTCTTCAGCCTGCCGCGTCCGCGCCTTGCCGCCGCGTTCGACCGGGTGCTCGTGATGGATCAGGGACGGATCGTCGAGGATGGGCCCTATCGCGCATTGCAGCAAGAGGACGGCCCGCTGGCGCCGCTATTGGCGGCGGAGTGAACCCGGCCCAAGGGTTTCGGCACGCCGGCTTTCGCCTTATGCTTGCGGCAGCTTTTTTCTCGGACGGCAGCAGATGAGACCCGAACATCCTATCAGCGGCAAGGCCCGCCCCTTCACCGGGGCCGAATATATCGACAGCCTCAAAGACGGCCGCGAGGTCTATATCGACGGCGAGCGCGTCAAGGACGTGACCGCCCACCCGGCGTTCCGCAACGCGGTGCGCTCATTGGCGCGGCTCTACGACGCCTTGCACGACCCCGAGACCCGGGACGTATTGACCTGTCCGACCGACACCGGGTCGGGCGGCTTCACTCACAAATACTTCCGCGTCGCCCGTTCGCCGGAGGAACTGAAGGCGCAGCAGCGGGCGATTGCCGAATGGTCGCGCCTCACCTACGGCTGGATGGGACGCACGCCGGACTACAAGGCCTCGTTGATGAACACGCTCGGCGCCAATGCCGAATATTACGGCAAGTTCGCCGACAACGCGCGCGCCTGGTACCGGCGCGCCCAGGATTCCGTATTGTTCATGAACCATGCGATCGTCAACCCGCCGGTCGATCGCGGCCGCCCGACCAGCGAGGTCAAGGACGTCTATGTGACGATCCAGCGCGAGACCGATGCCGGCGTCGTCGTGTCCGGCGCCAAGGTGGTGGCGACCTCGGCGGCGCTGACCCACTACAACTTCCTCGGCCAGAATGCCGCCACCGCGACCGGCGATCCCGATCTTGCGATCATGTTCATCCTGCCGATGGAGGCGCCCGGGGTCAAGCTGATCTGCCGCAATTCCTACGAGGAGATCGCACAGAAATCAGGTTCGCCTTATGACTATCCGCTCTCCTCGCGCTTCGACGAGAACGACGCCATCTTTGTCCTCGACAATGTTCTGATCCCCTGGGAGAACGTGCTCGTCCACCGCGACCCGGAAAAGATCCTGAGCTTTTATCCGCGCTCCGGTTTTCTGAACGGGTTCTGCTTTCAGGGCTGCACGCGCTTTGCAGTCAAGCTCGACTTTCTCGCCGGGCTGGTCGCCAAGGCCCTGCATGCGACCGGCGGCGACGAATTCCGCGGCAACCAGGCGCTCCTGGGCGAGATCGTCGCCTGGCGCCATCTGTTCTGGTCGCTGTCCGACGGCATGGCGGCCAACCCGCAGCCCTGGATCGGCGACGCGCTGTTGCCGAACCTGCAGGCGGCGATGTCGTACCGCGTCTTCGCCCCCGAGGCTTATGCGCGGATCAAGGAAATCATCGACAAGATCGTTGCCTCGGCCCTGATCTACCTGCCCTCCTCGGTGCGCGACTTCGACAATCCGGCGATCGATCCCTATCTCGAACGCTATGTCCGAGGCTCCCACGGCATCGGCTACAAGGAGCGCATCAAGATCATGAAGTTGTTATGGGATGCGATCGGCACCGAGTTTGGCGGCCGCAACGCGCTCTACGAGCGCAATTACGCCGGCAACCACGAGGACATCCGCATCCAGGTACTGACCGGCGCCCGCCGCAGCGGCGCAATGGAGGCGATGACGGCGCTCGTCGAGCGCTGCATGTCCGAATATGACGAAGCGGGCTGGATCGGCGGCACCTGGCTCAATCCGGGGGCGTGAACGCGTCCGCCGCATTGGTGAGACCCGGGTGTGGATTGCGGTTTCTTTATGCCCGCTTGCGGCGCTGTCCGAACCACCCGAGCGCGAGCAGCGCCGCGCCGAACAGGGTCAGCGAAGCCGGCTCGGGCACGGGCCGAATGGTTATGGTCAGATCGGCACTTTGGCCGATTCCGGTCGTGATGATGTCGAATAACGCCCCTTCGGTGTAAGGGCCTGCACGGGGAAAGGTGCCAAGGTCATCGCCAATCCCGGTAACTGTCTGTAGAAGAGGGTCAGGAGAAAAGTGCACGGAATTCAAAGGGACCCCATTCCCTCCAGTATTGCTAAACAGCATTTGCTCAGTAACCGAGTTAGCTGATTGCGCATTCGAGGTGAAGGTGTCGAGGAACTCAAGGGAGCCTGCCGGGTGAATAAGCCCATCCTCGTCTATTATTACCACGAGCTCATGAGTTCCGCCGGCTAAAGATTGAATTTTCAGGGTGGTCTGGAGGTTCGGTGCGGTCAGGGGCGGAGTGCCTATGGCAATTACCGAGTAGGTATAGTCGCCGAAGGTGCCGCTCGCGCTCTGGGGGCTGGTGTCGCTGGCCACTTCCGTAATGCCGCAGCAATTGTCCGCCACCAGCCCGATTGATATCACATTCGCCTGCGCCGCCGACGCCACCAACAGCGGCCCTGCGATCAGCGCCGCCATCCCCGCGAACCGGGATTTCATTCGCATTGCTGCCTCCTGTGGATCCGTGCTCGCTGAGGCCCTCTCATGCGCCTTGCGAGCGCCGTTTCTTTGGGTTTCCCTTGTCAAGGTGATAAGCAAGTTTTATGCCAAACTCGGAGAATAAAAAGATTTCAAAGGATTCAGACGTGTGCCCACGGGAATTATTGACGCATGTCTGATGCGTGTAAAATTTCTCGACAGAGAAAGAAGCGGCGTTAATCAGCCATACGCGACAATGAGCCGCATGATTCAGCAGATTAGACGATCCATGAGGCTGGTCGGGTTGCCGCAGGCGTGTAAGGATTTCCGACGTTCGGGTGCACCGGGCTACGGCCACACCGCACACCGCTCGCATGATAGCTTTGGTATCAGCGCCTTATTAAGCCTGTCTCTCGCCCGAGGTGTAAAGACTTTCGACATTGGGCTTTCCGACCGGCACTCTCTCCGCCCGCCGCAGGACCGAATAGGAAGAGGGCTGGACGGCGCACTGGGCTCAACCCAGAGACCGCAGGCCGTTTGCCGCGGCGCGGCTGGGAGGAGCCGGCCGCGTCTCCGGCATCACGCTTGAGACCAGCAGAGTGGCGAGGATCCCGATCCCGGCGAGCGCCAGGAAGGCGGCCTGCCCGCCAAACCGGTCGGCGGCAAAACCGGCGAGAGTCGTGCTCAAGGTGGCGCCGAGGCCGACGAAGAGCCCGACGATGCCGAGCGAAAGGGTGTAATGGCCGCTCTCGCGGGTGATGTCGGCGACGATCAGCGGCAACAGCACGCCGAACACGGCCGCGCCGATGCCGTCGAGCAATTGGAAGACCATCAGCAAATAGGGGCTGGCGAAGCCGGCAAAAAAGAGGCTGCGCAGCGGCAATGCGGCAAAGCCGAGGATCAGGATCGGGCGGCGCCCCCAGCGCTCGGCCGCCCGCCCCGCGCGCGGCGCCAACAAGGCGGTGATCAATTGCGGGCCGATGATGCTGGCGGCGATCAACAGCGGCGCCTCGCCGCCGGCGCGCTTGGTCACGAGCCCGGCGGCGAGTGGCAGCAGCGCCGCATTGGCGAGCTGGAACAGCGCGGCGCAGGCGCAGAAGATCAACAGCCGAAAATCCCAGAACGCCCGCCCCGACGGTTTCGGCCGCAGCCGCTGCCGCAGAGTCGCCCAGCGGCCGAGACCGCACCGCCACAGCAGAAAATGGCTGCCGGCCTCTATCGCCCCCACCCTCGCTCGCGCGGGGGGGAGGGAAAGAACCTCTCTCTCTGCCTCCACGGGGGAGGGCCGGGGTGAGGACGAGCCGCCGGCGGCGGTGTCCTCGCGTCGGATCGCTGCGAGCGCCGCGAGCGCCGCCGCGCCCAGGATCGCGGTCAATACAAAGACCGCTCGGCCGGACAGGTAATAACCGCACGCCCCCATCAGTCCGGCGCCGACCGCGTTGCCGACCGCGGCGTAAGAGGCGTTGCGGCCGAGCCTTTCGCCAAATTGGCTCTCTTCGACCAGAATGAGACTGATCGCTGCGATCGCGGGGTTCAGAACTCCGCTGGCGAAGGCGTGAAGCGCCTCGGCGACGAGGATCGGCAACAGGATGGGCCAGGCGGCGATAAACAGCGCGCTGGCGATGATCGCGATCAGCGCCAAAGCGGCGACGCGCCGTTTGTTATGTACGGCGTCGACGAGCGCCCCGGCCGGCAACTGGCCCGCGACCGCGGTCAATGTGCCGACGCTCAGGGCCAGGCCGATCTCGCCCTGGGTCCAGCCGACGCTGGTCAGATAGATCGCAACGAACGGTCCGAACCCGGTCTGGAAATTGGCGATGAAGAAATTGAGCCAGTCGAGCGCGCGCAGCGCACGCGCTCCGCTCGCGGCCGGTGCCGCGAGCGCGGGCGGACGAACCGCAAGGATTACGGGGTGGGGCAGGGGTCCGACCCGCTCTCGATCAGGGTTGAGGGAGTGATCACCGCAACCGGCTGTTCCGGCGCCTTGTATTCGGGGGCCGATTTCAGCTGGTCGGGGGTGAGGTCGGGCAGCATGACCCCGTGCTTTTGCACCCGGCCGAAACACAAGGCGCGCCAAGCGACGGCGATCTTGCGGGTGCCGACGCCGAGAAAGCCGCCAAAATCGATGATGGCCGCGCGCGGGCGGCCGGTCTCATCGGCAAGTACATCGACGATGTGCCCCATATCGGCGCCGGCGGCGCTCTTCACCTCGGCGCCGAGCACCGGAAAGATCTCGTCGCCGGCAAAGCGCTGCACAAACACCCCGCTCGTCCCCGGCGCGGCGCCGCCGGAGGTCTGAGCGGAGGTGATGCCTCCCGCTGCCGCAATCATGGCAGCGGCGAGCACGGGAAGCCGGTAGCGACGAAGGCAGGCGGATTTCGGGTCAGGCAGCGGAAGACCGGGCACAGGCAGCGCAAACGCTCCGTCCAAACCTGTCCCGGTGCAGGCCGGCGGCCGGCGGTCTCTTGATCAGACCGCGGCGGTGCGACAGCTCAGCAACCGAAGGCTGGTTTGAGATCGATGCGCTTATACCGTCGAGACCGGTTCCAGGCAATCGCTGCTTGCGACCCGCTCGGCCGGCGGCGCCGTTCTTTGCCGCGCCGCCAGGTATCGATAGATCCGGAGGTAGTCCTGCGCCATCCGACGTGCGGTGAAACGGCTCTCGAACACCTGCCGGATGCGCGCGCGATCGAGCAGCGCGGCGCGGCGCGCTGCCGCGGCGGCGGCAGCCTCCTCCTCGACGACAAAGCCGGTGACGCCGTCCTCGACGACCTCGGGCACGGAACCGTTGCGCATCGCGATGACCGGGGTTCCGCAGGCCATCGCCTCGATCATCGCCAAGCCGAACGGCTCGCGCCAGGCGACTGGAAATAGCAGGGCGACGGCGTTGCCGAGGAAGTCCGATTTCTGATGCTCGGCAATCTCGCCGACAAACTCGACATGCGGCTGTCTCAGGAGGGGTGCGATCTCGGAGTCGAAATAGTCCCGGTCGGCCGCGTCGATCTTGGCCGCGATCTTGACCGGCATCCCTGCTGCGGCGGCGATGCGGATCGCCCGATCGGGCGCCTTTTCCGGCGAGATGCGCCCGAGAAAGGCAAGATAGCCGCCGCTTCCGGCGCCGGGACGCAGGAGCCCCGCGGGAAGGCCGTGATGGATCGTGGCGACAAAGCGCGCCTCGCGCAGCGGCTGGCGCTGCGCATCCGAGATCGACACCACCGGGACGTCGTGAAAGGCGCGGTAGATCAGCCGCAGTTCCGGCAGATCGAGACGGCCGTGCAGGGTCGCAAGAAACGGCGTGCGCGTCCGCCGCAGGGCGGGAAAGCCGAGGTAATCGCAGTGGAGATGGATCACGTCGAACGCGGCGGCGCGCTCGGCCACGGTTTCGAGCATGACGATCAGCGGCGCAATGTGGTCGCGCAGAACCGGATCGAGGCGCAGCGCGCGCGGGCACGCCGCCACCAGCCGGGCCGTCGTCACGCTGTCGCCGCTGGCGAACAAGGTCACCTCGTGCCCCATCGCGACCAGTTCGTCGGTCAAATAGGCGACGATCCGCTCGGTGCCGCCGTAGAGCTTGGGGGGAACCGCTTCCATCAGCGGCGATACCTGCGCAATTCGCATCGTCGGCGCCACTCCGCATCTCTGACGAGGACCACCCGATAATCGCAAGGATAGGGGAATCGTTGCATGGCGCGGCGCCGGCGCGACAAAAAGGCCGGCCGGCGACCGCCGCGCAGAATTCGGCAGCCGGTCGAGGAATAACTCTGCTCGGGTCGGCGTTGCCGCTTCGGCGGAAGGCTCACCCGGACAGCGTCGGGCGCGACCGGCTGCGGTCGGCATCGGGTCGTCCGCGCTTGGCGGGTGCGCCGTCCGGCCCTGAACATTCCTTGTCGGCGTTGGAGAGCCCCTGATGCTATTGCAGAAACCGAGGGGCGCGGCGCGCCTCGTCTTGCCTGTTCCGGGATGGCCGGGCAGCGGAAGCGGCGCCGGCCCGGCCCGTCCCCGGCCCGGCGCCGCCGGGTTCCCGCTGCGGCCGCTGGCGTTCCTGTGGCATTATGTCCGGCGGCGGCGCTGCCTTCATATCGCCGCGCTCGTCGCGGTCATGGGGGCGGCGGCCTCGGCCTGCTTTGCCCAGTACGGTCTGAAGATGATCGTCGACGCGATGGCGCATGGTCCGGGGCAGCTCGGCCCCGTCTGGTGGGCGGTCGGCGTCTTTGCCGCTCTGCTCGCCTGCGAGAGCGCGCTGTGGCGGATCGGCAGCGCCCTCGGCTACCGCGCGATCGTCGTCGACAAGGCCGAGGCCAGGCTCGATCTGTTCAGCCATCTCTCCGGGCATTCGAGCCGTTATTTCTCGGAACGCCTGGGCGGCGCGCTCGCCGGCCGCGTGTCCGCCACCGGCGATGCGCTGCAGCAGGTTTTCCAGAGCGCATTGTTCAACATCGCCCCGGTCTGCGCCGATTTCTGCGCGGCTCTCTTGATGCTGGCGACGGTGGAGTGGCATCTCGTCGCCGCGATCTTCTCCTTCGTTCTCCTCGCCGCCGGCACGCTCGCCTTGTGCAGCCACCGCGGCGCGCCGCGCCATCGCTGCTACGCCGACCGCGCCGCCGAGGTCGGCGGCGAGCTCGTCGACGTCCTGTCGAACATCTGGATGGTCAAGGCGTTCGCCGCGCGTTCCCGCGAGCGCCGCCGGTTCGCCGAGCTGCTCGGCGGGGAGGCGCATGCGCAGCGCGGCAGCCTTCTGTACATCGAGCGGCTGCGCGTCCTGCACGATGCGAGCCTGTGGCTGATGGGCGGCAGCCTCCTGGTCTGGGCCGTGCACCTGTGGAACCTCGGGCAGGTCAGCGCCGGCGATGTCGTGCTGACCGTGGCGATGGCCTTCCGCATCCTGCACGGCTCGCGCGATCTCGCCTTCGCTCTCGTCAATGCGAGCCAATTTCTCGCCCGCATCGCCGATTCGCTGCAGGTCATCGGCGAGGATCACAAGGTTGTCGACCTTCCCGGGGCGCGCGACGTGTTCCCGCGCGGCGGCAGCATCGCCTTTGAGAAGGTCGACTTCTCCTATCCGGGCGGCCAGCGGGTATTCCGCAAGCTCGATCTGCGCATCCGGCCGGGCGAGCGCGTCGGCCTCGTCGGACCGTCGGGGGCCGGCAAATCGACCCTGATCGCTCTGGTGCAGCGCCTCGCCGATGTCGACGGCGGCCGCCTCTTGATCGACGGCGAGGACATCCGCACGATGACGCAGGACAGCCTGCGCGCGGCGATCGCGGTGGTGCCGCAGGAGATCACGCTGTTCCACCGCTCGATCTGGGAAAATCTCCGCTATGCCAGACCCGACGCCGGCGAGGAGGAGATCCTCGCGGCGGCGCAGGCGGCGTGCTGCGACGACTTCATCCGCGACCTGCCGCAGGGCTATGCGACCCCGGTCGGCGAGCGCGGCACCAAATTGTCGGGCGGCCAGCGCCAGCGCATCGGCATCGCCCGGGCGCTCTTGAAGGACGCGCCGATCGTCATTTTTGACGAAGCGACCTCGGCGCTCGACAGTCAATCCGAGATCCTGATCCAGCGTGCCCTCGAAGCCCTGATGCAGGGGCGCACGGTCCTGGCGATCGCCCACCGCATGGCCACCGTGGCCAATTTCGACCGCATCATCGTGCTCCGTCACGGCCGCATCGTCGAGGACGGCGCGCCGTTCGAATTGCGTCGGCGGCAGGGTCTGTTCGAGGAGATGTGCCGGCTGCAGGAGAGCGCCGGTCTGCAATTCGCCGAGTGAGAGGTCAGGCCGATAACGCCGCACGGGCCGGCCGCATGGGGGCAGCCGGCCCGTGCGCGGTCAATTCGAACGCAGGGATTATTTCTGGTTCGGTTCGTTCTGCTCGTGCTGTTCGGTGCTGGTTCCGCTCGTGGCGGCGGGACTGCTCGACATTTGATTGAGCGCAGCCATTGTCTGCTGATCGACGTTGCCCGTCTGCTCCAGACCTTTCTGCTTCTGGAAGTTGGTGATCGCTTCCTTGGTCTGCGGGCCCATTTGGCCGTCGATCGGGCCGTTATAGAGCCCGGCGCTCTTCAATTTCTGCTGGACGTCCTTGATCTGCTCTTCCGACAGCGTGCCCGGGGTCGTCTCGTTCTGCGTCTGCTGCGGCATAGTCGCGGTGGAGGATCCTGTCGTCGAGGACGGCGGTGTCGTGCTGGGGCTGGTCGTCTGCGCATAGCCTGCGCCGGCGCCGGCCAATCCCAGTGCGAGCACCGACGCTGTAGCGAGGATCAGCTTTTTCATCGATCATCTCCGTCTAGGGTCACGCCACGCGGGGTGGCGCTCGTAGCCAAACTTCGCGATGCACGACGCTGTTCCGCATGATCCGCTATGGTGTAAACCCTTGTCCCAGTTCACGCGGCGATCGAAGGGGACCGGCTTTCGGCCGCTTTGTCCCCCTATTCTTCCGCGTAATAATGGGTTTCGAGCAACAGGCAGCCGCCGTTCGATTTGAACGGTCCGTGCACCGCCCCGGGCGGGCGGCAGGCATAGGTTCCGGCGGGGAAATTCTCGCCGCCGCGGCCTTCGCCGTCGCTGCCGACCGTGAGGTCGCCCGAGACCAGAAAGACCTCTTCCCAATAATCGTGGACAAAGGGGGCCATCGTGAACGCGCCGGCGGCAAAGCGCAGCAGCCGGGTGCGACTGCCGCTGCGGTGTCCCTCGTCGAGCGCGCCGGCGAGGATCTTCTGTTCGATGCCGGGCGGATAGCCCTGGGGGGTGCTCCAGCCCGAACTCATATCGACGCGGTGGAATTCGAGATGCGGCTTGTTGACGGGCATTGCGGGATCCTTTCCATGGGCGCGGCCGCCCCGACGGCCGGAACACTGGCGCACGAATGCTACCGGATCGCGGCGAAACAGCGTAGGCTATTCCCGGCCTTCGGCGGAACAGCGAGGAACAGATGCGCGGGGTTGTCTTCACCGGCGAGCGCGGGCTCGCGCTGATGGAATTTCCCGATCCGACGCCGGGTCCCGGCGAGGTCGTCGTCGAGATGAAGGCTTCGGGCATGTGCGGCAGCGACCTGCATCAGTACCGACGGCCGAAGAGCGGCGGCGCAAGCGGCGGTCTGCCGGTCAATCCCGACCCGGTCATCGCCGGGCACGAGCCGTGCGGCGTCGTCGCCGCGATCGGCCCCGGCGTCGATGCGAAGGCGGCGCAGGTCGGCCAGCGCGTCATGGTCCACCACTACAAGGGCTGCACCCAGTGCAGCCATTGCCGCTCGGGCTGGTCGCAGCTGTGCCAGGAGGAACCGGTTCTCGTCTACGGCAACAACGCGCATGGCGGCCACGCCCGCTATCTGAAGGTGCCGGCCTTCACCCTGGTGCCGCTGCCCGACGCGTTGTCCTTTGTCGCGGGCGCGGCGATCTCCTGCGGCACCGGCACCGCCTATGGCGCGTTGCGGCGCCTCAACCTGTCGGGGAACGACACGATCGCGATCTTCGGGCAGGGGCCGGTCGGATTGTCGGCGACCCAGCTCGCGACCGCGATGGGCGCGCGCGTCATCGCCCTCGACGTCAGCCCCGAGCGCCTCGCCCGCGCCAAGGAATTCGGCGCCTGGGAAACCGTCAACCCGCGCTCCAACGATCCGATCGGGGCGATCCGCGATCTGACGCATGGCGGCGCCGATTGCACGCTCGACACGTCGAGCCAGCCCGAGGGCCGCATCGCCACCGTGCGCAGCGCCAAGGTGTGGGGCACGGCGTGCTTTGTCGGCGAGCGCAACCAGGTGACGATCGACGTCAGCCCCGACATGCTGAGGAAGCAATTGACGATCATCGGCTCGTGGACCTTCTCATGGATGGGTCAGGCCGAATGCGCGCGCTTTGTCGTCGACCGCAACATCGACGTCGACCGCCTGTTCACGCATCACTGGAAGCTCGAACAGGCCGAGGAAGCCTACCGCCTGTTCGACACCCAGACGACCGGCAAGGGCGTCTTTTTGATGTGAGCGGCGCAAAACAGGGGAGGAGGAGATGACCGCGATCACCCCGCATTTGCCGGGCGCGGACACGCTCGGACCTTTGGCCTCGCGCTATGTCGAGGTCGACAGCCTGCCGTGGAAGCCGACGCCGTGCCCGGGCATCGAGATGAAGGTGCTGCTCGAAGACCCGGAGAGCGGGCTCTTGACCGCGCTGTTCCGCTGGCAGCCGGGCAGCGAGCTGGCGCTGCACGAGCATGTCGAGGTCGAGCAGACCTTTGTCCTCGAAGGCAGCCTCGTCGACGAGGAGGGCGAGGTGCGCGCCGGCAATTACGTGTGGCGCCCGAAGGGCAACCGCCATGTCGCGCGCTCGCCCAAGGGCGCGCTCGTGCTCTCGATGTTCCTCAGGCCCAACATCTTCCTGTCGGGGCCGGGCGAGGGGCGGCCATTGCGATGAAGAGCAAAGTCTTTGCCAGTTTCGACGAGGCGGTGCACGACATCCCGGACGGCGCGACGATCGGCTTTGGCGGTTTCGCGGTGGTCGGCATGCCGGTCAATCTCTACGCGGCCCTCTCCCGGCAGGGGGCCCGCAACCTCACCTGCGTCTCCAACTCGGCGCGCGGCGGCGCGACCCTGCCGGGCGATGCGCCCGACATGGGATGGCTGATCAAGAACGGCCAGGTCAAAAAGGCGATCTGCGCCTTCACCGCGCCGACCCGGGCCTCGCAGCGCTTCATCTTCAGCGAATATTACGAGAAGGGGCTGATCGAAGCCGAACTCGTGCCGCAGGGCACATTGGCCGAGCGCATGCGCGCCGCCGGCGCCGGCATCCCGGCCTTCTATACCCCGGCCGCGGTCGGCACCGAACTGGCCCTGGGCCGCGAGACGCGCCGCTTCGGGGATCGCGAATACCTGTTGGAGCACGCCCTGCCGCTCGACTACGCGTTCATCCGCGCCTATCAGGCCGACGCCTTCGGCAATCTGCGTTACCGCCGCTCGCAGCGCAATTTCAATCCGGTGATGGCGATGGCGGCGCGGGTCGTGATCGTCGAGGTCGAGGAGGAGATCCTGCCGGTCGGCGCGATCGACCCCGACGACGTGCACACGCCGGGCGTCTTTGTCCACCGCCTCGTCAAGATCCCGCCGCCGCCCGAAGGCTGGTGGCCGCAGCGTCCGGCCGATCTCAATGCGGGAGGGAGACGATGAGCGAGCGCGCAAAGGGTCTCACTCGCCAGCAGATGTGCGACCGGCTGGCGATGGAGTTCGAGGACGGCTGGATCGTCAATCTCGGCGTCGGCATCCCGACCCTGTGCTCGAATTTCGATTTCGGCGACAAACTGATTGTCTTCCATTCCGAGAACGGGGTCATCGGCTACGGCCCGCTCGCCGCGCCGGGGCGGGAAGATCTGCATCTCGTCAATGCCGGCGGCCAGCACGTGACCTTGCGGCCGGGCGCGGCCGTCGTCCACCACGCCGATTCCTTTGCGATGATCCGTGGCGGGCGGATCGATGTGACCGTGCTCGGCGCCTACGAGGTCGCCGAGAACGGCGATTTCGCCAATTGGAAGATGGCCGGGCAGAAGGGCGGCGGCATCGGCGGCGCGATGGATCTGGCCGCCTGCGCCCGCCACGTCTTTGTCGCGATGGAGCATCAGACGCGCGACGGCCGCCCGCGCCTCGTCGAGCGCTGCGCGATCCCGGTGACGGCGAAGGGGGTTGTCAACCTCGTCGTCACCAATCTCGGATTGTTCGCGCCGACTCGCGACGGCATGGTCCTGAAGGAAATCGCGCCCGGCGTCACGGTCGACGAGATCACGGCCGCCACCGGCTGCCGCCTGTTGATCCCGCGCGAGGTGCCGCCGGTGCGGATGGTGCGGTAGGCGGCGGCGTCAGGCCACTTCAGACCTCTCGTAGGGCTGAACGAGGATCTCGACCGGGATCTGCAACAGCGCGCTCAGGGCGCGTATCATCGGCAGGGTCAGCGGCCGCTTGCGGTTGAGGATTTCCGAGACGCGGCTGCGGCTGCCGATCGCGGGTTCGAGGTCGCGGCGGGTCAACCCCTTCTGCTCCATCATAAACAGGATCGCGGCGATCGGATCGGGTGCCGGAATT
The DNA here is from genome assembly GCA_035252905.1 of Allostellaceae bacterium. Lineage (GTDB taxonomy): Bacteria > Pseudomonadota > Alphaproteobacteria > ATCC43930 > CGMCC-115725 > AP-15. The sequence goes on along the minus strand of DATFCQ010000254.1, from coordinate 269 downwards.
GGGTGGTGCCTTGCCTCGTATGCCTCGATCAGCGCCGCCAGCACCTCGACCTGATCACCTTCGGGCGTGCCGGGTTCGGCCTCCCAAAGCCGCTCTACCTCTTGTAGTGCCGCTCGATAATCGGCTTCTGTTCTAATCGGGCGAATGTCCATAGTTTATTATCCTGCACAACCGAGCCGAGTGCCTGTTGGAGTGATCGCTATAGCGCCAAAATTGGCGGAATGCGCTGCGCTTTTCCGCCCTACGGCTCACTATAGGGCGGAAAAGCG
>DATFCQ010000253.1:0-49399 GCA_035252905.1 Allostellaceae bacterium | reverse complement strand
TTCGTATCGTGCGCCATGGCGGGGGCGAACTCCGTTTGGCTCCGGATGATCCGGCCTCAGCAACCAAATCATACCAGACCCTTGCGGCTCGTTCCGCTCCCGCCACTCCCTCTTCCGGTCTCGTGAATTATCCCGGCTAATCGCGGCGGACCATGCGGCCCACTGCTCAAGTGAGCGGCTTTCTGAGAAAACTGCGAACGCAGTCAGGCGAGATACACGCTCAATAGATGACTGCGACGCTGGCGCTCCCCTCTGCCGCGAGGACAGGGTTTGCCCGCCGCGGCTGGACCGGCACGCTTCGCAATGCCGCCGGCCCGGACCTTTCCGGACACCCGCGGAACGGCTTGAAGCGCGGATGGTTTCGCCGCAGGAGATTTCCCGTTTTTCGTCGTTTTCGGCGGGGCGACGGCAGCGACAGGGGATCAGGGTGAGGAGCAAGGACCGCAGTGGGAGAAGCGACGAGACGCGCCCGGAGGAGGATATAGAGCCCCCCGCTGGCGTCAGCCGCCGTGAGGTCGAAGACATCGAAGAGCGCTCGCAACTGCGTGCTCCGGTCATCTACGAAATCGTGCGCCGGGAAGGCGAGATGGAAATGGCGCGGCCGGCGATGTCGCTGTGGTGGTCCGGGGTCGCGGCCGGTCTGTCGATCAGCTTTTCATTGCTCGCGCAAGCCGTTCTCCTCACCCATCTGCCCGACGTCGGATGGCGTCCGCTGGTCACCGGGTTCGGCTATTCGTTGGGCTTTCTGATGGTCGTGCTCGCGCGCCAACAGTTGTTCACCGAGACCACGATCACTATTGTATTGCCGGTAGTCGCCGAATTTACTGCCAGGAATTTGCGAGGTCTCATCCGCGTCTGGACGATCGTATTGGCGGCCAATATGACCGGGACCTTGTTCGCCGCCTTGTTTTGCAATTTCACGCCGGTTCTGACCCCGGAATTGCGCGGAGCCATGATCGCGATCAGCCGGGAAATGATGGCGAATGGGCCGACCGAGATGCTTTTCAAGGGGATCACGTCCGGGTTTCTGATTGCCGCGATGGTCTGGCTGATCCCCAGCGCCGAGGGCGCCCAGTTCCACGTCGTGACAATCATGACCTATCTGATCGCGATCGGCGGCTTTACCCATATCGTCGCCGGCAGCATGGAGGCATTTCTGCTGCTGGTCGCCGGCGAGCTGGGGTTTGGCCACATGGTGCTCGGCTTCACCTTCCCGGTTCTGCTCGGCAATGTGATCGGCGGCACCGCATTGTTCGCCCTGATCTCCTATGCGCAGGTCATGCGGGAGATGTAGGGCGGGAAAGGCGCAGAGGCTGAGCAAGAATTGGCGAGAAAAGCTGCATCGGCTGCGTGCGTGCTTCGAGACATGCCCTGACGGGCGCTCCTCAGCATGAGGGATGTTCTTGATGGCATTAAGAAAAGTCCTCATCCTGAGGAGGCTGCGAAGCGGCCGTCTCGCCCTTCGAGACGCCGCCGCTAGGCGGCGGCTCCTCAGGAGACGCAGGGCACCGATCCAGCGAAAATCCGAATTCCTGCCCGGCCTCGCAGCACATTCCGCCGAGCGGAGGCCTGGATCAAAAATGGCGGAATGCCCCCGGCTTTCGCCGGGGTTTTCCGCCCTACTCCCCTTGCCAGGCGGCGGGCGGAAGGGTCAGGCGCTCCGCGTCGCCACCCGGCTCCACAGCAATCGAGCGTCGCGGTCGGGGTCGCGGATGAGGCGGCAGTCCCGGTCCAGGACCATCACGGCGCGCTGTTCCGGCGTATAGGCCGGCCAGGCCGGCAGAGCGTCGGTTTGCGGCGCGCCGGTGCGCGCGAACTGCGCCCAGCTCGCCGAGATGCGCGCAGCCAGTTCGCGCGCGTCGGGCAGACCGGCGGTCGCCTCGGCGATGTCGGTATTGTCGAAGACAAAGGGCAGATCGATCGCGTGCGGCGCCTTCAATCGGCCGCCGAACGCCGGCGTTTCCCAGGCGAGCGCATACAGAAACACCGGCGCCCTCCGCCGCGCCGCCTTGCGCTCGGCCCACAACACCGAGCGGATCCAGAACTGCCCCGCGGTCGCCGCCGCGATCAGCCGCTCGGCCAGGGTCGCGGCGGGATTGCGGGTCGCATAAAGATCGAGCGCGCGCTGCGCCTCGCCCTCTGCTAATGCGTCGATCCGCGCCGAGAGCGCCGCTTCGTCGAGGCTGCGCTCCCACACCGCGTCGTCGTCGACGAGAAAGCGGGCGGCCTCGTCCTTGGTGTCGCCGATCAAGAGCGGAACTTCGTCGGACAATGCCGAGGGTCCGGGGTCGCAGGGCTGCTGCGGCAGGTCGTCGCCGTCGACGACCGGACCGAAATCGTAGCGGTCGAGCAATGGAAACTCCGGGCGTCCGACCGCCTTTCGGGCCGGGCCGATCGCCGCGATCAATCGCTCGGCCGGCAAGGCGTGCAGCCGGTCGAGCGTGGCCCTTGTGACGCCGAGTTCCCGCAGCGCGGCCTCGGCCAGCGCCGTGGCGCGCTCGCGGGTCGAGACCCGCACCGCGGCGCCGCTCTGGATTACCGCGCGGTGGAACAATCCGCGCGCCGCCGGCATCGCCGTCAATACGCTGACCTTGCCGCCGCCGCCCGACTCGCCAAAGATCGTGACCCTGCCGGGATCGCCGCCGAACCGCGCGATATTGTCCCGCACCCATGCGAGCGCGGCGACGAGGTCGAGCACTCCGGCGTTGCCCGAATGGGCATAGCGCTCGCCGCCGATCTCGGCGAGATGGAGATGTCCAAGGATGTTGAGGCGATGGTTGACGCTGACAACGACGACATCGCCGCGCCGCGCCAGATTGGCGCCGTCGGTCACCGGCCGGTTGCCCGAGCCGAAGTGAAAGGCGCCGCCGTGCAGCCACACCATGACCGACCGCTTCGCCCCGTCGAGACCGGGGGTCCACAGATTGAGGGTTAGGCAGTCTTCGCCGACGGGCGTGTCATCGACCGGCCCGAGCAAATTCGCCAAGCCCGGCCGCCGCAATGGCGCCGCCTGCCATTGCGGCGCGTGCCCGGCATAGGCGAAAGCCTCGCGCACCCCGGCCCAGGGCTCGGGCGGCGCGGGCGGCATGAAGCGGTTCGGCCCGCCGGTCGGCGCTCCATAGGGAATGCCTTTGAAGGCATGAATCCCTGCGACCGTGAGGCCGCGGACCTTGCCGGCCCGGGTCTCGATCGCCGGGGTCGCGGCGGCGTATGTATCGTTCGGCATCCTCTCTCTCCGGCGGAAAATCCCGGGCAGGAGATCACGATATTACGGGCCGCTCGTTTCGTCATGCCCGCAGATGACGGGTCTTGACCTTCCGGTGCCTGGCAGGACCGTCTTAATGACGGAAAAGGGGCGCCCGTGTGCCCGCTTTCTCGAAACCCTCGACCTGTTCACCCGCAAGGCGAAGCCGGTGCTCGACGAGGCGGTCGAGCGCGCCGGGCGGAGAACCGTCCTCGGCACGGCTCTGCGCCTGCGTTGCGTCGGTTTACGACCTGCGCTCGCCGGAATGAACCGCAAGCCGCTCGCGGGAGGCCGTCCGCATCTTCGCGTGCCCTCTGCGGGCGGAGAGGGAGCCGGGCGCGACGCGCGCCGCACCCCGGCGGGGTCGTGTTCTCGCCAGCCGCGCGGATGAGGTGTGGGCGCGAGCGACAGCATCTTTGCTGTGCTTCCTATGCCCGCGAGGCGACAGGCGAGCGGGCGCCGCCGCCTTTCCGATGTTCCCCGCGCCCGCGGGAATGGACGGCCCCTCCGCTCCGGCAACGCCCTCGCGCCGGGATGCTTCCCGCGCCTTCCGGTGTGGACCCCACGTCAGACTCAGCGCTTTCACATTCGGATCGGGCAGTTGCACGCCGGGGCTGGCCGAGGCGAGAAGCACCTGGCCGGTATAGCGCGCGACCGCCGCCGGCAGCCGGTCGGCGCGCCGCCCCTGATGGACCCAGGCGTCCATGCGCCCCGGTCCCCAATTATAGGCGGCGACCGCGTCCGCCCAGCTCCCGTAGCGGCGGTACATAGTGGCGAGATAGGCGCGGCCGAGGGCGAGGTTCTCGTTCAGATCGAAGCGGTTGCCGCCGCCGATATCGGCCGCCGCCGCGGCGCTGATCTGCATCGGCCCCTGCGGCCCGTTGCGGTCGGCGCGCATCATGCGGGGATTTGTGCCGTAATCGGACTCGGCGGCGTCAACCGCTGCGGCGATCCGGTCGAGGCTCGGGGCACTGCCGGGAAAGAACCGGGCGGCGCCTCCGGTCACCGGATGAACGGGTATCGGAGCCGACGGCACGCGCGCCCCGGCGCTCGCCAGCGGCGCGGCGGGCAGTGTCGCCACTATGATGCCGACCGCACTACAAACCAGAGTCAGAACCAGCATCGCGCAGGCGAAGCGCACGGAGGCGCATAACGGGCCGATTTCGCCAATTCGCGGCATTAGCAATCCCCCCACGAAACCTTGCATAGCTTCAACGGAGGAATGAGGCCGCCCGATCCCGACCAGGAGTTTGGGGAGGCTCCCCCCATCAAGTGGGATGCCAGCGCGCCCGGCATTGGGATTGGCAATTCTTCGGCGGATTTGTACGGCCGCGACGCGCAATGCCGATCGAGCGCCTCGAAGCGCGCGCTCCCGCGATTTTGTGACAATTTTTGGTTTCTCTCCTCTTCGCGGATTTCGCCAGAGCCTTTGGCGTTTCCGTAGCGGCCCCTGGGTTCGATCAAGTCACCCGCGGCAGGCCGGGCCGCAGCCCGGTACTCCCGTATGGAGGCCAAAGGAAAACCCCGGTCAATCTGCCGGGGTTTTCTCTTCCGGAAAATCCTGCGCGGGATCTCAAAACCGCCTTTACGTGCTTTGACCTATATCCTCTAAATATCTTAAAGCTTGTATACAAGGAGATTTCACATATTCGCCATATCTTTGCCACTGCTTTGATACCGTGGTGGCAGAAGATCGTTATTGCGGCAGGGGAGAATGTTGTTGTTCGGCCGCATTATGAGGCAGAGGGGGAAGGATGACGCTGCATTTCGACCATCTCGGCAGTCTGGTCGTGGCCTATGGCCTCAATATCGTCGGGGCGATCCTCGTAGCCGTCGCGGGCTGGTGGGCGGCCGGCAAGGTGGAACGCCTGTCGCGCGGCGCCATGACGAGGATGGCGCATTTCGACCGCACGGTTGCAGGGTTTCTGTCCAGCCTCGCCCGCTACGCGGTCCTGGTCGTGGTGGTCATCGTCATCATGCAGCTTGTCGGCATTCGCGCGACCAGCCTGATCGCGGTGCTCGGCGCCGCCTCCCTGGCGATCGGATTGGCGCTCCAGGGGACCCTTTCGAACCTCGCGGCAGGCGTGATGCTGCTGCTGTTTCGGCCGTTCCGCGCCGGCGACACGATCGAGGTGGCCGGCAAGAACGGCACCGTCATCGAGATGAACCTGCTAATGACCGAATTGGCCAACAGCGACAATGTTCAGGTCCTGATCCCGAACAGCCAGGTCTGGGGTGCGGCCGTGACCAATTTCTCGGCCTATTCGACGCGGCGCGTCAACGCGAGTTTTGTCGTCGGCCTGGAGGAGGACGTGAACCGGGTGGCGGCGGACGTCCGCACCTTTCTGGAAAACGACCCCCGGGTCCTTGGCGAACCGGCGCCGAGCGTGAACACGACGAACCTCACCGATAAGACCGTCGAGCTTTCGGTGCAGGCCTGGTGCGGAACTGGAGACGCCGGCGCGGTCCGCGCCGATCTAATGCTGCAGCTTCAGAGGATGCTTCATTCCTGCGCGGCGGCATGACCCCCGCGACCGGAAAGCGGCGAAATGCGCTCCGCTGCCCCCGCTCTCGCGGGGACAGCGCATTCCGCCGCCGTTACGGCTGGAACAGGGCGAAGCACTTGTCCGAATTGAAGATGTAGGACTCGACGTAATCGATGATCCGGGGCCGCCGGCCGAGCGCCGTCATCGCCCCGCCGAGGCAGACCCAGTTCAGGAACTCCTGCTGTCCGGCATCCTCGATCTGTTCGGTCGAGAGATCGCGCCAGCGCGCGGCATTGCCCGAAGCCAGCTCGTCAAAGCGGGCGCGGTCGCTCGCCACGTCGGGCCATAGCCAATCGTGCTTTCTGGTCAAAAAGGCATGCGACCAGCTCGACGAGGCGACCAGCGCGACGCGCCACGGGCTGTCCGCGAGCGCGCGCGCGACCTCGGCGCCGAGATCGAAGCAGCGCCGCGGGTTGGGGCCGGGCGGGTCGACCGCGTTCGGGTCGGCGTCGCGCAGATGTGCGGTGCTGCCGCGTTTGGCGATGACAGAGGAGCCGTAGCAATTGACGTGGAACGGCACGACCGGATAGGGGAAGCCGCGGCGGTCGTAGTCGAGAAACAGGATCGTGTTGATGAAGGCGTGCGGCAGGCCCAGCTCGTAGCGCATCCGGTAGGCATAGCTGACGTCGAAATCGGCTTCGATCAGTTTGGCCGCGAGCGTGGAACCGGCGGCGGGGTGGCCGGCAACGGGCACGGTCGCATCGCGCTCAAACCCCCAGACGTTTCCGAATTCGGCGGCCGCAGCGCGTGCAAAGGGCCGGCATTCGACCGAGTCGAAAGCGAAGACGCAGAAGGACGGCACCCCGTCCTCGCGGAAGTTCTCGTATTGGTCGTCGCCCCAGATCAACACAAAATCGGGGGCGAATTCGTCCAAGGCCTTGCGCGCCTCGCGAAAGCCGCCGACGAGGCGGCGCCGGTGCTCGGCCGCCGCGGCGCCGTCGCGGTTCCTTGCCAATTCCTGCCGCATCGGCTCGGGCCAGCGCGCCGGGTCTTTCATCTCGGCCGACACCCGCTCGCTCTTCAAGGTGCGGTCGAGAAACGTCCCCATATAGCTGTCGGGCAGCATCAGACCGGGGAAATGCGTGACCCCGAGCCCCAGGATCTCGCCCATGTCATCCTCCCTTTCGCGTGGTATCGCGCTGCCGCGATCATAGCAGAATCCGGCGCGGTTGCGCAGGACCTCGCGACGCTTATATGACTATTGTTAATAGTCATAGACGGGCAATATGGACAACGCTCAGCGGCGAATATCGGCGGCCGATTTCAAGGCGAACTGTCTGCGCCTGATGGACGAGGTGGCGCAGCGGCGGGCGCCGATCGTCATCACCAAACGCGGCAAGCCTATCGCCAAATTGGTGCCTGTCGAGGAGGCGCCGATCGACATTTTCGGGCGTATGGCCGGAACAGCCAGGATCTGCGGCGACATTGTCGGCTCCATCGATGTGGAATGGACCGGCGATGCCGAAAACGTCTGAGCCTCAGACGCTTCTGCTCGACACGCATATCTGGCTTTGGCTGATCGTCGGGGGCGATGAATTGGCGGCAGAAGCGCGCCGCACGATCAGCCGGGCTCTTGGCGTCGGCATGCTGCGGATCGCGGCAATCTCGCTATGGGAGATCGCTCTGCTGGCATCGCGAGGCCGCATTGTATTTAGGCAAACCTACCAGCTTGTGGCTCGAAGAGGCGCTGGTTGATCCTGCGCCCGCGATCGAGCCGATCACGTCGCGGATCGCAGCCGAAACCTGCGAACTCCCGGACCGCTTTCACACCGACCCGGCCGACCGCATGATCGTCGCCACGGCGCGCGTCACCGGCGCGGTGTTGATGACCCGTGACCGGCGCATCCTCGATTATGCCGCCCACGGGCATCTGACGGCAGTTGCCGCCTGAACTTGGCGAATTCGGCGGCGGGCGATGGCGTTCTATGATCTGGTCGGTTTTGTCGGCGCGGCGGTCTTGATCGCCGCTTTCTTTGCCAATCAGCAGCGCTGGCTGCGCTCGGACGACTGGCGCTATCCGCTGGCCAATCTGATCGGCTCATTGCTGATCCTGTTTTCACTCTATTTTGCGTGGAATTTTCCGTCGGCGGTGATCGAGGTGTTCTGGGCCGCGATCAGCCTCTATGGTATCGCCAAATCCCTGAGAAGCCCGGGCTGAGAGGACCTGTCATGGACCGGAAAAAGCGCGCCGTCATCGTCGTCTGCGACAGCCTGCGCCCGGATCTGGTCGCGTCCGACACCGCCCCGGCGCTCGCCGCGCTCGCCGAACGAGGCACGGCCTTTGCCGGGATGCGGGCGGTGTTCCCATCGGTGACGCGGGTCAGCGCCGCCTCGCTCGCGACCGGCTGCCGCCCTGCCCATCACGGCTTGTGCGGCAACACCGTCGCGCTCGACGAGGGCGAAGGGCTTCTTTGCCTGTCGGTCGGCCCGCCCGGGTTTCGCGAGCGGCTGCGGCGGGCGACCGGCCGCACCCTGTTGCGCCCGACCCTCGCCGAGTTGCTTGCCGGTCACGGCGGCGCCGTCATCTATTCGAACGTCTCGCCCGGCGCAGCCTATTTCCACGACCCCGACGGACACGGTCGCGTCCATCACCGCGCCGGCTCGTTCGGACCGGGTCTCGTCCCGCAGGAGCCCTTGCCGATCGCCTTGGGCGCCGCGGGCGACGCGGCGATGACCGAGCGGTTCTGCCGCGACGTATTGGAACGGGAAGGCCCGGCGCTCGCCGTGTTGTGGCTGTCCGAGCCCGACCATACCGGCCATGCGACGCCGCTCGGCTCGCCCGAGCACAGGGCCGCAATTCGAGCCGCCGACCGCTGCGTCAGCCGGGTGCTCGAAACCGTGCGTGGGCTCGATCCGCGGGGGGAGGATGTTCTCTTCCTCATCTGCTCGGATCACGGCATGGAGACGACGGCGCGGCTGATCGACGCCGAAGCCCGGCTCGTCGCGGCGGGGCTGAAGGAATCTCCCGACTCTTCCGACGTCGTCGTCGCCCCCAACGGCACCGCGGCGCTGTTTTATGTCGCCGACGCGGCGCAGGGGCGGGTCCCCGCCCTCGTCCGTTTTCTCGAAAACGAGGATTGGGTCGGCGCGTGCCATCACGGCGAGGGCCTGGCGCAGCTCGGATTGCCGGGCGCCACCGCGCTCAAGGTCGCGGTTGCCCTGCGCGTTGACGACAGCGCCAATCCTTACGGGGTCGAGGGCTGCGGCGACGTCGTCGCCAGCCGCATCGAGCCGAAGGATTGCCGCGGCCTCGGCCAGCACGGCGGAACCGGCAGGCACGAGAGCCGCGCCTTTCTCGCCGCTCTCGGCGGGGGCTTCGCTCCCGGCCGCAGCCGCCATGAGCCGGCGCTCGTCGATCTCGCCCCGACGGTCTTGCATCATCTCGGCCTTCCTGCCCCGGCGATGGACGGGAAGGCGCTGCAAATGCTGCCGCCGACGCCGGCGCCGCTCTAGCGGTTCGCCGCGCCCATCGGAGTGCGGGCGGCGATGGCGGCGGAATAATCCCGCCCGGGCCCGACTCCAAACTCCCATCTATACGATCGTGATTGATGACCACGAGCGGGAAACATGGCTCTGCATTTTGCGATCCCGGCACTGTGGATCGCCTGGTGCGTCTATTGGCTCGCCGCGGCGCCTTTTGCCAAGGCGACGCGCTGGCGCGAGTCGTTCGCTTCGCGCCTTGTCGATCGCGTGCCGCTGGTGCTGTGCGCGCTCCTGTTCGCAGCGCCGCACCTATGGCCCCGCCCGCTCTTGGCCCGCTTTGTCGCGCCCGGCGCAGCGTCCCCGCTCTCAGGCGCCGTCCTGGTCGCGATCGGTCTCGGCTTTGCCGCCTGGGCGCGCCGGCATATCGGACGCAACTGGAGCGGTTACGTCAGCCTGAAAGAGGGGCACACGCTGATCCGCAGCGGCCCCTACCGCCTCGTGCGGCATCCGATCTATGCCGGCCTGCTGCTCGCGCTGATCGGTACCGCATTGGCGATCGGCGAATGGCGCGGGCTGCTGGCCGTCCTCTTCGCAGTGCTGGCATTTCTGCGCCGGATCGGGGTCGAGGAACAGCGCATGCGTGAGACCTTCCCCGAATACGAGGACTACCGCCGCAGGACCCCGGCGCTGATCCCGCTGGGGTTCTGAGCAGCATCATCGTCGACGCGCGGATACGCCGGTCCGGCGGATCGGCTTTCTACTGCGGCCGGCGCTCGACGATGATCAGCGGCATACAGTGTTTTCGCCGCTCCGACGCTGAGAGCCTGTTTGAGTGTGGAAAATGGCGGAATGCGCTCCGCTTCGCTGCGCTTTTCCACCCTACAATGTTCGCGACAGCCGTGGAGCGTAGGGCGGAATAGCGCGTGAGCCGAAGCCCGCGGGCGCGACCCGCGGGGTATTCCGCCGACCCTACGACACGATGGCGACTCAAACAGGCTCTGAGAGAGCGGCGTTCTTCAGGCCCCTATAAGCATTAATAGGCACAGAATGGGTTGAGCAACACAAAACCCATAATCCTCGCCAAACATACGCATCTCGTCCGCAGCATCACCGGATAATCGCGAACATTGGCGGCGCGCGATGGGGTTTCCTCGGCTTTCACCGGGGTCAACCTATCCTGCACTGCGGCGATTACCGCGGCAATAAACTCCGCCCCATCAAGAATTCGTCGACCGCGCGGGCGCATTGGCGGCCTTCGCGGATGGCCCAGACGACGAGCGATTGGCCGCGGCGCATGTCGCCGGCGGCAAAGATCTTGGCGACCGAGGTTCGGTAGTCTTTTGTATTGGCCAGAACATTGCCTCGGGCGTCGAGCGCGACCCCGGCCTGCGCCACCATGTCCTCGCGGCGCGGCCCGACAAAACCCATCGCCAGAAGCACAAGATCGGTCTTTACGGTGAAGGCGCTGCCGGGCACCTCCTGCATCTGAAAGCGCCCGTCCGCGCCCTTGCCCCATTCGACGCGAACGCATTCGAGCGCGGCGACGTTGCCCTGCTCGCCGAGGGCGCGCCGGGTTGATACCGACCACAGCCGCTCGCAGCCCTCCTCATGCGAGGAGGAGGTGCGCAATTTGTTGGGCCAATCGGGCCAGACGAGCGGCTTGTTCTCGCGCTCGGGGGGCTTCGGCAGGATTTCGAGCTGGGTGATCGAGGCCGCGCCTTGCCGCACCGAGGTGCCGATGCAGTCCGAACCGGTATCGCCGCCGCCGATCACGACGACGTGCTTGCCCGCGGCGCTGATCGTGCCGTGCGGGGCGGCGCGCTCCTCGTTGTCGCCGGCGACGCGCTTGTTCTGTTGCGGCAGAAAGTCCATCGCGAAATGGATGCCATCGAGATCGCGCCCGGGCACCGCGAGATCGCGCGGCAATTCGGCGCCGCCGGTCATCACGACGGCGTCGTATGCGTCGACGAGATCGGCCATCGCGATGTCGACGCCGATCTCGGTTTCGGTGCGGAATTCGACCCCTTCGGCCGCGATCTGCGCGGCGCGGCGGTCGATCAGGCGCTTGTCCATCTTGAAGTCGGGAATGCCGTAGCGCAGCAATCCGCCGACCCGGTCCGCCTTCTCATAGACCGTGACCCGGTGCCCGGCGCGCGCCAGTTGCTGCGCGCAGGCAAGCCCCGCCGGCCCCGAGCCGATCACCGCGACCTGCTTGCCGGTTCGCCGTGCCGGCGGCTGCGGCACGATCCAGCCCTCTTCCCAGCCGCGATCGACGATCGCGCATTCGATCGTCTTGATCGTCACCGGGTTGTCCTCAATGTTCAGCGTGCACGCGGCCTCGCACGGCGCCGGGCAGATGCGGCCGGTGAATTCCGGGAAATTGTTGGTCGCGTGCAGAGTCTTGAGCGCGCTCTGCCATTGCTCGCGATAGACGAGGTTGTTCCAGTCCGGGATCAGATTGTTGACCGGACAGCCCTCGTGGCAGAACGGGATGCCGCAATCCATGCAGCGCGCCGCCTGCTTTTTCAATTCCGGTGCGGGCAGCGGCTTGAGGAACTCGTTCCAGCTGTTGCGCCGCAGTTCCGGCTTGTCATAGCCGCGGTCGCGGCGCGGGAATTCGAGAAAGCCGGTCGGTTTACCCATCGGACTGGTTCCTGTTACTCGGCGGCGGCGCGCGCGGCTGGGCGCTCGCTCTGCCGTTCGAGAAGGGCGCGGCGGTAGTCGTGCGGCATGACCTTTACAAAGGCTGCGCGCGCCCTCTCCCAATCGTCGAGCAGAGCGCGCGCCCGCGCGCTGCCGGTCAGCAGATGATGACGCTCGATCAGCAGCTTGAGGCGGAGCGCGTCAAAGCGTAAGAGGTCGCCCATGCCGGCATCCTCGACGTCGGGCGAATGCCGGCGCGGCCGCAGGGGATCGTCCGCCTCGCCGGGTTCGGGCGGCGGCACCGGTTCGAGCGCAACGCCGGCATGGTTGACGAGAGTCCCAAAGCGGCCCTCGGGGTCCCAGACGTAGGCGATCCCGCCCGACATGCCGGCAGCAAAGTTGCGCCCAGTATCGCCGATGACGACGACGACCCCGCCGGTCATGTATTCGCAGCCGTGGTCGCCGGTGCCCTCGACGACGGCGACGGCTCCCGAATTGCGCACCGCAAAGCGCTCGCCGGCGACGCCCTCGAAATAGGCTTCGCCGGCAATCGCGCCGTAGAGCACGGTGTTGCCGACGATGATGTTGCGGGTCGGGTCGCGCCGCGCATCGGGCGGCTGGCGCACGACGAGCCGCCCGCCCGACAACCCCTTGCCGACATAGTCGTTGGCGTCGCCCCGCAGTTCGAGCGTGATCCCGCGCGCGAGAAAGGCGCCAAAGCTCTGCCCGGCGGTGCCGTGGAAGAGCGCCTGGATCGTATCCGGCGGCAGCCCGTGATGGCCGTAGCGCCGCGCCACCTCCCCCGACAGCATCGCCCCGACGGTGCGGTTGACGTTACGGATCGGGCGCTCGATGCGCACCGCCTCGCCGGTGTCGAGCGCCGGGCGGGACAGCGCGATCAATTCGTTGTCGAGGGCGCGGTCGAGATGGTGGTCCTGGCGCTCGCACTGATGGATCGCGACGCCGGGCTTGTTCGACACCTGATAGAGCAGGCGCGTGAGATCGACGCCGCGCGCCTTCCAGTGCTCGACCGCCGGGGTCATATCGAGCCGGTCGACGCGGCCCACCATCTCGGCAAAACTGCGAAAGCCGAGCCTTGCCATCAATTCGCGCACCTCTTCGGCGACAAAGAAGAAATAATTGATGACGTGCTCGGGCTGGCCGGCGAAGCGCTGGCGCAATACCGGGTCCTGCGTCGCAATGCCAACCGGGCAGGTGTTGAGATGGCATTTGCGCATCATCACGCAGCCGGCGGCGATCAAGGGCGCAGTCGAGAAGCCGAACTCATCGGCGCCCAACATCGCGCCGATGACGACGTCGCGGCCGGTGCGCAGGCCGCCGTCGACCTGTACCGCGATGCGGCCCCTGAGCCCGTTCAGCACCAGGGTCTGCTGCGTCTCAGCAAGGCCGATCTCCCAGGGCGAGCCGGCATGGGTCAGCGACGTCAAGGGGCTCGCCCCGGTGCCGCCTTCGAAACCGGAGATCGTGACATGGTCGGCGCGCGCCTTGGCCACCCCGGCCGCGACTGTGCCGACCCCGACCTCGGAGACCAGCTTGACCGAGATCCGCGCCCGCGGATTGGCGTTTTTGAGATCGTGGATCAGCTGCGCCAGATCCTCGATCGAATAGATGTCGTGGTGCGGCGGCGGCGAGATCAGCCCGACCCCCGGGGTCGAATGGCGCACCCGGGCGATGTTCCTGTCGACCTTGTGACCCGGCAACTGCCCGCCTTCGCCGGGCTTCGCCCCCTGCGCCATCTTGATCTGCAGATCGTCGGCGTTGACGAGGTATTCGGCGGTGACGCCAAACCGCCCCGAGGCCACCTGCTTGATCGCCGAGCGCATCGAGTCGCCGTTGCCGAGCGGCTTGAACCGCTCCGCCTCCTCGCCGCCCTCGCCGGTGTTGGATTTGCCGCCGATGCGGTTCATTGCAATCGCCAGGGTCGTATGCGCCTCGCGGCTGATCGAGCCGAAGCTCATCGCCCCGGTGGCGAAGCGCTTGACGATCTCGCGGGCCGGCTCGACCTCGTCGAGCGGCACCGGAGTATCGGCGAATTTGCAGCGCATCAATCCGCGCAGGGTCAGGAGCCGCTCACCCTGATCGTTGATCATCGCCGCGAAGGCCCGGTACTCCTCGCGCGCATTGCCGCGCGCGGCGTGCTGCAATCGCGCCACCGCCTGCGGCGTCCAGGCGTGGTCCTCGCCGGAGAGGCGGAAGGCGTAATCGCCGCCGGCGTCGAGCAGGTCGCGGTAGAGGAGATCCTCGCCATAAGCGCGCCGGTGCCGCGCAATCGCCTCCTCGGCGATGCCGTCGAGCCCTACCCCCTCCACCGTCGTCGCCGTGCCGGTGAAATATTTCTCGACAAAATCGCTGGCGAGACCCACCGCGTCGAAGATCTGCGCTCCGCAATAAGACTGATAGGTCGAGATGCCCATCTTGGACATCACTTTGAGGATGCCCTTGCCGAGCGCCTTCAGATAATTCTTCTGCACCTCTTTGGCCGAGAGGGAGAGGCCGTTTTCAACGCGGATCTGTTCGAGGGTGGCGAAGGCGAGATAGGGATTGATCGCCTCCGCGCCATAGCCGGCCAAGGCGCAGAAATGATGCACCTCGCGCGCCTCGCCGGTCTCGACGACGATGCCGGTCATCGTCCTCAAACCCTCGCGGATCAGGTGATGGTGCACCGCCGAGGTCGCAAGCAGGGCCGGGATCGGCACCCGCTCGGGCGAGACCGCGCGATCCGACAGGATCAGGATGTTGTAGTCGGCAAGGACCGCCTCGGTGGCCTCGCGGCTGAGGCGTTCAAGCGCCGGGGCAAGGCCTTCGGCGCCCGCGGCGGCGGGCCAGGTCGCATCGAGCGTCCTGGTGCGGAAGGCGCCGCCGACGAGGTTCTCGATCGCATGGATCTTGTCGAGATCGGCGTCGAGGAGGATCGGCGTCGCCACTTCGAGCCGGTAATGCGTCCCGGCCTGATGCCCGAGCAGATTGGGCCGCGGCCCGATCATCGACACCAATGACATCACCAGTTCCTCGCGGATCGGGTCGATCGGCGGATTGGTGACCTGGGCGAAATTCTGCTTGAAATAATTGTAGAGGAGCTTCGGCCTTGCCGACAAGGCCGCGATCGGCGTGTCGGTGCCCATCGAGCCGACTGGATCGTCGGCCTCGCGCGCCATCGGTTCGAGGAAGAACTGGATGTCTTCCTGGGTATAGCCGAACGCCTGCTGCTGCCGGAAATGCGCGCCCGGGTCGTTGGGCGCCGCCCGCGCCGGCGCCGTCTCCGATTCCGGCAATTCGGCGAGCTTGAACTGGGTCGCCTCCAGCCAAGCCTCATAAGGATGCTCGGCGGCCAGCTCGCGCTTCACGTCCTCGTCGTCGACGATGCGGCCCCGTTCGAGGTCGATCAGCAGCATCTTGCCGGGCTGCAGGCGCCATTTGCGGCGGATCCGTTCCTCCGGCACCGGCAGGACGCCCGCCTCCGAGGCCATGATCACATGGTCGTCGTCGGTGACGATAAAGCGCGCCGGGCGCAGCCCGTTGCGGTCAAGGGTCGCGCCGATCTGGCGGCCGTCGGTGAAGGCGATCGCCGCCGGCCCGTCCCACGGCTCCATCAAGGCTGCGTGGTATTCGTAGAAGGCGCGGCGCTTGGGATCCATCAGCGGGTCGCTCGCCCATGCCTCGGGGATCAGCATCATCACCGCATGAGGGAGCGAATAGCCGCCCGCGACCAGGAGTTCGAGGGCGTTGTCGAGACAGGCGGTGTCGGACTGGCCGGGCTGGATCAGCGGCGCCAGCTTTTCCAGATCGGCGCCGAACAGCGGCGACGACATCGCCCGGCGCCGGGCATTGATCCAGTTGACGTTGCCGCGCAACGTATTGATCTCGCCGTTATGGGCAATGAAGCGATAGGGATGGGCAAGCCGCCAGGACGGGAAGGTGTTGGTCGAGAAGCGCTGATGGACCAGAGCCAGCGCCGAGACGGTCAGCGGGTTCTGCAGATCCCGGTAAAAACTCTCGACCTGCGGGGCCAACAATAGCCCCTTGTAGACGAGCGTGCGGGTCGAGAAGGACGGCATATAAGTGTCGCGCAATTGCGGCAGCCCGTGCTTTCGCGCGAGTTCGGCGACGCCGTTCAAGGCCTGCTTGCGGATCACCAGGATTTTGCGCTCGAACGCGTCCTGGTCGGTGATCCCGGGCCCCCGCGCGACGATCGCCTGGCGGATCGCCGGCATCGCCTCGATGACGCGGGCGCCGAGCCCCTTCGTGTCGGTCGGCACGTCGCGCCAGCCGACAAGGCGCTGACCCTCGGCAGCAATGAAATGCTCGATATGCGCGACGGCGATCCGACGCGCTTTTTCGTCCTGCGGCAAAAAGCACATCGCAACGGCGTAATGCCCGGGCGGCGGCAATTTCAGCCGGGCGCCTTCGGCCCAGTGCCGCAACAGCGCGTCGGGCATCTGGATCAGGCATCCGGCGCCGTCGCCGACCAGCGGGTCAGCGCCGACGGCGCCGCGATGGTCAAGATTGACGAGGATTTCGAGGCCGCGCCGGATGATATCGTGCGACTTCCGCCCGTTGATGTGGACGACGAAGCCGACGCCGCACGAATCGTGTTCGTGGCGCGGATCATAGAGGCCCTGTCTCAGCGGCGCGGTCATCGCCAATGCTCGTCACCTACCAGGATTTTAGCGGTGGATGCGCCGAATCCGGCGCAAACGCGATAGTATGCCCGGGTTCGTGGCGGGACGGCAATGGCGGTTTTATACTTGGGCCAACCCGCCGCACCCTTCGGTAGAGCAGACGACGGGCGCGCCGCCTCGATCAAGCGGTCTCAACTGCGCCATTCAAGGGTGCGCGGGCGGACCGGATTATCGAACGGCCGGCCCTCGGCGCGGGCGCGGCGGTATTCGCGCTTCAGGCGGTAATACCATTTCGCCTGGGTGTCGGCGTCGCCGATCAACAACAGCGGCGGGTCGAAGGCAAGGCCCTGCTGCTGGCGCAGCATGATGTCGCGGTCCTGCCGCAGAAAGGCGCGCACATAACGGCGCAGCAGCGGCTTCAGCGCGCCGAGCCAGGGCAGGGTCCAATAGATGCAGTGGTTGATCTCGCTGGTGCGCGCGTCCACCGGGGTGATCGCCGTCAGATTGGCGACGAAGGCGCGGCCGGCGTCGATCTGCTCGATGCGGACGCTCGGCAGGCGGAAGATGATCTCGGTCCGCGGCTGGCCGCCCAGGAGCCGATAGGCGCGCGAATTCTGCGACGGGCTGTGGCGGCTCATCGTAAAGCCGAAGGGCGAAGGCGTGAAGGCTTTGGCCTTGGGCTGGATCGAGCGGCGTGAGCGCCACCACCAGGCGCGGTGCACAAACGGCCCGTGCGCCGGGTCCATCAAGCCGACGACGGCGTGATCGATCGCCGCCGTGAGGCGCACGCTTTCGACGAGCTGCGGCGCCGCCCCGCGAAAGCCGTCGATCACCGGGACGTCCGGCGCCGCGATGGGATCATCGCCGAAATACACCCAGATGTTTCCCTGCGCCTCGCGCACCGGATAGCTGCGCACGCCGATGCGAGCCGGATCAAAGTCGCGGTCCGGCAGCAGCGAGGGGATCGTCACGCACCGGCCGGACGTCGCAAAGCGCCAGCCGTGATAGCAGCACTCGATCTCGCAGCCGTCGAAACGTCCGGCCGAGAGCGGCATGCCGCGATGCGGGCAGAGGTCGCGAAGCGCGAAGGGAGCCCCGGTCGCGTCGCGCAGCAGCAGGATCGGCTCGCCCAGCATCGTCTTCGCCAGCATGCCCCGGCGCTTGAGGCGCCGGCTGGCGAGTGCGTAGTACCACGCCTCGCGCAGCGGTGCGGCAGGGTCCTCCACCCGATCTCCTTTCCGCCGCCCCGGGAGAGGGGCACCCGGCCCGGCCACTATAACCGTTTTCGCAGCTCTGCCAGACTGGCTCCTAGGCGCGGCCGGATGAAGCGGTTATGTTCGCTGCGCCTGTTCCCGGCGAAGGCGGATTGTTTCGCGTGCTCCGCGTCATTCGACATCCCGGCCCCCGATCGAGCTACCCGCGCGGCGCAGTGCTGGCGATGGGCAATTTCGACGGCGTGCATCGCGGCCACGCCGCCCTGATCGGGCAGGTTCGCGCATTGGCGCGGGAAACCGACCGGCCGCCGGCGGTGCTGACCTTCGAGCCGCATCCGCGCAGCGTGTTCTTTCCGGCAAGCGAGCCGTTCCGGCTGACGCCGTTCCGCGTCAAGGAGCGCGAACTCGACCGGCTCGGCGTCGCCTTGTTGTTCGTGCGGCATTTCGACCGCGCCTTCGCGGCCAAGAGCGCCGAAGCGTTCATCGCTGAAATCCTCGTTGAGGCGATCGGCGTCAGCCATATCTTTGTCGGCTATGATGCGAGCTTCGGGGCCGGCCGCCGCGGCACCCCCGACATGCTGCGCGAGGAGGGACGGCGCCACGGCTTTGGCGTCAGCGTCCTCGAACCGGTGCGCGGCGCCGCCGCCGGGCTTTATTCCTCGACCCATATCCGCGAACTCTTAAAGACAGGAAAGCCGCGCGAGGCGGCGGTGGCGCTCGGCCGCTATTGGGAGATCGACGGGCGCGTCGCCGAGGGCGACAAGCGCGGCCGCACGATCGGCTTTCCGACCGCCAATCTCGGGCTTGGCGAATATCTACGGCCGGCCTTCGGCGTCTATGCCGTGCGCGTCTGCGGCGACGGCCCCGACGACCCGCTCGCCGGCCGCGTCGCCGACGGCGTCGCCAATATCGGCTTGCGCCCGACCGTCGGCGGTCTGGTGCCGCGGCTCGAAGCTCATCTGTTCGACCGCGACATCGACCTCTACGGCCGCCATCTGCGGGTGGCCTTGATCGAATTCATCCGCCCCGAGCGTAAATTCTCCGGGCTCGACGCCCTGAAGGCGCAGATCGCTGCCGACGCCGAGGAGGCCCGTGCCCTCCTCGCCGCCGCCTCCGCCGAACCGCCGAAAGGGTGAGCGCCGCCGGTCAGCGCAAATGACAGGCGACGCCGTGCCCGGGGCTGATCTCGCGCAGCGGCGGAGCTTCGCGCCGGCAGCGCGCTTCGGCGTAGGGGCAGCGGGTGTGGAAATGGCAGCCGGAGGGCGGGTTCGAGGGGCTCGGCACATCGCCCTCGACGAGGCGCTTGTCGCGTTTCAGCCGCGGGTTCGGCACCGGCACTGCGGCGAGCAGCGCCTCGGTGTAGGGGTGCAGCGGGTGTGCGAACAAGGTCTTCTTGTCGGCGTATTCGACGATCCTGCCGAGATACATGACCGCGATGCGGTGGCTGATGTGCTCGACGACGGCGAGATCGTGGGCGATGAACAGGTAGGACAGGGTGTTGGCGCGCTGCAGGTCCCGCAGCAGATTGATGACCTGCGCCTGGATCGACACGTCGAGCGCCGAGACCGGCTCGTCGGCGACGATCAGCCGCGGGTTCAAGGCCAGGGCGCGGGCGATCGAGATGCGCTGGCGCTGCCCGCCGGAGAACTCATGCGGGAAGCCGCGCATCTGCGCCGGTCGCAACCCGACCTGATCGAACAGTTCCGCGACCCGTCGTTCCTTCTCCCGGCCGGACAGGACGCCATGCACGGCGAGCGGTTCGCCGACGATGTCGCCCGCCGCCATGCGCGGGTTCAGCGAGGCGAACGGGTCCTGAAAGATGATCTGCATCTGCCGGCGGTAGGGGCGCAACGCCCGCTTGCCGAGACGGGTGATGTCCGCGCCGTCAAGGCGGATCGCGCCTTCGGTTGGCTCGATTAGACGCAACAGCGTGCGTGCAACGGTCGACTTGCCGCAGCCCGACTCGCCGACCAGCCCCAGGGTCTCGCCCGCGCGGATCGCGAAACTGACCCCGTCGACCGCGCGTACATGGCCGGCGGTTCGCCGCAACAGGCCCTTTCTGACCGGGAAATGCTTTTTGAGCCCGACCGCCTCGATGACCGGTACCTCAGCCATGGAGCTGCTCCGCATGCCAGCACGCGACCCAATGGCGCGGCCGCAACTCCTCGTAGGGTGGGAACTGCGCGTGGCAGCGCGCGTCGGCGAAGACACAGCGCGGCGCGAAGGTGCAGCCCTGCGGTAGAGTGTCGAGCGCAGGCACGATGCCGGGGATTTCCTGCAGCCGCTCCGCCGCGGCGGTGCCGCCGAGCGCCGCCAGTTGCGGCACCGACCCCAAAAGCCCGTGCGTATAGGGGTGCAGCGGCTGTGCGAACAGCGTTTCGACCTCCGCCTCCTCGACCTTGCGCCCGGCATACATGACGACGACCCGCTGTGCGGTCTCGGCGACCATGCCGAGATTGTGCGTGATCAGCAGGATTGCGGTGCCAAGCTGCTGCTGCAAATCGCGGATCAGGGCGAGGATCTGCGCCTGGATCGTCACGTCGAGCGCGGTCGTCGGCTCGTCGGCGATCAGAACCCGCGGGTTGCAGGCGAGCGCCATCGCGATCATCGCCCGCTGCCGCATGCCGCCCGACAGTTGGTGCGGGTATTCGCGCGCACGCCGCGCCGGCTCGGCGATCCGCACCCGCCGCAGCATCTCGACGGCCAGCTCGCGAGCGGCGCTCTTCGACAGATCCCGGTGCAGCCTTATGGCCTCGGCGATCTGACTGCCGATCGTCAGGACCGGGTTCAGCGAGGTCATCGGCTCCTGGAAGATCATCGCGATCTCGTTGCCGCGGATCGCACACATCTCGGCCTCGTCAAGCCGCATCAGGTCGCGGCCGGCGAGCCTGACCGAGCCGGCGACGATCCGGCCCGGGGGCGCGGGAACGAGGCGCATGATCGTCAAGGCGGTCATGCTCTTGCCGCAGCCCGACTCGCCGACGACCGCCAGGGTCTCGCCCCGGTGCAAGGTCAGCGAGACGCCGTCCACCGCCTTGACGACTCCCGCACGGGTGAACAGGTAGGTCCGCAGCCCCTCAGCCGCGAGGACAATGAGGTCCTCTGGGGGGCCCTCGGGTGGCATCACCAGTCGCGCTGGCGCGGGTCGAGCAGATCGCGCACGGCGTCGCCCAGCAAATTCGTCGCGAACACGACAAGACTGATCGCCAGCCCTGGAAAGATCACCAGCCACGGCGCGGTGCGCACATATTCGGCCGCCGATTGCGACAGCATGCGGCCCCAGGACGGGTACGGCTCCGGCACGCCCAGCCCGAGAAAGGACAGTGACGCCTCGATCAGGATCGTCGCGCCGAGCGCGGCCGTGGCGATGACGATCAGCGGGGCCAATGTGTTGGGCAGGACGTGGCGCAATGCGATGCGCAACTCGCTCATGCCCACCGCCCGTGCAGCCTCGACAAAGGGCTGCTCGCGCAGCGACAAGGTGTCGGCGCGCACGACCCGGGCCGAATAGGGAATAAGCGGGAGCGCGATTGCGAGAATCGTGTTGCGCAGCGAGGGGCCGAGCGCGGCCGCCATGACCAATGCCAGGACCAGCAGCGGCAGCGCCTGCAGGATGTCGAGCAGGCGCTGCACCGCGAGGTCGACCCAGCCGCCGAGATAGCCGGACATGAGGCCGGCGGCGGCGCCGATGCCGCAGCCGAGCAGGGTCGAGGCGCAGCCGACCAGCAGCGAGATGCGCGCGCCATAGACGATGCGGCTATAGACGTCGCGCCCCATGGCATCCGCGCCGAGCCAATGTGCCGCGCTCGGCGGCGCCAGCGACAATGCGGCATTGGTCGACAGCGGGTCGCAGACGGTGATCAAATCGGCAAAGACCGCGGCGAACACGAACAATCCCAGGATAACGGCGCCGATCGCGCCGAGCGGATAGCGGCGCAGCAGAAAACGGATCGTGCCCCGGCGCCTTGAGAGGCTCGCCTCGGCCCTCGCCAGTCCCGCGCCGGTATCGGCGGCGCTCATTCGGCCCTCCGCACCAGCCCGATTGCGGGATCAGTCTGGTGCCGCAGGGTGGGTTGAGCGCAGAGGCTGGGCAAGAATCTCGGGAAAAGGCTGCGTCGACTGCGTACGTGCTTCGAGACGCGCTCTAATAAAGGGCGCTCCTCAGCATGAGGGATGTTCTTGATGGCCTTAAGAAAAGTCCTCATCCTGAGGTGCCTCGCGCAGCGAGGCCTCGAAGGACGTACGGCGGCTGATCCAGCGGAAATCCGAATCTTGCCCAGCCGCGCAGCGAAACCCGCCGATACGGCCCGGAATGATGGGTTTCGCGCGGCTCAACCCATCCACTCTCGATTTGCGGCATCACACTGGTCCCGAAACGGCCTTAGTCCGAATACTTGATCCGCGGGTCGAGCGCTGCGTACAGCATGTCGACCAAAAAGTTCATGATCACGACGATGACCGCAATGTACATGACCAGGTTCTGCACGATCGGGTAGTCGCGCCAGATCACCGCGTCGACGAGAAACCGCGCCACGCCGGGAATGTTGAACACGGTCTCGACGACGACGAGCCCGCCCAGCAGAAAGGCGGCCTCAACCCCGAGAAGCGTGACGAGGGGCAGGACCGCGTTGCGCAACGCGTGGCGGAAATTGACGACGTGCCCTGGGGCGCCCTTGGCGCGGGCGGTGCGGATATAATCCTGCCGCAGGACTTCGAGCATCGACGAGCGCGTCAGCCGCATGATCAGGGCCGAGCTGCGGAACCCGACGACCGCCGCCGGCAAGCCGTACATTGCCAGCGTCGCCCCCAAGCCCTGCGGCGCCTCGCTGTAGATCGGGATCAGGCGGAACCAGGAAACCGATGCCGTCAAGGCCAAGAGCCCGAGCCAGAAGGACGGCATCGACAATCCCGACAGCCCGACGACGCGCAGCACGTAATCGAGGCCGGTGTCCTGGCGTACCGCGCTGACGACGCCGGCCGGCACGCCGATCAGCACGGCAAACAGCATCGCCAGCCCAGCGAGAGTGGCGGTAACCGGGATGCGCGGCAGGATCTCCGACAGCGCCGGGCGATCGGTGACGTAGGAATAGCCGAGATCGCCGTGCATGAGACCGCCGATCCAGGCCGCGTATTGCACGACGAGCGGCCGATCGAGACCGAGATCATGTTCGATCGTCACCTTCTCGGCGGGATCGACATAGCCGGCGGCATCGAACAGGACATCGGCGATGTCGCCGGGAGCGACCCGCAACAGAACGAAAATGATGACCGAAATCCCGAACAGGGTCAGCAGCATCAGGCCGAAACGCCGGACCAGATAGGCGCCCAACCCTCTCCTCCCCAAACCGGCGGCCGATCCCGCGCCGCATTTGTCTATCGGCCCTTCCGCGGGCCGTAGGCAAAGCCTAGCACGCCCGCGGGGTCGCGGTCGATCGCGCTATTTGTCGAGCCAGGCGTCTTCCATGCGCCAGCCACTGAAGGTGTCGTTGACCATGATTGTCAGTCCCTTGACGTAGGGCTGACGGCACGTGCCGCCGCTCCGGTAGTAAATGATCGGGCGAGCGTCATCGGCCGCCAACTTCTGCTCGATCTGCCACAGGATCTGCTTGCGCCGCGCCGGATCGCCCTCGCGCGATTGCTCGTCGATCAATTTGTCGACCTCGGGGTTGCAATAACCGTCCCAATTGAGGCTCGCTCCGCAGCCGTAGAACAATTTGAGGATCGGATCGGGGTCAGGGCCGCCAACTTGCACGTTCAAAGCAACGGTGTAGTCCTTGCGCAGGATCTTCGGGAAGAATTGCGGGGTATCGACGGCTTCGAGTATGCCGTCGATATAGACATGCTTCAGCTGGTCGATCAGCAACACCGCGGGGTCACGATAGATCGACCAGTTGCGCGTTGTCACCTTGATCTTCAGATGGTGGTCGGGGCCGTAGCCCAGCTTCTGCATGATCGCGCGCGCCTCGGCGCGGTTTTGCTTCACGTCGGGGCCGTAGCCCGGCAATTTGCGCAGTTGGTCCGGCGAAAGGCCCCACAGCCCTGCGGGGGGCGGCTGCAAGACGCCGCCGACCTCGCCCTGGCCATGCGCCAGGATATCGACAAAGGCTTGGCGGTCGATGCTGAGCGCCATCGCATGGCGCAGTTGCGGGTTGTTGAAGGGTGGCTTGTGATAGTTGACGAGCAGGTGACGGTTGTTGGGGGTCGGCGCCATTTCGCAGACGGCCTTGGGCACTTGGCTCTCGATCGTCTTCATCAACGGAACCGACAGGCTGTACGGAAAGGTCATGTCGAACTTGCCGGCTATGAAGGCCAACGCCGCCGTCGACGGGTCCCTGATGATCGTGTATTCGATGCCGTCGAGAAGGGGTCGCCCCGGTTTCCAGTAATCCGGGTTGCGCACGAGTTTGATGCCTTCGTTCGGCTGAAAGCTGAGGAATTTGAACGGGCCGGTGCCGATCGGATGCTGGCGCAACCGAGCCAATGGCACATGGCAGGGGAAGATCGCGGCGAAACCGCCGGCGAGCAGCATCAGGAACGCCAGCTGTGGTTGCTTCAGGTGATAGGTGACCTCGTAATCGCCGTTCGTCGTTACCGCCGCGAGGTTGTAGAGCGCCGATTTCTGGAAGTTGAGGCGCAGCTTTTCGGGCGCGGTGCCCATCCGCAGATCCTCGCTGCACTTAACGTCGCGGGCCGTGAACGGCTGGCCGTCGTGCCATTT
This sequence comes from Allostellaceae bacterium, assembly GCA_035252905.1. Taxonomy (GTDB): domain Bacteria; phylum Pseudomonadota; class Alphaproteobacteria; order ATCC43930; family CGMCC-115725; genus AP-15. The sequence continues at coordinate 24,971 of DATFCQ010000253.1, read as the reverse complement.
GACGCCGTGCCGCAATGTGAAGGTCAGCGCCGTCCCGTCCTCGTTCCACGACCAGCTTGTCGCCAGCTCGGGGACGATCGTGTTGAGGCTGACCTGCGGCTTGTGCTGGTCGAACACGACTAGGTTGTTGAACACCCCCATCATCGGCATCTCGGCGACGATGGTGGGTTGTTCGAGGGTCAGCATGCTCCCCGGGCTGTCGGTACTGTAGATCCGCAGAACGCCGCCGCGCTTCTGCGCCGCGGCGCTGTGCCAGACGAAGAGGGCGGCGATGATCGCCGTCGCCGCCGCAAAGCCGCGAAAATATCGCTTCATCCGCCCCCTCCCTGCGCTTCCGACCCGTCTGCCGGGGCCTTGCGTTCAGCTTAGCACACGCCCGGGCCGCACCAACAACGCCCTCGAAACCGCACCGGGCCGCTGCTATATCTCGCACATGACGGCGCATCGCGGGCGGAGACTGCGAATTATCGGCCCGGTCCTCGGCTGAGGACCGGGGAGCGTTTCGTCTTTTCCTCGCAGTTCATCCAGGGGCTTTCGATGCCTACGGATTACCGTCCGACCGTATTCCTGCCCAAGACCGCATTTCCGATGCGCGGCGAGTTGCCAAAGCGCGAGCCGCAGATCCTCGCGCGCTGGCAGGAAATGCGCCTCTACGACCGGCTGCGCGAACATTCGCGCGGGCGCGACAAATTCGTCCTCCATGACGGTCCGCCTTACGCCAACGGCGACATCCATCTCGGCACCGCGCTCAACAAGATCCTGAAGGACGTCGTCAACCGCGCGCAGCAGATGCTGGGCAAGGACGCGCCCTACGTCCCCGGCTGGGATTGCCACGGTCTGCCGATTGAATGGATCATCGAGGAGAAGCACCGCGCCGCCGGCCGAGCCAAGGACAGCGTGCCGCTCCCCCAGTTCCGCCGCGAATGCCGGGAGTTCGCGGCGCATTGGATCGAGGTGCAAAAGCGCGATTTCGAGCGGCTCGGCGTCGTCGGCGACTGGGACCACCCCTATACGACAATGGCTTATCCAGCCGAGGCGCAGATCGTCCGCGAACTCGGCAAGTTCCTCGTCAATGGCGGGCTCTACAAGGGCGCGAAGCCGGTCCTGTGGTCGGTCGTCGAGGAGACCGCGCTGGCCGAGGCCGAGGTCGAGTATTACGACCACCGCTCGACCACGGTGTGGGTGCGCTTTCCGATCGAACGGGCGCCGCGGGAGGCGCTCGCGGGCGTTGCGGCGCTGATCTGGACGACGACGCCGTGGACCCTGCCGGGCAACCGCGCGATCGCCTTCAGCCCCGAACTCGATTATGTCGTGATCCGGGTTGATGCGGCGGCCGAGGGCAGCCGCGCGCGGCCGGGCGAAACCCTGCTCCTGGCCGCCCCGCTCGTCGCCGAGGTCGCCGCGCGCGCCGCAATCGCCGCGTATGACGTGCTCGACCAGTTTCCCGGCGCCGCGCTCGCCGGCACGATCGCGCGCCACCCGCTTATGGGACAGGGCTACGATTTTCCCGTGCCGCTGTTGCCGGCCGGTTTTGTCGCCGCCGATCAGGGCACCGGGCTCGTGCACATCGCGCCGGGGCACGGCGCCGAGGACTTCGAACTGGGTCAGGCGAACGGCTTGCCGGTGCCCGACACGGTCGGACCGGACGGCGTCTATCTGCCCGCCGTGCCGCTCTTCGCCGGGCGCCATATCTATCGCCGCGACGGCAAGGAGGGCGACGCCAATAGAGCGGTGATCGCAGCAATCGAAGAGGCGGGCGGATTATTGGCGCGCGGCACATTGGTCCATTCCTACCCGCATTCCTGGCGCTCGAAGGCGCCCCTCATCTTCCGCAACACGCCGCAATGGTTCATCAGCATGAGCGCGAACGGGCTGCGACAGAAGGCGCTCGATGCGATCGAGGCGACGCGCTGGGTCCCGCCGCAGGGCGAGAACCGCATCCGTGCGATGATCGAGAACAAGCCCGATTGGTGCGTCTCGCGCCAGCGCGCCTGGGGGGTGCCGATCGCGGTCTTCACCCATCGCACGACCGGCGAGCCATTGCGCGATCCGGCGGTCATTGAGCGCGTCGCCGCCGCCGTCGAGCAGCACGGCGCCGACGTCTGGTTCGACGCCGATCCGGCCGTGTTCCTCGGCAACGCCTACGATCCGGCGGAGTGGGAAAAGGTCACCGACATCGTCGAGGTGTGGTTCGATTCGGGCTCGACCCACAGCTTTGTGCTCGAACAGCGGCCAGAACTCAAATGGCCGGCCTCGCTCTACCTCGAAGGCTCGGACCAGCACCGCGGCTGGTTCAATTCATCGCTGGTCGAAAGCTGCGGGACGCGCGGACGCGCGCCCTACGAGGCGGTGTTGACGCACGGCTTTGTGCTCGACGAGGACGGCCGCAAGATGTCGAAATCGCTCGGCAACGTCGTCGCCCCGCAGCAGGTGATCCGGCAGAGCGGCGCCGACATCCTGCGGCTCTGGGTGGTCGGCTCGGATTACACCGAAGACGTCCGCATCGGCCCGGAGATCCTGAAGCGCCAGACCGACGTCTACCGCCGCTTGCGCAATACGTTGCGCTATCTGCTGGGCGCGCTCGACGGCTATTCCGCCGCCGAAGCGGTCGACAGCGCGGCGATGCCCGAACTGGAGCGCTTCATCCTGCACCGCCTCGCCGAACTCGACCGCCTGGTGCGCCGCTCGATCGAGGTGTTCGATTTCCACAACCTGTTCACGGCTCTGCACAATTTCTGTGCGGTCGATCTCTCGGCGTTCTATTTCGACATCCGCAAGGACCGGCTTTATTGCGACGCGCCGCAGGACCCGCGGCGGCGCGCCCTGCGCACCGTGCTCGACCGCTGTTTCGAATGCCTGGTGCGCTGGCTCGCGCCGGTCGTCGCCTTCACTGCCGAGGAGGCGTGGCTCGCGCGCCACGGCGACGCGCTAGGGGAAAGCGTGCATCTCCAGCGTTTCCTCGATCTGCCGGCGGAGTGGTACGATGCAGCGCTGGGCGAACGCTGGGCCCGGTTGCGCGATCTGCGCCGCATCGTAACCGGCGCCCTCGAGCGCGAACGTGCGGCGAAGCGGCTCGGATCGAGCCTCGAAGCCGCGGTCGAACTGTTTGTGCCGGCGGCTCTCGCCGATCTGCTGCGCGGCGTCGATCTCGCCGAATTGTGCATCACCTCGTCCGGCACGGTCTGGGTCGGGCCGGTTCCTCCGGACGCTTTCACCCTCCCCGAGAGTGCCGAGGTCGGCGCCCGGATCGTCCCGGCTGCAGGCACGCGCTGCGAGCGCTGCTGGCGGGTCCTGCCCGAGGTCGGCCGGGTGCCCGGGCATGACGATCTGTGCCGCCGTTGCGCCGAGATCGTCTCGGGGGCAGGCGCCCCTTGATGCTGGCACGCGGGCTCTTGGCGGCGGTTGTCGTCGCCCTCCTCGACCAGCTCAGCAAATTCGCGGTCCTCGGTTTTTTCGCGACGCATGCGGCGGGCTACCGGCTGGTCGAGATCACGTCCTTTTTCGATCTTGTGCTGACCTACAATCATGGAATGAGCTTCGGCCTGTTCGACCGCGGCTCCGGCATCAACGCGATCCTGTTCTCGCTGGTGGCGGCGGCGATCATCGTGATCCTCCTGACCTGGCTGCGCCGCGCGGCGCACCCGATGCTCGCCGTCGCCATCGGCCTGATTATCGGCGGCGCCGTCGGCAACGTCATCGACCGGCTGCACCTCGGCGGGGTCGTCGATTTTCTTTATTTCCACGCCGGGCCCTGGTACTGGCCGGCCTTCAACCTCGCCGACACCGCAATCTGCCTCGGAGTGGCTGCGATGCTGCTCGACGGCTTGCTTCTCCACCGCCGGGCGCATTAAAAGGCGGGCGGGGAGGATCTGTTGCGATGTCGCACTTCACTCGAACCCGCGGCCCGGGCCGCGGCGTCGCTCTGGTGTCGGTGCTCTCTATTGCCGGGACGCTGCTCTCCGGCTGCAGCGGCTTTAAGCAGGCGATCGGCCTCGAACCGACAATGCCCGACGAATTCGCAGTCGAGGCGCGTGCGCCGCTGACGATCCCTCCCGATTTCGCCCTGCGCCCGCCCAAACCGGGGGCGCCGAGGCCGCAGGAAGTGGCCGCCGACAAATTGGCACGCCGGGATCTCGACAGCGCCGGGCCAGGCAAGGCCGACAAGCAAGCCGCCGCCCCCGGCCTGCCGCCGCTTCCGGCCGGCCTGTCGAATGCGCAGGCGCCGAACCCCAATGCCGAGGTCGCCGCCGGCAGCTTGGCGAGCAAGCTCCTCGATTACGGCGCCGGCGGCGGCGCGGTCGAAAACCGCAAAACCACGTCGCTGAAGGGCGTGTATTGAGCGAAACCGGCGTTCCTGCTCAAATCGGCTGAGGCATCGGCGAGGCGCGCCGCGGCCCTTTCTTCGGCTGGCCGGAATACCGATCTAATCGCCGAACGGCGCGCATGGCCGTAAATAACAGCGTTCGGGTTTACCGGCATGAGCGGCATCACGCGGCAGCGCGACATTGTCGATCGGCGGGCTCTCTATGACGAACTCGCGGCCGCGTTGCGGGCGGCCGCGGCGCCGAAGCTCGATCGTCGGCCGTTGATCCAGCCGCTCAAAGCCGCTCTCGCGAGAGGCCAGGCCGAGATCCGCCGCCGCTTCGATGAAGCGGGCGACGGCGCCGCGGTCATGCGCGAAGGGTGCTTTCTGATCGACCAGATCATCCGCGCCCTCTACGATCTCGTCACCGGCGAGATCTATCCATCGCCCAACCCGACCGCAGGCGAGCATCTGGCGATCGTCGCGGTCGGCGGCTACGGCCGTGGCGAATTGGCGCCCTATTCCGACATCGACCTGTTGTTTCTGCTGCCCTACAAGCAGACGCCCTACACCGAGCAGGTCGTCGAATATCTGCTCTACCTGCTGTGGGATCTGGGGCTTAAGGTCGGACAGTCGACGCGCTCGATCGAGGAATGCCTGCACCAGGCGAAATCCGATCCGACGATTCGCACCGCCCTCTTGGAAGCGCGCTATGTCTGGGGCGAGCAGGCGCTGCTCCACGATCTGAAGCGGCGCTTTGACGGCGAGATCGTGCGCGGCACGGCGGCGCAATTTATCGAGGCGAAGCTCGCCGAGCGCGATGCCCGGCATCTGCGGGTCGGCGACAGCCGCTATCAGCTCGAACCCAACGTCAAGGAAGGCAAGGGCGGGCTTCGCGACCTGCACACCTTGTTCTGGATTGCGAAATACATCTACCGCATCGACGACGTCAAAAAGCTGGTCGAATTGGGCGTCCTGTCGTCCGCGGAGTCGCAGCGCTTCCTTCGCGCCCAGAGCTTCCTGTGGACGGTGCGCTGCCATCTGCATTACCTCGCGGGCCGGGCGGAGGAGCGGCTCACCTTCGACCTGCAGGCCGAGATCGGCCGGCGCATGGGCTATACCGATCATGCCGGAAGCCGCGGGGTCGAGCGCTTCATGAAGCGCTATTTCCTGATCGCCAAGGATGTCGGCGATCTGACGCGGATCTTCTGCGCGATCCTCGAAGCCGAGCAGAAGCGCAAGCGCCGCCTCTCCTGGGCGCGCTGGGGTGCCGGCAGGCGCCAGCTCGACGGTTTCGTCATCGACGGCGAGCGGCTCGCCATCCCCTCCGAGGATTTCTTCCGGCGCGATCCCACGGCCTTGCTGCGCCTGTTTCGCGTGGCCCAGCAGAACGGGATCGACATCCACCCGCGGGCTCTGCGCGCCGCCAGTCAGTCGCTGAAACTGATCGGCCGCGCGTTGCGCGAGGATCCCGAGGCCAACCGCCTGTTCCTCGACATCCTGACCGCGCGCCAGGACCCCGAGACGGCACTCCGGCGGATGAACGAAGCCGGCGTGTTCGGCCGCTTCATCCCCGATTTCGGGCGGGTTGTCGCGCAGATGCAGTACGACATGTACCATGTCTACACGGTCGACGAGCACACCCTGTTCGCGATCGGCATCCTCGACCGGATCGAAAGCGGGCAGTTGCGCGACGAGCTGCCATTGGCGACGCAGATTGCGCCGACCATCCTGTCGCGGCGCGCGCTCTATGTGGCGGTGCTGTTGCACGACATCGCCAAGGGGCGCGGCGGCGATCACTCGGTCATCGGCGAGCGCATTGCGTGCAAGCTCGGCCCCCGGCTCGGCCTTTCGGCGGAAGAAACCGAGACTGTAGCGTGGCTGGTGCGCTGGCATCTGTTGATGAGCAACACCGCCTTCAAGCGCGACATCGACGACCCGCAGACGATCGCCGACTTTGTCGCACGCGTGCAGTCGCCGGAGCGGCTGAAGCTGCTGTTGGTTCTGACCGTCGCCGACATCCGCGCGGTCGGCCCGAAAGTGTGGAACGGCTGGAAGGCGGCGCTGTTGCGCGAGCTCTACCATCGCGCGGTCGAGGTCATCGCCGAGGGTCTTTCGCCCGAGGGACGGAACGCCCGCATTGCCGCCGCGCAGGCGGCGGCGCGGCAGCTTCTGCCGGATTTCACCGCGGAAGAAATCGAGAGCTTCCTCGCGCGCGGCTACCCCTTCTACTGGCTGTCGCTCGACGCCGCGACCCACGCCCGCCACGCCCGCCTGATGCGCGAGGCCGACGCGCGCGGCGCCCCGCTTGTCGTCGAAGAGCGCATCGACGCGCACCGCGCGGTCACCGAGTTGACGCTCTACACCGCCGACCATCCGGGTCTGTTCTCGCGCATCGCCGGCGCGCTCGCGGTCAGCGGCGCCAACATCGTCGACGCCAAGATCATGACGATGGCAAACGGCATGGCGCTCGACACCTTCTGGGTGCAAGACCAGGACGGCGGCGCCTTTGACCGCGCCGACAAGCTCAAGAGGCTCGCCGAAACCTGCGAAAAGGTTCTAACCGGAGATTTGAAACTGCACGTCGAACTCGCTCGCCCGCCCGCCATTCCGAGCCGCACGCGGGTCTTTGCCGTGGCGCCGCGGGTTCTGATCGACAACAAGGCGAGCGCCTCGCATACGATCATTGAGGTCAACGGCCGCGACCGCCCGGGCCTGCTCTACGAGCTGACTCGCGAACTGACGCGGCTCAACCTGCAAGTGTCGAGCGCCAAGATCTCGACCTATGGCGAGAAAGTCGTCGACGTCTTCTATGTCAAGAACCTGTTCGGCCACAAGGTCGAGCACCCGCTGAAGCTCGCCGACATCCGCAACACGCTGGAAGCCGTCCTCGCCCGCGGCAACGAACCCGCGCCCACAGCGACGGCGGCGGAGTAGGGCGGAAAAGCGCAGCGAAGCGGAGCGCATTCCGCCGTCGTTGCGGCTGGCGCTCCTGGTCGGCGGAATGCGCTGACGCTTTTCCGCCCTACGCGCCGAGGCGCCTGAGCAGTTCGCTACTCCCGCAAATCCTCGAAGAATTCCTTGACGCGGGCGAAGAAGCCCTCGCTTTCGGGGTGGGTGCGGCGGCTTTCGCCGGCCTTTTCGAATTCGCGCAACAATTCCTGCTGACGCTTGGTCAGATTGACCGGGGTTTCGACCACGGCCTCGATGAACATGTCGCCGCGGGCGGACGAACGCAATACCGTCATCCCCTTGCTCTTCAGGCGGAACTGGTGGCCGGTCTGGGTTCCCGCCGGCACGGTGACGCGCGCCCTGGTGCCGTCGACGGTCGGCACCTCGATGACCCCGCCCAAGGCTGCGGTCGTGATCGGCAACGGCACCCGGCAATAGATGTTGGCGCCGTCGCGCTGAAACAGCCTGTGCGGCGCCACGCTGACAAAGATGTAGAGGTCGCCCGGGGAACCGCCGCGCACTCCGATCTCGCCCTCGCCCGACAGGCGGATGCGGGTGCCGTCCTCGATCCCCGGCGGAATGTTGACCGACAGGGTCTTCTCGCGCCGCACCCGGCCCTGGCCGCCGCAATTCTTGCACGGCTTCTCGATGATCCGCCCCGCTCCCTGGCAGGAGGGGCAGGTGCGCTCCATCGTGAAGAACCCTTGCTGCGTCCGGATGCGGCCGCGGCCGCGGCAGGCGGGACAGGCGACAGGCTGAGAGCCGGCTTCGGCGCCGCTGCCCTTGCAGGAATCGCAGGGAACGAGGGTCGGCACCCGGATCGTCGTCTGCTTGCCGCGAAAGCTGTCTTCGAGGGTGATTTCGAGATTGTAGCGCAGGTCGTTGCCGCGCGTCGGCCCGTTCTGGCCGCCGCGTCGTCCGCCCATGAATTCGCCGAACATCTCGTCGAAGATGTCGGCAAAGCCGCCGGCAAAGGCGAAATCGCCGGGGCCGCGACCGCCCTGCTCGAACGCGGCATGGCCATAGCGATCATAGGCGGCGCGCTTCTGCTCGTCCTTGAGAACGTCGTAGGCTTCGTTGATGTCCTTGAATTTCTGCTCGGCGTTCTTGTCGCCTGGATTGCGGTCCGGGTGATATTGCATCGCGAGCTTGCGGTAGGCTCGCTTCAACTCGTCGACGCCTGCCGAGCGCGAGACGCCAAGTATCTCGTAAAAATCCTGTTTAGCCATGGCTAACGGGGGCTGGGGAGGGGAATTTCACGCAGCGAAGCACCCCGGCGGAAGAGTGCCGGGGTGATCGCGTTTCATTCTGGACCTCGGGGCCTGGCGAAGGCTAGGCCGAACCGCGCTTCTTTTCGTCGACTTCCTCAAAATCGGCATCGACGACCTTGTCGTTGCCGGCAGCGCCGGACGACGCCGCAGCGCTCGCGCTCGCGCCGCCGGCCTCGCCGCCGCCCTGCGCCTGGCCCGCCCGGTAGAGCGCTTCGCCGACCTTCATCGCCGCCTGGCCCAACGCTTCGGTCTTGGCCTTGATGTCGGCGATGTCGTCGCGGCCGAGCGCGTCTTTCAGGGCCTGCACCGCGGCTTCCACCGATCCGCGATCGGCGGCGGCGATCTTGTCGCCGTTCTCCTGCAAGGTGCGCTCGGTCGTGTGGATCAGCGCATCGGCGTGGTTCTTGGCTTCGACCAGTTCGCGGCGCTCTTTGTCCTCGGCGGCATGCGCCTCGGCGTCCTTGACCATGCGCTCGATATCGGCCTCGTTGAGACCGCCCGAAGCCTGGATGCGGATCTGCTGCTCCTTGCCGGTGGCCTTGTCCTTGGCCGAGACCTGGACGATCCCATTGGCGTCGATGTCAAAAGTCACCTCGACCTGCGGCATGCCGCGCGGCGCCGGCGGAATGCCGACCAGATCGAACTGGCCCAGCAACTTGTTGTCGGCCGCCATCTCGCGCTCGCCCTGGAACACGCGGATCGTCACCGCGGTCTGGTTGTCCTCGGCGGTCGAGAAGGTCTGGCTCTTCTTGGTCGGGATCGTCGTGTTGCGATCGATGAGCCGGGTGAAGACGCCGCCCAGGGTCTCGATGCCGAGCGACAGCGGGGTCACGTCCAGCAGCAGGACGTCCTTGACCTCACCCTTCAAGACGCCGGCCTGGATCGCCGCACCGACGGCGACGACCTCGTCGGGATTGACGCCGCGATGCGGGTCGCGGCCGAAGAACTGCTTGACCGTCTCGATGACCTTGGGCATGCGGGTCATGCCGCCGACCAGGATCACCTCGTCGATCTCGGAAGCTTTGAGCCCGGCATCTTTGAGCGCGCTGCGGCAGGGGCCGATCGTGCGCTGGATCAGATCGTCGACCAAGGCTTCGAGCTTGGCCCGGGTCAATTTGATGTTGAGATGCTTGGGGCCATGCTGGTCGGCCGTGATGAACGGCAGATTGACCTCGGTCTGCACCGACGAAGAGAGTTCGATCTTTGCCTTCTCCGCCGCTTCCTTCAAGCGCTGCAGGGCGAGCCGGTCGTTGCGCAGGTCGATGCCCTGTTCCTTGCGGAACTCGTCGGCCAGATAGTCGATGATCTTCTTGTCGAAATCCTCTCCGCCCAAGAACGTGTCGCCGTTGGTCGATTTGACTTCGAACACGCCCTCGCCGATTTCGAGGACCGAGATGTCAAAGGTGCCGCCGCCGAGGTCGTAGACCGCGATCGTGCCGGTGCCCTTCTTCTCCATGCCGTAGGCGAGCGCCGCCGCGGTCGGCTCGTTGATGATGCGCAAGACTTCGAGCCCGGCGATGCGGCCGGCGTCCTTGGTCGCCTGGCGCTGGCTGTCGTTGAAATAGGCGGGAACCGTGATGACCGCTTGCGTCACCGTCTCGCCGAGAAAAGCCTCAGCCGTCTCCTTCATCTTCTGCAGGATGAAGGCGCTGATCTGCGAGGGAGCATAGCGCTTGCCGCGGCTCTCGACCCAGGCGTCGCCGTTGTCGCCGCGGATGATCTTGTACGGCACCAGTTCGGTGTCCCGCGTCACCATCGGGTCGTCGAAACGACGCCCGATCAGGCGCTTGATCGCGAAGAAGGTGTTTTCGGGATTGGTCACCGCCTGACGTTTGGCCGCCTGACCGACGAGGCGCTCGCCGGAATCGGTGAAAGCAACCATCGAGGGAGTCGTGCGCATGCCCTCGCTGTTCTCGATCACCCTGGCGTTCCGGCCTTCCATCACGGCGACGCAGGAATTTGTCGTCCCGAGATCGATACCGATAACCTTGCTCATGGAGACCTCATTCAAAAGCAGAACCCGACGGCCCGGGAAAGCACCGTCGCGATCCCCCGGGAAGTGAGTGTTCGAGCATAACCCTTACTACAGCGAGGGTTATATATGTGCCCCCCGAGGCCGCTGCAACCGGCCGCGGGGCGCGCTGACAGGCCCTCACCCACCAGCCCTGCGGGCTGGTCCACCCTCTCCCGCAATGCGGGAGAGGGTGCCGACCTCCGCGAAGGCGGGGAGAGGCGGGTGAGGGTTTTCCGGTGTCAGGCCGCGTTGGCGGGCTCGGACTGTGCCGGCTTTGGGCCTCCCTTGGCGACGCCGACCATCGCCGGCCGCAGCAGGCGGCCGTGCATGACATAGCCCGGCTGCAAGACCTCGACGACGGTGCCGCTCGGCGCCTGCGCGTTTTCGACCTCGAACACCGCCTGATGATAATTGTGATCGAAACGCTCGCCCTTAGGGTCGATGCGGCGGATGCCGTGGCGCTCGAATACCGACAGAAGCTCGCGCTCGGTCGCGGCGACGCCGTGGAGGAGGCTCCGGGTGCGCTCGTCCGCGGCTTCGGCTTCCGGCAGGCTGTCGAGCGCGCGGCGCAGATTGTCGGCCGCCGACAACAGGTCGCGGGCAAAGCCGGCGGCAGCGTATTTGAGCGCGTCCTCGCGCTCGCGCTGGGCGCGGCGGCGCACGTTCTCGGTTTCGGCGAGAGCGCGCAACAGCCGGTCCTTGACGTCGGCGAGTTCGGTTTCGAGCGTGAGGAGGCGTTCGTCGGCCGACGGCGCCTCGCCGGCCGCCGCCTGCGCTCCGTCCTCTTCCCGGGGGGCAAGGTTGTCGGCGCCGGGCGCCGCCTGCGCTCCATTCTTCACATCGTCCATGAACATTCCTATCCGATCAGGCGCCCGATCACCTTGGCGGTGTAATCCACCATCGGGATGATCCGGGCATAGTTGATCCGGGTGGGGCCGATGACCCCGATCGCGCCGACGATCCGCTCGCGGCTGTTCTGATAGGGCGCGATCACCATCGAGCAGCCGGCGATCCCGAACAGGTGGTTCTCGGCGCCGATGAAGATCTGGACCCCTTCGCCCTGCTGGCTGGCTTCGAGCAGCCGCACCATCGTCTCGCGGGTTTCCAGCATTTCGAATATCGCACGCAGCCTTTCAAGATCGGCGAGCGCGGTGACGTCTTCGAGCAGGTTCGCCTGTCCGCGTACGATCAGGGTGCGCCCGTCGTTCCCGCCGGCCCAGCTCGCCAGGCCCGCCTCGACGAGCTTCTTGGTCAATTCGTCGAGCTGCGCCCGGTTCGAATCAATTTCGCCCCGGATTTCGCTGAGCGCCTCCTCGAAGGTCCGACCGATCAATCGGGCATTCAGGTAGTTGCTGGCGCTGATCAGCGCCGCCGGCGGCAGCCCGGGCGAGATCTCGATGACCCGGTTCTCGACCAGACCGTCCTCGGTGACCAATACGACGAGGGCGCGGCCGGGGGCGAGATGGACGAATTCGAGATGTTTGAGCGGCCGATCGTATTTGGGAACGACGACGATGCCGGCGCAGTGCGACAGGCCGGAGAGGGCCGTCGTCGCCTCTTCGAGCGCCTGTTCGAGGCTCTTGCCGCGCGCCACGCAGAGGCTTTCGAGGCTGCGTCGCTCGTCCTCGCCGAGGCCGCCGACCTCCAAAAGACCGTCGACGAACAGCCGCAGCCCCGCTTCGGTCGGCAAGCGTCCCGCCGAAGTGTGCGGCGAATAGAGCAGCCCGACCTCTTCGAGATCGGCCATGACGTTGCGGATCGTCGCCGGCGACAGGTTCTGGGCGAGCCGGCGCGACAGGGTGCGCGAGCCGACCGGTTCGCCGGTAGCGACATATCCGTCGACGATCAGACGGAAGATCTCTCGGCTGCGCTCGTTCAGCTCGCGGATCTGCGAAGGTATGCTCGATCGAGGCACGTCACGATCACGTCTCGAATGCGCTCCGCCCCCGCGGCCCGGCGCCCGGAACGGACCGTCGCGGGCCTGTCGCGGCAAGGAGCGGCTGCCCGCTCGCGGGCAGATTGAACCACCGGAACGACGTCTCAGCGTGGGCGGAATTTAGGAATGGCGGCAATTGGCGTCAACTCGCGAACCGCGCCTAAGCCTAAAAGGACTTCTTGAACAGAGCCGAAAAACTGTCGCCCCGGGGCGTCGTCATGCGCCCGGCAAGATCGGCGAATTCCGGGCGAAAGACGAAGCGGGTCCCGTCGGAATTCTGAAAGCGCAGCGCGCCGTCGCGGACAATGCCGGTGCCGCGCAGAACGCCGCCCGGCCCCGACGTGCTCGAACCGAGCGGCCCGTAGACGTAGAGAATCGTCGCCGTGCCGGAGCGGTCGATATTTTCGACGACGAGCGCGGCGCAGGCATCCGGGCCCCAGGCGGCGTCCGACCACACCCCAAGAAAGCGCCGATAGGGGCGCGGCACCTCCGCCGGCGGAGTGAGCGCGAAGCGGACGCTCTGCGCACAGAAGACGCGCGCGCCCCCGGGCTCCGGCGCGGGGGGCGGCTGCGCCGCGGCGGAACCGGCGAGCGCCAGCACGATCCAACACGGCAACAAAGAACGCAGCACCATTGCGGGCTCCGAACCGCCAGCCCCCTTCCGCCGCGCCATGACCGGCGCCGCGAGGCTTTGTGCCGCAGAGGGCTGAGGCAAAAACGACGCGCATGCGGCTTCTCCGCCGCCGCGGAGTGCATTATAGAGGGGGCCGACGCCCTCCTCCAGACTGCCGATTTCTGCGGCAGTCTGTCGCATAGTTCAAGCTTTTCAGCAGTATAGCTTGCCGGCGGCGCCGAGCGGTCGGCAGCAAGGCAAGGGGTACTCGAATGGCCGATCTGCACATTTCCGCCTGCCGGCCCGGCTCCAATCCGGCGCAGCCGGTCCCTGCCGCCGCGGCGCCGCCGCGCCCGCCCTTCGGCGGCCCCACGACCCGCATCTAGGGAGAGCGCGATGGCCGACGAGCGCCCCGGCGCGACCGGCGGGATCATCCGCTGGATCGATTACCGGCTGCCTTTCGTGTCGCTGCTCCGGCACGAATTGTACGATTACCCGACCCCGCGAAACCTCAGCTACTGGTGGAATTTCGGCTCGCTCGCCGGGATCATGCTGGTCATCATGATTGCGACCGGCATCTTTCTCGCGATGCAATACACGCCGAACGCGGAGCTCGCCTTCGATTCGGTCGAGCGCATCATGCGCGACGTCAATTGGGGCTGGCTGATCCGCTACATGCATATGGACGGCGCGTCGATGTTCTTCGCGCTCGTCTATATCCACCTGTTCCGCGGCCTTTATTACGGTTCGTACAAATATCCGCGCGAATTGCTGTGGATGATCGGCGTCGTCATCCTGATATTGATGATGGCCACCGCCTTTATGGGCTACGTCCTGCCCTGGGGTCAGATGAGCTTCTGGGCGGCCACCGTCATCACCAATCTGTTCTCGGCGATCCCGGTCTACGGCTCGCGCATCGTCGTCTTCATGTGGGGCGGGTACGGGGTCGGCAACCCGACGCTCAATCGTTTCTTCGCCATCCATTATCTGCTGCCGTTCATCATCCTCGGCTTTGTCTTCCTGCACCTCATTGCCCTGCACCGCCACGGTTCCGGCAACCCGCTCGGCATCGACATGAAGGGGCCGCAGGATTCGCTGCCGTTCCATCCCTATTACACGATCAAGGACCTGTTCGGCCTGACCGTGTTTCTGGCGATTTACGCCGCCTTTGTCTTCTATGTGCCGAACCTGCTGACCGATCCGGACAATTACATTCCGGCCAACCCGCTGCAGACGCCGCCCGAGATCGTGCCCGAATGGTACCTGTTGCCGTTCTATGCGATCCTGCGCTCGGTGCCGAGCAAACTGGCGGGCGTGATCGCCATCTTCCTGTCGATCGTGGTCCTCTTCTTCCTGCCGTGGCTCGACACCTCGCCGGTCAGGAGCGCCCGCTTCCGCCCGATCTACAAGAAGGTCTATTGGCTCTTGGTCATCGACGTCGTCGCACTCGGCTGGGTCGGCGCCCATCCTCCCGAGGGCATCGTCGTGACGATCGGCCACGTCGCCACCCTCTATTACTTCGTCCACATGCTGATCCTGTTCCCGCTGATCGGCAAAATCGAACGGCCGCTGCCGCTGCCCGCCAGCATCAGCGAGGCTGTGCTCGGAGGCTCGGCGCGCCGCGCCGCGGCCGAGGCACCGGCAGGAAAGCACTGACATGGCACGATACGCGATCGCCTTTGCCGCCCTCCTGTGGGCGGCGCTTGCGGGGCCGTTCGCCGCTCCCGCCCATGCCCAGGCTCCCAATGAAGGGATGCCGCTGCTGCATCCGCAATGGTCGTTTTCCGGGATTTTCGGAACCTATGACCGCGCCGCCCTGCAGCGCGGGTTCCAGGTCTACAAGCAGGTCTGCTCGGCCTGCCACCCGCTGTCGCACCTCTATTATCGCGACCTCGTGGACATCGGCTACAGCGAGGCCGAGGTCAAGGCGATCGCCGCGCAATACCAGGTGACCGCCGGACCCAACGCCAAGGGGGAGATGTTCAAGCGGCCGGCCCTGCCGTCCGACATCTTTGTCGGCCCGTTCCCGAATTCGGAGGCGGCGCGCGCCGCCAATGGCGGGGCGCTCCCCCCCGACCTGTCGATGATCGTCAAGGCGCGGGCGGGCGGCCCGGACTACGTCTACAGCATCCTCAACGGGTTCGTGAATCCGCCGAAAGGCTTCAATGTCCCGACCGGGCGCTATTACAACGAGTATTTCCCCGGACATCTGATCGCGATGCCGCCGCCGCTTCACCAGGGCGCAGTCACCTTTGCCGACGGCACGCCGGCGACGGTGCCGCAGATGGCGCACGACGTCGCGACCTTTCTGACCTGGGCTTCGCACCCCAATCTCGAGACCCGGCACAGCATCGGCTTTTCCGTGATGCTGTTCCTGATCGTCGGGGTCGTCGTCTTCTACGCGGCGAAGCGGAAGATCTGGTCGGCGGTGCATTGAGGCCGCCGATGACCAGTCCCGTGATCGGCATCATCGGCGGCAGCGGGCTCTACCAGATCGAGGGGCTCGACGAGATCGAATGGCGGCGCGTCGACAGCCCGTTCGGGCGGGTGTCGGACGAATTGTGCTTCGGCCGGCTCGGCGGGCAGAGGGTGATCTTTCTGCCGCGTCACGGCCGCGGCCACGTCATCCCGCCGAGCGAGATCGATTTCCGCGCCAATATCGACGCGTTGAAGCGCTGCGGCGTCACCGATATCCTGTCGCTGTCGGCGGTCGGCAGCCTGCGCGCCGATCTCGTCCCCGGCGATTTTGTGATTGTCGACCAGTTCGTCGACCGCACCTTTGCGCGCAGCAAGAGCTTTTTCGGCACCGGCTGCGTCGCCCACGTGTCGATGGCGCGCCCGGTCTGCGGCCGGCTTGGCGACACGCTGATGGCGGCGGGCGGGGCCGCCGCCATGATGCTGAAGCGCGCCGGCACCTATCTCGTCATCGAGGGGCCGCAATTCTCGACCTTTGCCGAGAGCGAATTGTACCGCTCGTGGGAATGCGACGTGATCGGCATGACCAACATGCCCGAGGCAAAGCTCGCCCGCGAGGCCGAGATCTGCTATGCCACGGTGGCGATGGTCACCGATTACGATTGCTGGCACTCCGAGCACGACGCCGTCACCGTCGACCAGATCATCGCGGTCTTGCAGGCCAACGCGGAACGGGCGAAAGCGCTGGTGCGGCATGTCGTGCCGTTGCTGGCGAACCATCAGGGTCCCTGCCGCGAGGGCTGCCAGAGCGCCCTCGACCATGCGCTGATCACCGCCCCCGAGCGGCGCGATCCGGCGCTCCTCGCCCGCCTCGACGCGGTTGCCGGGCGGGTTCTGCGCGCGAGGGCGGGGCCGTGAAGGTCGGCGGCCGGCCGATGCGGACGATCTGGCCTGCCGCCGACGGCCATGCGGTCGAGATCATCGATCAGACGCGGCTGCCGCATGAACTTGTCGTGCTGCGATTGGAACAGGCTGTTGACGCAGCGCGCGCAATCCGCACGATGCAGGTCCGCGGCGCCCCGCTGATCGGCGCGACGGCGGCTTACGGCATGGCCCTTGCCGCCGCCGAAGACCCCTCCGATCCCGGTCTTGACCGGGCGGCGGCGCTGCTCGCCGAGACGCGCCCGACCGCCGTCAACCTCGCCTGGGCGCTCGCCGAGATGAAGCGGACCCTGCGCCCGCTCGCCCTTGCCGAGCGCCGTGCCGCCGCCTTTGCCCGGGCCGACGAGATCGCCGAGGCCGATGTCGCGATCAACCGCGCGATCGGCCTCTACGGCGCGGCGCTCGTCGCCGAGGCTTGGCGCCGGAAAGGCGGGGGCGGTCCTGTCGGGGTGTTGACCCATTGCAACGCCGGCTGGCTCGCCACGGTCGATTGGGGCACCGCCCTGGCGCCGCTCTACCGCGCCCATGACGACGGGATCCCTCTGCATGTCTGGGTCGACGAGACCCGGCCGCGCAATCAGGGAGCGGGTCTGACCGCCTGGGAGCTCGCGCAGCACGGGATCGCGCACACCGTCATCGTCGACAACGCCGCCGGCCACGTCATGCGCCAGGGCCTTGTCGACCTGTGCCTCGTCGGCACCGACCGGACCACCGCCGCGGGCGACGTCGCCAACAAGATCGGCACCTACACAAAGGCGCTGGCGGCGCGCGACAATGAGATTCCGTTTTATGTGGCGTTGCCCTCGCCGACGATCGACTGGCAGATCGAGGACGGGGCGTTGATCCCGATCGAACGGCGCGACCCGCGCGAGGTTACCCATGTCGAAGGCTGGGGCGAGGACGGCCGGCGCCGGACCGTGCGGGTGACGCCGGAGGCGAGCCCGGCGGCGAATTTTGCCTTCGACGTGACGCCGGCCCGGCTCGTCACCGCACTCGTTACCGAGCGCGGGGTCTGCCCCGCCTCGCGCGCCGGCTTGCTCGGGCTCTTCCCCGAACACGACATGCCCCGCACCGCAGAATAGCGGGCGCACAAGCGCGGTTCCCGCGCTAAGCTTTTCGATCTCGGATCGGGGAGCGGCGATGCAAAACGGCATAGCGGGATTGGACCATGTCATCGTCGGCGTGCGCGACCTGGAGCGGGCGCGGGCGGGCTGGACGCGGCTCGGCTTCACGCCGACCCCGCGCGGCCGCCACATCGGCCAGGGCACCGCCAATTACTGCATCATGTTCGCCGCCGATTACGTCGAATTGTTGGGCCTCGCCGAGCGCGACGCCGGGGCGCTACGCCTCGACGCCTTCCTTGCCCGCGGCGAGGGGCTGATGGCGGCGGCTTTTGCGCTCGCGGACACGCCCGAGGCGGTGCGCGCGCGCCTTACCGAGCGCGCGCTTCACCCTTCGGAGCCGCGCGCGCTCGGCCGCCATATCGAATTGCCCGAGGGGATTGCGACTCCGCGCTTCAGCCTGATCTCATTGCCCTCTGAGGAAACGCCCGGGCTCGACTGCTTTCTGTGCGGCCATTTGACCCCGGAATTGATGCGGCGGCCGGAATGGCTGGTCCACGCCAACGGCGCCGTCGCCGTGAAAGGCGTCAACATCCTGGTCGACGGCACCGCGCCGCTGCTCCCCGCCTATGACCGGCTGTTCGGCTTGCCGCAGGTGACGACAACCGACGCCGTGGTTTCGATCCGGGTCGGCCGGCATCGCATCATGTTCAGCACCCCCGACGACTTTCTGACAATGCATCCGGGGCTCGACCTCGACCCCGCTTTTGCCCCGCCCGGCATCGCCGCCCTCGAACTCGCCGTGCATTCGCCGGCAGAGACCGCCGCCTATTTTGTCGAACGGGGGGTCGCCTTCGCCGCCTTGCCCGACGGCAGCCTCGCCGTGCCGACAGGCGAGGCCAACGGCGCGATCCTGATCTTTTCGCGGGAGTGAGGATCATCCCAGTCCGATCGCGACAGCGGTCCGGCATCGGATCATGCGAAGCTGCTCGCCGGTCACGCGCGAACCCGTCGGCCGCGCACGCGCCGCCGAGGTCGCCGCCACGGAATGCGACAGCGCATAGCAGCGCTTGGTGCAGCCGTTTTCCGGAGTTGGCTCGATCGCGAGCGACAATTCTGGGATGGCAAGGCGCTCGTCCTCGGTCAACGGCACCAGGATCACGTTCGGGTAAGTGGGGCCGAACAGCTCGTCATCCTCGACGACGATCGCCGGACGCAATTTGTTCGGTTCCCTTGGCAGAGCGTCCCGCCAATCGACAATAACGATCTGCTCGGCTGAGAAGGCCGCCAAGCCTCATGCCCCCTCGCGTCTGGGCGTGCCCCATTCCTCGTAGAAGGCGGCGGCTTCCGGCGAATTCGCGACGTATTCGCCGACGGCTTCGCTCTGCCGGCGAATCCGCTCCCGACGCAGACGTATCGCCGCTTCCGTGGCGATCTGGCGCAGATAGGCGGAAAGCCCGATCCGGCGCGCCCGCGCCTCGGCCTCCAACGCCTCTCGGACTTCGTCATCGAGGCGGACCGATATCGGCGTGCTCACCGCCATCCTCCATTGTAATTCTCAGATCACTACATGCACGTAGTCCATGGACTTAAGGCCGCACTCCGATCCCGGTCTCGCGGCCGATAAAATACGGATCGCTGAAGACAGCCGGGGCTGGAGGTCTTGCATACCGGCGCGGGCGTTCCGCCTGTTCCGCCTGATTTTGCAGGCCGTTATCAGGCACAAGCCATTGATTATTAGGAGTGATCCGTTGATTTTTATAGGAATCCATATTCGACCCGGCCGGTCCAATGGTCCGGAGAGCCAAATCGCGGCGACCGTACCACAAAAATGCGTTTTTTTCAAGTGCAATTTTGACAACAAACGGGAGAAAGACCGGGTTGAGGAGCGCAGCCGGACCCTTACACATTGAACCGGAAATGCATGATGTCGCCGTCGGCGACGACGTAATCGGCGCCTTCGAGGCGCATGCGGCCGGCTTCCCGTGCGCCCTGCTCGCCGCCATAGGCGATGAAATCGTCATAGGCGATGGTCTCGGCGCGGATGAAGCCCTTTTCGAAATCGCTATGGATGCGCCCGGCGGCCTCGCGCGCCCTGGTGCCGCGCGCGATCGTCCAGGCGTGCGCTTCCTTGGGGCCGATTGTGAAGAAGGTGACGAGGTCGAGAAGCGCGTAGCCGGCGCGGATGATGCGGGCGAGCCCGGTCTCGCCGAGCCCGAGCGCGGCGAGAAATTCGCGCTTCTCGCCGGCGTCGGCGAGTTCGGCCACTTCGGCCTCGATCGCCGCCGAGATCACCACCGCGGGCGCGCCCTGTTCGGCGGCCCAGCGGGCGACCCGACGGCTCTCCTCGTTGCCCGCGGCGGCGCTCGCCTCGTCGACATTGGCGACATAGAGCACGGGTTTGGCGGACAGCAGGTTGAGAGCGTTCACTATCCGCTGCTGCTCCGGGGGGATCCCGGCGGCGCGCGCCGGCCGGCCGGCGCGCAATGCCAGGAGGACCGGCTCGGCAACCGCGAGCAGCGCTCGGGCCTCGCCATCGCCGCCGCGGGCGCGCTTTTGCAGCCCGGCGACGCGCCGCTCCAAACTTTCGAGATCGGCCAGCATCAGTTCGGTCTCGACGGTCAGGGCGTCGCGGATCGGATCGACCGAGCCCTCGACATGGACGACGTCGTCATCAGCAAAGCAGCGCAAGACATGGGCGATCGCGTCGACCTCGCGGATATGCCCGAGAAACTGGTTGCCGAGACCTTCGCCCCGGGCGGCGCCGCGCACCAGCCCGGCGATGTCGACGAATTCGAGCTGGGTCGGGACGATCTTGGCGGATTTCGCCAATCGCGCGCAGATGTCGAGCCGCCCGTCGGGCACCGCGACGCGGCCGACATTGGGCTCGATCGTGCAGAACGGGTAATTCGCCGCCTCGGCCGCAGCGGTCGCGACGAGCGCGTTGAAGAGGGTGGATTTGCCGACATTCGGCAACCCGACAATGCCGCAGCTGAAGCCCATCGCGTTCAGGCCCGCAGCGGCTCGGGCGGCGCAAAGCGGCGGGCCACCTCGCTCATGAACGCATCGGGCAGACCGGACAACAGGAGCCCGATCGTCTCCGCCACCGCCTCGACGAGCGGCGCCACCCATAGCTCCAGCTCTTCAGCCGGAAAGTTCTGCAGGACATAGGGATGGACGAGTTCCTTCCTCCCCGGATGGCCGATGCCGATCCGTACCCGCCAGTAATCGGCGCCGAGGAGCGCGTCGATCGAGCGCAGGCCGTTGTGTCCGGCATTGCCGCCGCCGCGCTTGACCCGGAGCTTGCCGGGCCGGAGGTCGAGTTCGTCGTGGATGACGACGATCTCCTCCGGCGCGAATTTGAAAAAGCGCGCCGCCGCCGCCACCGCCTCGCCGGACAGGTTCATAAAGGTCAGCGGCTTTAACAGGAACCGCCGCTCGCCGGCAATCGGCCCTTCCGCGAATTCGCCCTTGAAGCGGTTGCGGAACGGGGCAAAGCCGTAGCGGCGGGCGACCGCATCGGCCGCCATGAAGCCGACATTGTGCCGGTTGCGGGCATAGCGCGCGCCCGGATTGCCGAGGCCGACGAGAAGCCGCATCGACAGCCGATCAGCCGGCCGCCGGCTCTTGCGGGGCAGGGCCGGCCGCCGCGGCCTGCGTCTCTTCGCGGGCGCCCGAGGACCCGGCGATCGTTGCGATCGTGAAGTCCCGATCGGTGATCGTCGGCCGGCATCCTTCCGGCACGGCGACGGCGCTGATGTGGACGCTGTCGCCGATGTCGAGCCCGGAGAGGTCGACCACGACCCGGTCGGGGATCCGGTCGACCGGGCAGTCGAACGCGATGCCGCGCCGGACGACATTGAGCAGGCCGCCGCGGCGCAATCCGACCGACGCCTCCTGATTGGTGAAGACGACCGGCACGGTCACGATGACGCGGCTGTGCGCGGCGACCCGCAGAAAGTCGGCATGGAGCGGCTTGTCGGTAACCGGATCGTACTGAATTTCGCGCGGCAGGGCGCGTTCCCTCGCACCGTCGAGTTCGAGATCGATCAGGCTGACGAGAAAGCCGGGCTTTTGCAGCGCGCGGGAGAGTTCCGCCCGGTCGAGGCTGATCGGCGTCGGCTCCTGCCCCTCGCCGTAGAGGATGGCCGGAAGGCGGCCGTTGCGGCGCGTCTCGCGCGCACCGCCCTTGCCGGCGCGCGTCCGCCTCTCGGCGCGCAGGGTCGTGATCTCGGGCATCGGAACTCGCTCCTTTTCGGTTCTGCAGCAACCATTATTTCGGTCCCGGCCAACCCGATCCCGACCGTCGCCAGCATAACCCGGGATCGCGTTGCTCAACCCATCCTACAGCCCTTGCGGCTCTCTAGAAGGTGACCGGGGAGGGCTGAGTCAAGCGCGGCGGCGGACGGGCCTCAATTGAACAGGCTGGAGACCGACCGCTCCTCGCTGATGCGACGGATCGCCTCGGCCAACAGCGGGGCGATCGTGACCTGGCGGATATTGTGCGCCGCCTGCACCGCATCGGTCGCGACGATGCTGTCGGTGACGACCATCATCGCGATCGGCGAGGCGGCGACCCGCGCCACCGCACCGCCCGAGAAAACCCCGTGCGTCACATAGGCGTAAACCTCGGAGGCGCCTCTGTCGATCAGCGCCTCGGCGGCGTTGCACAAGGTGCCGGCGCTGTCGACGATGTCGTCGATGAGGATGCAGCGCCGCCCGGCGACGTCGCCGATGATGTTCATGACCTCGGACATCCCGGCGCGCTCGCGGCGCTTTTCGACGATCGCCAGATCGGCGTCGAGCCGCCCGGCGATCCGGCGGGCGCGAAAGGCGCCGCCGACGTCGGGCGAGACGATGACGAGGTCCTCCCCGGCGTGGTGCGCGCGGATGTCTCTGACCAGGACTGGCTCGGCGTAGAGATTGTCGGTCGGGATGTCGAAAAAGCCCTGGATCTGGCCGGAATGCAGATCGAGCGTCAGGACCCGGTCGGCCCCCGCTGCGGTAATCATGTTGGCAACGAGCTTGGCCGAGATCGGGGTGCGCGACCCGGATTTGCGGTCCTGCCGGGCATAGCCGTAATAGGGCACCACCGCGGTCGCGCGCCGCGCCGAGGCGCGCTTCAGCGCGTCGAGCGCGACCAGCAATTCCATCAGGTGGTCGTTCGCCGGATAGGAGGTCGGCTGGATCATAAAGACGTCCTCGCCGCGCACATTCTCCTGGATCTCGACAAACACCTCCATGTCCGAGAAGCGGCGCACGCTTGCCTTGGTCAATGGCAGGCGGAGGCAGGCTGAGATGGCCTCGGCGAGCGGCCGGTTGCTGTTGCCTGTGAGTATCTTCATGATCCGGCGTCGACGGTGCGCCCTCTTGTAACAAAGCCGATGCCGGGTGACAATCTCGGAGCCTTCTTGAGTTGCCGTGCCGCGACATCGGCGGAATACCCCGCGGGTCGCGCCCGCGGGCTTCGGCTCACGCGCTATTCCGCCCTACGCTCCACGCCTGTCGGGGACGTTGTAGGGCGGAAAAGCGCAGCGAAGCGGAGCGCATTCCGCCGCTTTCCGCACCCATACGGCCCTCACGCGCCGCTTTTCGCTGCGGCAGTCCTCGGGGTGCCCTTCGGGACGCTATGCGCGACGAGTTCCAGAATCCCGTCCTGCGCGGCGGCCGCGATGCTCCACGCGACATTGCCCCACGGACCGGAGAGGAGACCGGTCGGCACGTCGTTCTCCTGCCCGACCGTGCCGATCTCGCTCCCGTCGGCGCGCGACAGGCGCCATACGATCCTGACATGCTGCTTGCCGTTCTTCGGCTGCCCAACCGCGACCGCGGCGCCGAGGACGAGATCGGGCTTGGCGTCGGGGCCGGCGACGAGGACGAGATCGGGCCGCTTCAACATCAGCGCGATTGCCCGGGCGAGCGCCTCTTGGCCGTCCCCCGGCGCACCCTGGATCGGGCCGATCGCCAGCCGGGTTTGCCGGGGCTTGGCCTCGGCCGGCGGTGCGCCGCCGGCAACCAATGAGACGAGCTGGTCGGCGCTCGTCGCGGCAAGGCGGGCCACCGTATCGCCCCTGCCCTCCTCCCAATCCGCTGCGCTGCCGACGAGGCGTGCGGCGCGCTCGCCGAGAAAGCGGCCCCTGGCGTCGCGCAACTGCCACAGCGCAACGATCGCCGCCTCCCCGGGCGCAACCGGCGTCTCCTGGATGCGGCCGTGCAGGACCTCGCTGTTGGTCGCCGCCGTCCTCTCGCTCGCCGCGACCTGCCGATCCTGCAGGGCCAGGGCAAGCGCCGGCGCGAGCTTTGCCGCGATCGCCGGCGGCGTGCCGATGACCGGCGCGACCCAGATGCTGGTGCCGTCCTCGACTCTCAGGATCGGCGAGCCGGGCTTGGGTGCGTCGTCGGCGAACGGGTGCGGCAGCGGCTGGCAGGAAGCGAGGAGAGCCACCGCCCAGAACCCCAGAAAGAGCAGAACGGCAGAAAAGCAGATCTGCCATTCTGCTGTTCTGCTATTTCCGATCGCGCAGCGCGATCGCCGACAAGGCGCGGCCATAGCGGCGCTCGCCGCGCAAGGAGGCGCGGCGGTAGCTGAAAAAGCGCTCTTCCTCGGGGAGCGTGTCGTGGAGCGCGCGCTCGATCGCTGCGACGCCGGCCGCGGCGAGGCGATGCGCGACATAGGCGCCGAGGTCAAAGAGGAAATGGCCGGCGCGCGGCGCCGGCGCAAAAAATCTGCCGCTCTCCTGGTTCTGTGCGAGAAAAGGCGCCGGAAATTCCGGTCCGACCTCGTAGGAAAGGCGGCCGATGCACGGGCCGATGCCGCCCCGGATATGGTCGCGCGCGGCGCCTAGCTCCTCCATGCGGGCGATCGTGGCTTCGATGACGCCGCCGAGGGCGCCGCGCCAGCCGGCATGCGCCGCGCCGATCACCCCGGCGTGCGGATCGTGGAGCAGAACCGGCGCGCAATCGGCGGTCAGGATGCCGAGGGCAAGTCCCGGGACGCAGGTGACAAGCGCGTCGCCGCGCGGGGAGTCCTCGTAATGCCACGGGTGCTCGACCCGAACCGCATCGGCGCTGTGGCATTGCCGCACGGTCACCAGCCGGGCGGCGGCAAGCCCCAGCCGGGCGGCGGCGATGGCGCGGTTGCGGGCGACCCGCTCCGCGCTGTCGCCCGAGCCGAAACCGCAGTTCAGCGAGGCGAAGACCGCCTCGCTGACGCCGCCCCGGCGGGTGAAGAAGGCATGTGGGGCGCTGTCGAGCGCGGCGAGCGTGATCATTGCGGGCTGCCCTGTTGCGCAAAGCCGGGCGGGGCCGGCAAGCCGGGCGAGGCAAGCGCCAGCGCCTTGAACAAAGTGCCCATTTCGCCCGGGTCGAGCAAGCGCTTGAGGCCGCTTTCGAGATCCTGCCGCTGCCCCGAGGCGGCGCGCGCGGCGAGCATGGCAAGCCGCGCCTCGGCGCCGAGCGCCGTGA
>DATFCQ010000252.1:0-8270 GCA_035252905.1 Allostellaceae bacterium | reverse complement strand
TGGCACGGCTCGCGGCTGTCGCCCGACGAGGCCGGGCCGATCGCGCGCCGGCTGCGCGAGGGGCGGCGCGATCCGGGCTTTGTCATCTCCTTGCGCAGCGGCTGGGACGGCCGCGAAGATGACGCGCTATTGGCGCGGCTGTCCGGTTACGCCGAAGCCGGCGTCGAGCACGTCCTTGTCGAGCCGCAGGAGCGCGCGCTCGACGCTTGGCTCCAGGTCGTCGAGCGCATTGCGCGCGTTGGCGAGAGAGTGCGGCCAGACTGATCGCTTCGGTTCTCGGAACAGCCCGCCGCGGGTGACGGGGACGCGCGACCGGGCTATCCCCGGCCGACAAACGGCATCTTGGTGGCCATCACGGTCAGGAACTGGACATTGGCCTCGGGGGTCACGGTCGCCATGAAGACGACGGCGCGGGCGACGTTTTCGACGTCCATTGTCGGCTCGATCATGGTCTCGCCATTGGCCTGCTTGACCCCGCGCGCCATCCGCGCGGTCATCTCGGTGGCGGCGTTGCCGATGTCGATCTGCCCGCACGAGATGTCGTATTTGCGGCCGTCGAGCGAAGCCGATTTGGTCAGGCCGGTAATGGCGTGTTTGGTCGCGGTATAGGCGGTCGAGTCGGGCCGCGGCGCATGCGCCGAGATCGAGCCGTTGTTGATGATGCGGCCGCCCATCGGCTTCTGGTCCTTCATGATCCGAAAGGCCTGCTGCGTGCACAGAAAGGAGCCGGTCAGATTGGCGTCGACGACCGCCTTCCAGCGCTCATAGGGCAGATCCTCGATCGGCACCGTCGCCCCGAACCCGGCATTGTTGAACACCACGTCGAGCCGGCCAAAACGCTCCTTGAGCCGGGCAAACAGGGCCTCGACCTGGGCGGGATCGCCGACGTCGGTCGGCACCGCGAGAGCCTCTCCGCCAAAGCCTTCGATCTCGCGCCTGACCGCTTCGAGCGGCTCAGGCCGGCGCCCGGCGAGGACAAGGGCAAAGCCCTCGCGCGCCAGCGCCAGCGCCGAAGCCTTGCCGATCCCGCTGCCGGCGCCGGTGACAAGAGCGACTTTGCCGTTCGCAGCCATCGTGACGGTCTCCTTCTGTCGATTGGGATTTGGCGCCACGATAGCAGCTTCGCCCGCCCTACGGGGCGAAATCGCGCGTATCCCTTTACGGCACCGCGATCATTACATCGGTCGATTTGATGACAGCGATCGCCTCGTCGCCGGGTTTGAGGCCGAGCGCGTCGACCGACTCGACAAAGATCGCCGAGGCGACCCGCGCCCCGCCGGCGATTTCGAGCGTGACCTGGGCCATCACCGCGCCGCGCTTGATGTCGACGATCCGGCCGCGCAACTGGTTGCGGGCGCTCAATTGCATTCTTTCCTCCCTTTGTTGGGCCTGTTTGACTCGTCGTGCCGCGAAGTTGGCGGAATACGCTGCGCTCTTCCGCCCTACGCTTATCGGGAACATCGTAGGGAGGAAAAGCGCAGCGGCGCGCCTTTCGCCACTCTCCTTACGCAACCGGGCTCTTAGACCGGAGCGTCCTCGTTCGACGGCTGCAGAAGCTGGTAGACCGACGAGAAATCCTTGCGTCCGAGGCCGTGCGCGGAGGCCAGCCGATAGAGCAGTTGGGCCGCCGCGGCGACCGCGACCGGCACGCGTTTGGCCCGCGCGGCGGCGATCGCGAGGCCCAGATCCTTCGCCATCAGATCGGTCATGAAGCCCGGGGCGTAGTCGCGGCTGGAGGCGGCCTCGGGATTGATCCCCGGGACCGGGTGCCCGTACTCCATGACCCAGGTCGCTCCGGAAGATTTGGAAATCACTTCGGTCAAGACCTTGGGATCGACCCCGAACGCCACGCCGATGCGGAACGCCTCGCTGACCGCGGCCATCGCCGAGCCCGAGATCAGATTGTTGCACAATTTGGCGACCTCGCCGGCGCCGACCGCGCCGACATGGACGATCGTGCTGCCCATCGCGGCGAGCGCCGGGCGGGCCTCTGCGAGATCTTGGGGGGCGCCGCCGACCATGATCGTCAAGGTGCCGGCGACGGCGCGGCCGACCGCACCCGACACCGGCGCATCGAGAAAGCGCACGCCGCGCTCGGCGAGCGCCTGCGCGACGGCCTGCGAGACCCCCGGATCGATCGTCGACATGTCGACCGCGAGCCCGCCGCGCGCGATCCCCTCGCCGATCCCTTTGGGGCCGAGATAGGCCGCCTCGACATGGCTCGACGAGGGCAGCATCGTGATTACGAGATCGCCGGCGGCGGCCGCTTCCGCCGGCGTGGCCGCCCGGGCCGCACCCTCCGCCGCCGCAGCATCGATCGCTGCGGGGACGACGTCGTAGGCAGTCACGGCGAAGCCCTTTTTGACAAGGTTCGCCAGCATCGGCCGCCCCATCGTTCCCGTCCCGATAAACCCGATCTTCATTGGCGCCTCCGGCTGTCCACGCGTCGCAACAAGCCGAAGAGTCTAACGCGAGGCGACGTGCTATAAAACCTGAACGGCCGAGGGTGCCGGGCGACTGAGGCGACAGCTCGGAACAAAGAGACATCGAATGGATGTGAAAGAAGCTGTTGGTGCTGCGGAGCAGTGTATCCAGAAGCTATTTTCTGAGGAAAAATATCGAATCTCGGATTGGAAGAAGTAGAATACGGGCAAGGGCTTAAGGCAGAGAATTTCAATCGCTTGAGAGCCCTTTAGGCTCTCGCAGCATCAAGGAGCGCAAGCCATGTCCGAAACGATTGCATTGAACGGGCGGCATTACCGCAGGCCGGCGCGGCCGACGGTGGTCATCTGCGCCGATGGTTGCGATCCCCGCTATCTCGAACAGGGCATCCCCGAGGGGGTCTTTCCGACAATCGGAGCGTTCGCCCGCGACGGGCTTTCCGCCACGGCGGAAGGAGCGATGCCGAGCTTTACCAACCCGAACAACGTCTCGATCGTGACCGGGGCGCCGCCCGCCGTGCACGGCATCGCCGGCAATTACTGTCTCGACCGCGCGAGCGGGCGCGAGATCATGATGACCGACCCGGAATTGATGCGCAGCGAGACGATCCTCGCCCTGTTGGCGGCCGAGGGCGTCAAGGTGGCGGCGATCACCGCCAAGGACAAATTGCGGCGGCTGTTGGGACGCGGTCTCGACGGCATTGCCTTCTCCTCCGAATGCGCCGACGCCGAGGCCGAGGCGATGGTCGGGCGCAAGCGGCCCGACATGTATTCGGCCGATCTGTCCCTGTTCGTGCTCGACGCCGGGCTGCGGCTATTGCAGCGCGGCGCCGCCGAACTCCTTTACCTGTCCCTGTCGGATTACGTCCAGCACGGACATGCGCCGGGGGCGCCCGCCGCCGACGCCTTTCATCATGCGCTCGACGAGCGGGTGCGGGGCTTTGTCGAGCAGGGCGCCGTCGTCGGCATCGTCGCCGATCACGGCATGAACGACAAGCCGCGGGTCGTCTTTGTCGAGGACGAACTCGCCCGCCGCTTCGGCATGGGCGCGGCGCGCGTCATCTGCCCGATCACCGACCCGTTTGTGCGCCATCACGGCGCCCTCGGCTCGTTTGTCCGCGTCTATGTCGGCGACGCCGCCGAGATTCCACGCATGATGGCGGCGAGCGCGGATCTGCCGGGGGTGGCGCGGGTGCTCGACGGAAACGAGGCGGCGCGCGTCTTCGAATTGCCGCTCGACCGCGAGGCGGATTTTGTCGTGCTCGGCGACGCCGAGACCGCGCTCGGCGCGACCCGCGCCGGGCACGACCTGTCGGCGCTCGCCGGCCATACGCTGCGCTCGCATGGCGGCGAGGGTGAAAGAACGGTGCCGTTCCTCGTGTCGCACCCGCTGCGTGCCGAGTATTGCGAACGCGCGGCAACCCGCTCATTGCGCAATTATGATATTTTCGACTTTGTCCTTAACGGCATCGCCTAAAGGCCTTGCACCGAACGTTTTCTCTTTGGTGGTTCGGTCTCGGCCGGAGGCTTCGCAAAAGGCGGCCCGCCGGCTGAAGCGGCCTGTTCACCGCATCACGAAGCAGTGCTCGGGGCCGGGAAAGCGGCGGGCGCGGATGTCGGCGGCGTAGGCAGCGGCGGCGGAGACGGCAGATGCCAGTTCGGCGTAGCGGCACGCAAAGCGCGGGGTGAATGCGGCGAACTCACTGGTTCATTCTCCTCTTGCTCTTACAGCCTGTTTGGTCGTCGCACCGCGCAGTCGGCGGAATACGCTACGCTATTCCGCCCTACGATCTATGCGTGTCGGGAATAGTGTAGGGCGGAAAAGCGGAGCGCATTCCGCCACTTTACTCACTCAAGCAGGCTCTCAGGACGCGAGCGCGGCCTCGCCGTCGAGCGTGGCGGCGACGGCGTGCACGACGGCGGCGATGCGGACCGCCTGCTGGATCGCCTCCTTGGTGACTCCGGCCTGTTTCAAGGCCTGGTCGTGCGCCACGATGCAGGCGCCGCAGCCGTTGATCGCCGACACCGCCAGCGCCCACAATTCGAAATCGCGCTTGTCGACGCCGGGCCGGCCAATGACGCTCATCCTGAGGCGCGCCGGCATCGTCCGGTAGTCCGGGTCTTCGGCCATATGGGTGAAACGGTAGTAGATGTTGTTCATCGCCATGACCGAAGCGGCCGCCTTGGCCGCTTCGAGCGCCTCGGGCGAAAGATGGTCGCGGGCCTCGGCGACGATCGCGGCGATGACCTCGCGGTTGCGCGAGGCGAGCGCGGTGGCGACGAGTGTGCCCCAGCGCTGCTGCTCGCTCAGCACCGCATCGTCGACGAGGGCGGCGAGGTTGAGCCGCTGGTCCCGCGCATATTCGGGAAGCCGTTGTTTCAGAGCTTCGATCGACATCGCTTCACCTCCGTCAGAGGCGCGGCGCCCTCCGCCTTCAGGGACGGCGCCGCGAGCACACAGGGGTCAGGCCGCCTTCAGCGTCTCCTCGCCCTTGTGCCAGTTGCACGGGCACAATTCGTCGGTCTGCAACGCATCGAGGATGCGCAGGACCTCGCGCGGGTTGCGGCCGACCGACAGATCATTGACCGCGGCATAGCGGATAATGCCCTCCGGGTCGACGATATAGGTCGCGCGCAGGCAGACGCCTTCGTTGTGGTCGAGGATGCCGAGCGCCGAGGCCAGTTCGCGCTTCTGATCGGACAGCCACGGGAAGGTCACGAGGCCGAGATCCTTGCGGCTCTGGCGCCAGGCGAGGTGGACGTAGTCGCTGTCGACCGACAGGCCGAGGAGCTGCGCGTCGCGGTCGCGGAACTCGCCTTCGATCGCGTCGAAGCCGAGGATCTCGGTCGGACACACAAAAGTGAAGTCCTTCGGCCAGGCAAAAACGACCAGCCACTTGCCGGCGAAGCTCTCATTGGTCACCGGGGCAAAGGCGGTCTTCGCATCGCCGCTGCCCACCGCGGTCAGCGCGAAACGGGGAAATCTGTCGCCAACTGTCAGCATGTTCTCTTCTCCTCCATCGGTATGTCGGAGAGATGGGGTGGGTTGATAAATCGTTCCAACAGATTATTTTAATTGTACTGATAGGAATTTCCGATGATCGATCTGCCCACTCCGCGCCAATTGCGCTATCTCTGCGCGCTTGCCGACCATCTGCATTTCGGGCGGGCGGCGGCGGCCTGCGCGGTGACCCAATCGACGTTGAGCGCCGGCATCCAGGAGCTCGAAGCGACGCTCGGCGCCACCCTGGTCGAGCGCACCAAGCGGCGCGTCATGCTGACTCCGCTCGGCCATGAACTGGTCGGCCGGGCGCGCCGGCTCTTGCGTGAGAGCGAGGACATGGTGGCGCTCGCCCGGAGCCGCGGCGAACCGCTGTCGGGCGCATTGCGCCTCGGCGTGATCCCGACGATCGGCCCCTATCTGCTGCCGGCGGTCCTGCCGCTATTGCGGGCGCGCCATCCGAAACTGCGGCTCTATCTGCGCGAGGAACAGACCGCGGACCTGATCGCCGGGCTCGACGAGGGCCGTCTTGATCTGATCGTGCTGGCCCTTCCATACGAGACCGGCGATCTTGCGATGATGAAGATCGGCAAGGACGATCTGTTCCTGGTCTGCCCGGCCGGCCATCCGCTCGCAACGGCGCCGGTGATCGCGCCGGCGAACCTTTCGGAGGCCGAGATGCTGTTGCTCGAAGACGGACATTGCCTGCGCCGCCACGCGCTCGAAGCCTGCGAACTGACCGGGCCCGGCCGCCACGAGGTGTTTCAGGGAACAAGCCTCAAAACCCTGGTGGCGATGGTGGCGGGCGGGCTTGGCGTCACCTTGCTGCCGGCGATGGCGCTGCAGAGCGAGATCAGCGAAGGGTCGGGGCTGGTGGCGCGGCCGCTCGCGGCTCCCGCCGCACGCGAGATCGCCCTTGCCTGGCGCAAGAGTTCGCCGCGGGAAGCGGAATTCCGCCGCTTCGGGGACTTGCTGCGCGAAGCGGACAAATCGATGCCGCACAAGGACGGGGAGGGAGTGCGATGAACGACGACGGCGGGCGCACCGGCGGGCTGCGGCTCGGCGCGATCGGCCAGCCGATCCGACGGCGCGAGGACCGGCGCCTATTGACCGGCCGTGGAAAATTCACGGACGACTTCAATAAAACAGGACAAGTCTATGCAATAATTGTCAGATCTCCTTATCCGCATGCCCGCATCCGCGGCCTCGACGCGACCCGGGCGCGGGTCCTGCCGGGGGTGCTCGGGGTCTTCACCGGGGCGGATTGCCGGGCCGACGGGCTCGCGTCCATCCCGCACAGCCCGGTGCCTTCGACCCGCACCGATCTGAAACTGACCGGGCCCGGCGGCGGTGCGATCTTCATCGGCCCGCAGCCGCTGTTGCCGACCGACACGGTGCGCCATGTCGGCGAGGCGGTGGCGATGGTCGTGGCCGAAACCCTGGCCGAGGCGCGCGACGCGGCCGAGGCGGTCGCGGTCGCCTATGACGAACTGCCCTCGGTCGCCGGGGTGGAAGCCGCTCTCACCCCGGGCGCGCCGGCGCTGTGGGACGAGGTGCCCGACAATGTCTTGGTCGATACGCATTTTGGCGAAGAAGCGGCGACCGAACGCGCATTTGCTCGCGCCGATCACGTCGTTGCGATGGAGTTCCCGGTCGGCCGAGTCACCGGCGTGCCGCTCGAACCGCGCGCCGCCCTTGGCGATTACGACGCGGCAACCGGCCGCTATACGCTCGTCGCCGGCAGCGGCGGGGCGGTGCGGCAGAAGGTCGAATTGGCCGCCGTGCTCGGTGTCAGGCCGGATCAGGTTCGCGTCCTATCCTACGATGTCGGGGGCAATTTCGGCACGCGCAACCGCGTCTATGTCGAGTTCGGGCTGGTCCTGTGGGCAGCCAAAAAGCTCGGCCGGCCGGTCAAATACACGGCGACCCGCAGCGAAGCCTTTCTGTCCGATTTCCAGGGCCGCGATCTGGTCAGCAGGGCGGCCCTGGCGCTCGACAGGGATGGCCGGTTTCTGGCGATGCGCGCCGACAACATCAGCAATGTCGGGGCACGCTGCGCGTCCCTCTCGCCGCTCGGCAAGGGCTCGGCCCTGATCACCGGTCCCTACGCCGTCCCGGTCGCCAGCCTGCGCTCGCGCGCGGTCTTCACCAATACGATGCCGACCAACGCCTATCGCAGTTCGGGCCGGCCCGAGGTCACCTATGCGATCGAGCGGCTGATCGACGAGGCGGCGCGCCGGTTCGGCTTCGACCGCGTGGAACTGCGCCGCAAGAACCTCGTGCCCTCCGAACAGATGCCCTACCGGAACCCGGTCGGCGCGGTCTATGACAGCGGCACCTACGCGGCCAATATGGACCTCGCAATGCGACTGGCCGACTGGGACGGCTTTGCCGCCCGCCGCGAGGAGGCCCGGGCGCGCGGCCGATTGCTGGGCCTCGGGCTCGCCAATTACGTCGAATCCTCGATTGGGGCGCCGCACGAGCGCACCGAATGGACCGTGACCCCGGAGGGGCGGGTCAAGGTCGTGATCGGCACCGGGCCGAGCGGCCAGGGCCACGAGACGAGCTTTGCCCAGGTTGTCTCCGCGCTGATCGAGGTGCCGATCGACACGATCGACATCGTCATGGGCGACACCGACGTCGTCAGCGTCGGCGGCGGCTCGCATTCCGGCCGCTCGATGCGCCATGCCGCCACGGTTTTTTCCAAGGCAGCGGTCGACCTGATTGGGAAAGGAAAAGAGATTGCCGCGCTGGTGATGGGCACCGCGGTGGAGAATGTGTCCTTCAACGACGGGCGGTTTGCCGCGCGCGACACCAACCGCACGTTC
>DATFCQ010000251.1:0-19145 GCA_035252905.1 Allostellaceae bacterium | reverse complement strand
CTCTATCCATGCGATCCAGGAACCGACAAGTCAGACCCGTGTCAATCACAATTTACGCCGATCCCACCCCCGCCCCGCAAACTCGCGCTCCGCGCCCGCCGGATCGGCACGGAAGTCCGGTAGCCTACCTGGGCAGTTACCAACATTTTGGTCAGGCCTGCGTTCCCCGCCGAGGCAATCCCGAGGAAGCACGCCATTACCGGGAGCTGACGCTCAGCTTGGCCAATCATTATCGAGCCGATCGGGAGGCCTAATCCCCGCCTCGGCTTTTCACACGTAATGCGCGGCCTCGGTTTCGTCGCGTCCGCGCCCGGCATGGAGCATATCGAATACCGGCGTCAGCACGATCGCCACGACGACATTCAACACGAGCGTCGCCAGCGCGATATAGCAGGGGAAGCCGAAGCCGCCGACGACGATCGGATAGATCGGCTTGAACCCGATCGCAGCCGCCATCACAGTGCCGACGACAATGCCGATGAGCCAGCCGACGAACAAGGCGCGGTCGTGAAACCAGCGGGTGAACAGTCCGCCGATCACCGCCGGCAAGGTCTGGATGATCCAGATCCCGCCCAGGAGCTGCAGTTCGATCGCGTATTGCAATGGCAGGAAAATGACGAAGACGAGCGCGCCGAATTTGACGACCAGCGAGGCGAGCTTCGCCATCTGCGCTTCCTGCGCGGGGGTGCAGGCCGGGCGGATGTATTCGCGATAGATGTTGCGCGTCCATAGATTGGCCGAGGCGATCGCCATGATCGCCGCCGGCACCAATGCGCCGATCGCGATCGCGGCGAAGGCGATTCCGGCGAACCACGACGGGAACATCTTCAGGATCAGTGCCGGCACCGCCGCATTGGCCCCGTGCCGCTTGAACAGCGCGGCAAAGGCCGGGTCGTGCGCGACGCCGGCGGCAAGCGCCATGAAGCCCAGCAGCGCGATCAACGCCAACAGAAAGCTGTAGGCCGGCAATAGGGCGGCGTTGCGGGCGACGACGTGGCGGCTGCTCGAACTCAGCACGCCGGTCACCGAGTGCGGATAGAGGAACAATGCGAGAGCCGAGCCCAGCGCCAGGGTGGCATAGGCACTGTAGAGGCCGAGCGTATCGCCCTTGGGCGCCGGCAACAGCAGTTTCGCCGGCGGCACCGCAGCGAAGATCTTGCCGTAGCCGCCGAGCTGCAGCGGGATCACGACGACCGCGGCGATGACTGTTGCCCAGATCAGCAGATCCTTGACGATCGCGATTGCCGCCGGCGCCCTCAGACCGCTTGTATAGGTGTAGGCGGCAAGGATCACGAAGGCGATGATCAGCGGCAGATCCGCCCATGCCCCCGATCCTTCGAGGCCGAGCCCGGCAATGACGACCTGAATGCCGACCAGTTGCAGCGCGATATAGGGCATCGTCGCGGCGATCCCGGTCAATGCGATCATCAGGGCCAGGGTGCGGTTGCCGTGCCGGCCGCGCACAAAATCTGCGGCGGTGATGAAGCCGTTCCGGCGGCACACAGACCACAGGCGCGGAAATACCGCAAAGACGATCGGATAGACGATGATCGTATAGGGCACGGCAAAGAAGCCGAGCGCTCCCGCCCCGAACATCAAGGCCGGCACGGCGATGAAGGTATAGGCGGTGTAGAGGTCGCCGCCCAACAGGAACCAGGTGACGAGCGTGCCGAAGCGGCTGCCGGCGAGGCCCCATTCGTGCAAGAGGTCAAGATCGCCGCGGCGCCAGCGTGCGGCAAGAAAGCCGAGCACCGTGATCAGCACAAACAGCGCGATAAAGACGCCGAGAGCGATCCCGTGGACAGGCATGGCCGCCTCCTATTCCCGGGTCGCGAAATAGACGATCACGGTCAATGCCGCGCCGATCAGGATCCACAGCATCTGATACCAGTAAAAGAAGGGGACGCCGCCCCAGCCCGGCTCGGCCCGGTTGTAGCTCCCGACCCACATCATCGCGACGAACGGGACCAAGAGCAGCAGATACCACAAGCGCGACGGCCGCCCGCCCTGCTCCTTCTCGTCCATGGACCACGTCCTCCATAAGGTGCTGCCGGCTGTCTGCCTGATTCCACTCTTCGGGGCAAACGCAATCCGCCGTCGGCCCAGGCAAATTGCCCCCTTCCCCGCCGCATGCCTATACTGCGGCCGCGGCGCCCAAAGTTCGGGCCGATGGGGAAGAGGGGGATCGGTGGAACAGCGCAATCTGGGCAGATCGGGCCTGCGCGTCTCGCTTGTCGGGTTGGGGTGCAACAATTTCGGCGTGCGCGCCGATTTCGCGGCGGCGCGCGAGGTCGTGCACAAGGCGCTCGATCTCGGCGTCACTTTTTTTGACGAGTCCGACACCTATGGCGACCCGCGCGGCAGCTCGGAGGAGATTTTGGGGCGCCTCCTCGGCGAGCGGCGCAAGGACATTGTACTCGCGAGCAAGTTCGGCCGGCCGATGGACGCCGAGGGCAGGCTCACGGGCGCCTCGCGCCGCTACATTGTCACGGCGGTCGAGGCCAGTCTCAGGCGGCTCAGGACCGATTGGATCGATCTTTACCAGTTGCACCAGCCCGACCCGCTGACCCCGATCGAGGAAACCCTGCGCGCCCTCGACGATCTCGTCCATAGCGGCAAAATCCGTTATATCGGCTGCTCGACGCTCTCGGCCTGGCAGGTCGTTGAGGCGCAGTGGACCGCGAACTCTCTCGGGCTCGAACATTTCGTCTCGTGCCAGGAGGAATACAGCCTGCTCGCGCGCCGCCTCGACCATGACATGTTGCCGATGATCGAGGCTTATGGGTTGGGGCTGATCCCGTTCTCGCCATTGGCGAGCGGGCTGTTGACCGGCAAATACCGGCGTGGCGCGGCGGGGCCGCCGGGGGCGCGCCTCGTGACCACGCCGCGGCTCGCCGAGCGCTATCTGACGGAGGCGAACTGGGACGTCGTCGAGCGCCTCGAAGAATTCGCCGCGTCGCGGGGCAAGAGCCTGCTCGACCTCGCATTGAGCTGGCTCGCCCGCCGGCCGGCGGTCGCCAGCGTCATCGCCGGCGCGACGCGCGCCGCGCAGGTCGAGCAGAACGTCAAGGCCGTCTCCTGGGCCTTGTCGCCCGAAGACATGACGGAAATCGACCGGCTGACCGCCGCGTGAACCGTTTTCGCAACCCTGGAGAAGGAGTTCAGAAATGGAAATCCGACTGGACGGCAGGAGCGCCGTCGTCACCGGCGGCAGCAAGGGGCTGGGTCTGGCGATCGCCGAGGAATATGCGCGCTCGGGCGCCGATGTCGCGATCCTGGCGCGCGATCCGGGCACGCTCGCCGAAGCCAAGGCCAAGATTGAGGCCGGCGCCCCGGGGCGCAAGGTCGCGGCGCTCAGCTGCGACGTGTCAAAGGCCGACGCCATCCGCCGGACCTACGACCAGATCATGTCGGAGTTCGGCAAGATCGACATCTACGTCAACAATGCGGGGCAGTCGACGCGCGGACCCTCCGAGACCCTGACCGACGAGATGTGGCAGGCCGATCTCGATCTCAAACTGTTCGCGCAGATCCGCTTCTGCCGCCTTATCTTCCCGCAGATGAAGGAGCGCCGCTGGGGCCGCATCATCAGCGTCCTCAATATCGGCGCCAAGGCGCCCGGCGCGGACAGCGCCCCGACCTCGGTCAGCCGCGCCGCCCAGATGGCCTTCACCAAGGCCCTGTCGCAGGAAGGCGCGCCCTACAACGTATTGGCCAATTCCCTGCACGTCGGCGTCATCGTCAGCGATCAGATCGTGCGCCGCCACCGCCGCGAGGGCACCAACGTCTCGCTCGAAGACTACATCGCACAGGCCGGGCGCGGAGTGCCGCTCGGCCGCATGGGCCGCGCCGAGGAATTCGCCAATGTCGCGACCTTCCTCGCTTCCGACGCCGCCTCCTATGTGACCGGCTGCGCGATCAACGTCGACGGCGGCCGCTCGCCGGTGGTGTAAGCAGCGAGCAGCCCCCACCCTGTCCCTCCCCCGCACGCGGGGGAGGGAACGAGGATCTCCCTCCCCCGTGTCCACGGCTGACAGGGATAGGTATGGCCGAGTGGGAGATGGTTATTAGCTTGATCTTACAGTAGAACTCGTCATTCCGGGACGGCGCGAAGCGCCGGGCCCGGAAGCCATGAACACCGGCTTTACCAGGGCAGACAAAGGCCTGTGTGCATGGGTTCCGGGCTCGCGGGCTGTGCCCGCGCCCCGGAATGACAGTCTTCTATACGCCGCTATGACCCGATACCTACCCCTGTCAGCGTGTCCACGGGGGAGGGCCGGGGTGGGGGCTTACGGCTCGACCTCTAAATACTTCTCCTCCAACGCGCGCCACCGGGCGGTGCCGACCGCTTCCTCGCGCTCCTGGAAGGTGGCGAGGTCGCTTTCGATACGGTTTGTGTCGCCGTCCGCCTTCAGCGCCGCCAGGACCTTTTGCGCGGCGCGGATCGCGGCGCGGTGGGTCTGCGAGGGATAGATGCCGAGGCGAAAGCCCATCGCTTCGAGGTCCGCGGCCGGCACCATCGGCGTCTTGCCGCCCTCGAATACGTTGACGAGCGCCGGCTTCGTCAGGCTGCGGCCGACAATGCGCAGTTCCTCGACACTCTGCGGCGCCTCGACAAAGCCGACATCGGCGCCGGCTTCGAGATAGGCGTTGACGCGGTCGATCGCCGCATTGAGCCCTTCGATCGCGCGGGCGTCCGAGCGGGCGATGATGACGAGATCGGGATCGCGTCGGGTGTCGACCGCGGCCTTGATCTTGCCGACCATCTCGGCCGTCGCGATCACGTCCTTCCCTTCGTAATGGCCGCATTTCTTCGGCGACACCTGGTCCTCGATGTGAAAGGCCGCGACCCCCGCCTTCTCGTATTCGCGCACGGTGCGGATCACGTTGATCGCATTGCCGTAGCCGGTGTCGGCGTCAGCTATAACGGGGATGCCGACCGCCTCGACCGTCAGACCGATAAAGCGCACATTCTCGCCGAGCGTCAAAAGCCCGATATCGGGATAGCCGTTGGCCCGCGAATAGCCGCCGCCGGTCAGATACACCGCGGCAAACCCGGCCGCCTCGACGAGCCGCGCCGTCAACGTGTCATAGGCGCCCGGCACCATCGTATAGCCTCTCTGCGCGATCAGCCGCCGCATCTGTTGCCGCGCCGTCATTGCCGCCCTCCTCCCGCTTTTCCTTGGCCGCGCGAAGTTTATCCGCCGCCAGGCCCTTGTGCTACGATCGGGGGCGAGCCCAGGGAGAGATCGCGATGGATCAAGAGCCCTTCACAGCGCCCCTCGTCGACAGTCTCGAAGTCCGCGTCGTCGTCGATTCCCGTTACGACCTGTTCATGGCCGACGCGACCCACCCGCTGCTCGCGATCGAGCACACGCGGCGCATCCGCGGCCACGAGCGCTCGACGCTCGCCGGCGAATGGGGATTGTCGCTCCATCTCGAATCCGTGCGCGGCGGCGAGCGCACGCGCTATCTGCTCGATTTCGGCTTCACCCCCGAGGTCCTGATCCGCAACTTCGATTTGCTGGGTCTCGACCCGGCGCGGCTCGACGGGCTGATCCTGAGCCACGGGCATCTCGACCATTATGGCGGACTCACCGGCTTTGTCGCCCATCACCGCAACCGGATGCACTCCGATATCAAGCTCTATGCCGGAGGCGAGAGCTATTTCGGCGAGCAATGGCTGAAAGGACGAGAGGGCGGCGCCGTCTCGATGGGCCGGCTCGACCGCGCTGCGCTCGACGCCGCCCATGTCGCGACCATCTGTTGCGACGCGGCGCGAGCCCTGGAAGGCGCCTTCACAACCGGACCGATCGCCCGCCGCTCGTTCGAGCACGTGCTCGAAAACACCTTTGTCGCACCCGAGGATTCCGGCCATTTCAGCGAGGCCGAACGCGCGGGCCGCCTCGTCCCCAATCAGCACCCGGACGAGCATGCGACCTGTTATGTCGTGCAGGGACGCGGGCTCGTCGTGATCTCGTCCTGCGGCCATTCCGGATTGATCAACACGATCGAGACCGCGATCGCGGTGTCCGGGGTCGACAAACTGCATGCGGTGCTGGGCGGGTTTCATTTGGGCCCGGCGCCCAACGATTATGTCGAGCACACAGTCGACGAACTCGCCCGCTTCGCGCCCGACCTCGTGATCCCGATGCATTGCAGCGGCAGCAAGTTCATCGCCGCGATGCAGCAGCGCATGCCGGAACAGCTTGTCGCCTCCAATACCGGCACCCGTTTCACGTTTGGGGTGTGACGGCGGGCTGCGCAAGAGATATCGAGGGAACACGGCATGAAAGCGGCCCATGGCCGCCTCATCGGTGCGACTCTCGCGCTGGCGTCCCTTCTCTGCGCGGCACATCCATATCGGGCCATGACTCAAGAAGCCGGTTCCCCACCGCCGAGCGGTTTCTGTTCGACCGCTGCTCCGGCCTTTACCAAACCGCTGAGCGCGCCCCATTGGAACGGCTGGGGCGCCGATCCTGCGCAGCACCGTTTCCAGTCGGCGGCGATGGCGCAGCTCGCTGCCGGAGACGTGCCACGGCTCAAGCTGAAATGGGTCTTTGGCTTCCCGGGCGCCAATCGTTCTTATGCCCAACCGACGGTCATCGGCGGCCGCATCTTTGTCGGCAGCCAAAGCGGAAAGGTCTATGCGCTCGACGCCAGGCGCGGATGCATCTACTGGGAACGCGACGCCGGAGCGCCGGTGCGCTCGGCGATCACCATTGGACAGGGCTCGGCCGGCTGGGTGGCCTATTTTGGCGACCTGCACGCGAATGTTCATGCCGTCGACGCCCTGACCGGAAAGCCGCTCTGGACGATCCGCGTTGAGGATCATCCGTTCGCGGTGATCACCGGCGCGCCAACTCTGGCAGGGACGACGCTGTTCGTGCCGGTTTCATCCCATGAAGAAGCCGCCGGCGCCAATCCGCATTATGCGTGCTGCAGCTTCCGCGGCAGCATCGTCGCGTTGAACGCACTGACGGGAAAGCTGCTTTGGAAGAGCTATACGATCGCGCAGGAGCCGAAGCCGGGCACGATCAACGCCGCCGGCATCCGACGGATGGGACCTTCGGGCGCCGCCATCTGGTCGTCGCCGGCTTTTGATGCCGCCAAAGGCATGGTCTACGCGACCACGGGCGACAATTACTCGGATCCGACGACGGACACTTCCGATGCCATCCTGGCCTTTGACGCGGCCTCCGGCAAATTGGCCTGGTCGCGTCAGGTGACTGCGGGCGATGCGTTCAACCTCGCCTGCGTTGTGCGGTCTGCGGCGCGACCGGGATCGAATTGCCCCGCGGTCAAAGGGCCGGACCTCGATTTTGGATCCTCCGCGATCCTTGTCAGTCTTCCCAACGGCAGGCGCGCGCTGATCGCCGGACAGAAATCGGGCATGGTGACGGCTGTCGATCCCGATCGCCGCGGGGCGATCCTGTGGCAGAAGCGGGTCGGACGCGGCGGCCCGCTGGGCGGCGTGCAATGGGGATCGGCCGTCGATGATCGTAAGATTTACGTCGCAGTGTCGGACACCAAATTTCGCATCGTCCCGGCGGGCACGCCCGGTGCGCAGAGATTGCCGTTCAACCCGAGATTGGCACGATTGCTGGACAGCAGGGCCGGCGGCGGATTGCATGCGTTGAGGCTCGACACCGGCGAAGAAGTCTGGCGGACACCGCATCCAGGCTGCCATGACGTTCCGGGGTGCGGTCCTGCCCAGTCGGCCGCCGTCACGGCCATCCCAGGCATTGTGTTCTCCGGCGGTCTTGACGGTCATCTGCGCGCCTATGCTGCGGAGGACGGCCGCATCGTATGGGATGTGGACACAAAGGGCGAGTACCGCACCGTCAACGGCATTGTCGCCCATGGCGGCTCGATCGACGGGCCGGGCGCGGTCGTCGCCGGCGGCATGCTCTATGTGGATTCGGGATCCGGCGCCTGGGGCGGTACGCCCGGAAACGTCCTGCTGGCCTACTCCGTGGATGGCCGCTGAGACCTGCTGAGCCATCGTCGCGCCGCGAAGTTGGGTGCCGTACCGGCGAATACTTGAGTGTCCGTCCGGAAACATGACTCGCCGCCTCAGAAGTTTAGGCATCGTCAGAAAATGATTGCATTGCCTCAGTCGCAATACAGCGTCATGGCCGGACTTGATCCGGCCATCCACGCGTCTGCATCACACAATATCTTTTAAAGGCTTGATGCTGGCCCTGCCGCGTGGATACCCGGGACGAGCCCGGGCATGACGATATGACTTCATAGCGATTATTCTTGTACAATCCCTTATCGTCACCCCCGCGAAGCTTGTCCCCGCGAAAGCGGGGAGCGGGGGTCCAGGGCAAGCGCTGGAGCGCTCGGGTCCCTGGCTTCCTGCTTGCGCGGGAATGACGATCAAAATAAATATAAACAATTACTTGATACAATAAACCAAAAATATGTGCTGACGCCAGGGCTTTCACTGGAGTGAGAAGACAAGGAACGGCGAGGAGGAATTCTTGTCTAGCCTCTCCGTTTTTCCGCCCTACACCGGACCGGCAAGCGATAATTCCAAGCAGAGCGTATCGTAAGGGGTCTCGTAATAGGGCGGGATCGCGGCGAAGCCGAGTGCGGCATAGAGCCGGCGGGCGGACTGCATCGCTGCTCCGGTATCGAGCCGCATCGCCCGATAGCCGCACTCGCGCGCCCTGCCGATCAATTCCCGGCACAACCGCTCGCCGATCCCCTGCCTGCGAAAGCCCGGCCGCACATAGAGCCGCTTCATCTCGCAGATCCCCTCGGCAAGCGGCCGGTAACCGGCGCAACCGGCGGCTCCCGCGCCCGAGCGGGCGATCAACAGGAGCCCGTGCGGCCGCACATAGGGTCCGGGCAGACCCGCGAGTTCGGCGGCAAATCCCTGGAAGGTGAGATCGTAGCCGAGCGCGGCCGCATGGCTCGCATATTCGCGCAGCAGCGCCGCCATTGCCGAGGCATCGGCGGGCCACCGCGCCTCGGCAATGCTTACGCTCATGCCGTCCTCATCAGCGCTAATTTCGCGCCGCCGTGTACGGGTAGATCACCTTTCCGTCCTGGTATTTTTTCGGCCAGACGATGATCGGGTTCTTGCCGCCCTTGAACTGGTCGAGGTCGTTGCCCTTGACGTGCTGGAACTGCACCATCAAGGCCCGCGGCTGCGACAGCTCGCCGTCGGGGCCGAACGCGATGTCGCCCATCACCGTCTTGAACGTGTGGCTGCGCAGGTAATCGGCGAGCTTGTTCTGGTCGAGGCACTTGCACCCCTCGACCGCCTCGCCCAATACCTGCAGATAGGTATAGCCCCAGGGCCCGAGATAATAGCCGAGCGGGTCGACCCCCTCCTTTACCGCTCGCGCCTGGTATTTCTGCAGGAAATCCATGACCCCGGGAAACCGCATTGTCGGCGCCGGCAGCCAGAAATCGTAATTGACGATGCCGTTCATCAGCGGCCCCAATTCGGTCTTGATCGAGGTCGTCTGCAATCCGACCATGCCGCCGCCGAAAATCTTGGTGTCGAGCCCGACCTCGTGGGCGGCGCGCACAATGCCGACCGTGTCGAGCGGATAGGAGGCGACAAACACTGCATCCGGTTTGGTCGCCTGCACCGCATGAAGGATCGGGGTGTAGTCGGTCGTCGTCGGCGGATAGGTCTTGTCGTAGACGATCTGCAGGCCGAAGGTCTTGGCGTCCTCGCGCACCCCGGCCGAGGCGGCGCGCGGATATTCGGCGTCGGCGGCGACGATCGCCAGGGTCTTGGGCTTCGGGTTCTGGGCCATGGCGACCTCGAAGAACGGCTTCGTCACTGCGATCGGCGCGTCGGGCCCGGTCGGCGTGATCGTGAAGTAGCGCGGGTAATGGAACTGCGCATTGACCGCGAGCCCGAACAACGACAGGAAGGTCCGGTTGTGCTGGATCACGACCGGCATCGCCGGCGCGATCATATTGGTGCCGTAGCCGCTGACGACGAGGTCGACCTTGTCGACGTCGAGCAGCTTTGTGTAGATGCCCGGCACGGTCGCCGGATTGCTCTGATCGTCGTAGGTGACGAACTCGACGGGCCGCCCGAGGAGGCCGCCCTTCTTGTTGATGTCGTCGCGCCAGATTTGCATGCCGAGCAGCGCCATCTTGCCGTTGGCGGCGAGCGAGCCGGTCAAGGCCAATCCGAAACCGATGCGGATCGGCGGCTCGGCGGCCGGGGCCGGCGCCGCAAGGGCGATGATCGCGGCGGCCAATAACGGCGCGCCGAGAAACGTCAGCAGGCGTTTCATCGCGTTGTCTCCCTTTTTGGTCGCTTGCGAGCGTTGTTCAGGCGGCGGGCGGGCGGCGGAACTGCGGCGCAACCTTGCGCATGAACAGTTCGAGGCTCTGTGCCGCCTGCTCGTGCGGCAATGGCCCGAGGCGGAATGTGAGGATGATCCCGCCGATCCCGAGCGCGTCGAGTTCGGCGATCTTCTCGGCCACCGTCGCCGGGGCGCCGCAGATCACGCCGTAACCGAGATTGCCGCGCGCGTCGGGCAAATCGCTCTCGGGTACCGCAATCCGCATCCCGGTCTCGCGCCAGATGCGGTTGCGCATCTCCGCCCGCGCCGCGGTCATCGCCTGGAAAGCCGCGACGCCGACGCGCTCGGCCTCGGCGTCGGTTTCGGCGACAAAGACGT
The DNA here is from genome assembly GCA_035252905.1 of Allostellaceae bacterium. GTDB lineage: Bacteria > Pseudomonadota > Alphaproteobacteria > ATCC43930 > CGMCC-115725 > AP-15. The sequence continues at coordinate 8,481 of DATFCQ010000251.1, read as the reverse complement.
TGCGCCACACCCAGCACTCGTCAAGGTTGCACGCGATCCGCTCCTCGTCCCAGCCGATCTCCCGCAATGTCGCGCGGTAGAGGTCAAAACGCCGGCGCGTCACCTCTAATGTCTGCAAGTTCAGCAGAAACGGCCGGCCCTGACGCGCCAGGGCCAGCATCGAGGCTTCGGTCGAGGCGGCGCGCACAATCCGGGGGTGCGGCCTTGTGTAAGGCCGGGGGCGCAACAGCGGCACGTCGAGGTTCCAGTACCGGCCGTGATGGGCAAAGCCGCCGCCGGTCCACCCCTTCAGCATGATGTCCTCGGCCTCGTCGAGGCGCTCCTGCGCCTCATGGTGATCGATGCCGAAGCCCTGATAGTCGTAGATATTGTAGGAGCTGCCGCGGCCGAGCCCGACGATCAGCCGGCCCTTCAGCAGATTGTCCAGAATTGCGATCTGCTCGGCGAGGCGGATCGGGTGGTGCAAGGCGACCTGCGCTACGGCGAAGCCGAGCGTCGCCTGCTTGAGCAGGGGCGCGAGCGCGCCGGCCATGACGATCGGATCGACATAGGCGCAGATCCCGTCGAAATGATGCTCGGCGAGCCAGATGACGTCGGCCCCGAGCGCGTCCGCCAGTTTTGCCTCGGCGAGCGTCTCGTCGATGACGACGCCGTCGCGCTCGGGGTCGCGGCTGTCGGGAAACAGAAAATCGCCGAACTTCATGCTCGCCTCGCTGTTGTGCGGCCGCATCAGGGGGCTGTCGCGCGCCCCTGTCAAGCCGCCCCGCGGCGATTCCGCGTGCGCGCCGGCCGGCGGTTTTGCGTTATGATCGGGCAGACCCCGAACCGCCCGACAGAAGGAACGATGCGATGAACCAGGACGCCAAAAAGACCGCCTTGCGCATGATCCCCTACGGGATCTACGTACTGACCGCCGATGACGGCAAGGGCAACGTCGCCGCCGCGACGGTCAATTGGGTGACGCAGACCGCGTTCAACCCGCCGCTGGTCGTCGTCGGCGTCAAGACCGACAGCGGCGCCTATCAGATCGTCAAGAACACGCGGAACTTCGCCCTCAACATGCTGGGCAAAGACGGGAAGGGCATGGCCTTCACCTTCTTCAAGCCGGCCCAGCTTGAGGGCGGCAAGATCAGCGGCCAGGCCTTCCACAAGGGCACGACCGGCGCGCCGATCCTCGAGGCCGCCACGGCCGCGGTCGAATGCAAGGTGACCCAGATTGTCGAGCAGGGCGACCATCACATCGTCGTCGGCGAGGTCGTCGAGGCGCATCTGCCAAAGCCGATCGAAGGCCGTCCCGACGCCGCGATCCTCGAAATGAAGGAGCTCGGCGACAACGTGTTCTACGGCGGGTGAGCAAAGCCGGCCCCGCCCCTCTCCCTCCCTCTTGATGGGGGAGGACCGAGGTGGGGTGATGCGGCGCCCGTCCTTTGCAACCTTTAAGTGTGCGATCCGCAGCCCCGAAAAGCCGCTCCCGGGCGGCGCAATTTTCATTGTTTTCCGGCCGGAACGGGCGGAATTTCATTGTTCCGCATGCCAAATTACGCTGTTTTTTTGCCCCCCGATCACGGTTGTAGGCCGCCTGAACCGAGGTTTTCTGCGGCTTTCCGGCGCCGAAGCGGGCGGCGGGGCGCGAAATTACGCTGTTTTTGACGGCGGCGTGGGGCCTGCGAAGCGCCTCGGCAAGCTCTGAACCAACCCGAAACCGGCGCCGTTGTCGGCAGCAATGACGGAAGGACGGCGATGATCGAACGGCTCAGCGCGGTGACCCTCGCCACCCACGACATGCGCCGGGCCGTGCGCTTCTACCGCATGCTCGGCTTCGAGATCCTCTATGGCGGCGAGGAGGCGACATTCACCAGCTTTCGCGCCGGCGGGAATTTTCTCAATCTGATCGCCGCGCCTTCGGATCGCGAATGGTCGTGGTGGGGCCGGGTCATCTTTTACGAGTCGGATGTCGACGGGCTCTACCGCCGGCTCGTCGCCGCGGGATGCCGGCCGCAGGCGGAACCGCGCGATGCCCCCTGGGGCGAGCGCTATTTCCACATCACCGATCCCGACGGCCACGAATTGAGCTTCGCCTGGCCGCTTCCTCACAGAGACGCGGAGTAACATTGGCGGAATGCGCTGCGCTTTTCCGCCCTACGCCAGAACCGTAGGGCGGAAAAGCCTTTAGGCGCATTCCGCCGCCTCTTTCAGATCGGGTCCCAGGGGAAGGCTTCGTCGGAGCGGTCGACCGGCATGAAGGACGGCCGCAAGGCCGGCAAGGCGTGCTCGGCGATCGCTTCCGGCGTCCATCCCTCGGAGCGGTGCAATGTGCGGATCGGCCGCGGCGAGCTGAACAGATAGATCTCGTTGAGACGCGTACCGAAAACCTGGCCCGTCACCTCGCGCGCCGCGTCGGAGGCGAGAAAGACCGCCATCGGCGCGTTCTTGTCGGGGGTCATGCGCTGAATTTTGGCGACCCGCTCGCGCTGCTCCGGCGTCGTCGCCGGGATCGACTGCGTCATCCGGCTCCAGGCCCAGGGCGACAGGCAATTGGAGCGCACGTTGAAGCGCCTCATGTCGATCGCGATCGCCTTCGACAGGGCGGTGATGCCGAGCTTGGCCGAAGCGTAATTGGCCTGGCCCATATTGCCGATCAGGCCCGAGGTGCTGGTGACGTGGACAAAAGCGCCGCTTTCCTGCTTGCGGTACTGGTCGGCGGCGGCGCGGCTGACGAAGAAACTGCCGTTCAGATGGACCGAGATGACCGCGAGCCAGTCTTCCGGGCTCATCCGGTGAAAGATCGCGTCGCGCAGGATGCCGGCATTGTTGACGACCGCATCGAGCCGGCCGAAATGGTCGAGCGCGGCCTCTATGATCTTCTGCGCCGAACTCCATTCGGCGACCGAGTCGGTGTTGATCGCGGCCGCGCCGCCGGCCGCCTCGATCAGCTTTTTGGTTTCCTCGGCCGGGGTTCCCGAGCGGCCCTCGCCGGCGAGCGAGGCGCCGATGTCGTTGATCAGGACCTTGGCGCCGGCCTTGCCCATCGCGATCGCGATCTCGCGCCCGATGCCGCCGCCCGCCCCGGTGACGAGCGCGACCTTGCCCTCCAACATGCCTGCCATGTCTCATTCCCTTTGCTGGTGATCTGCGCGGCTCACGGCCCGAGCGTGCGGGCGAGTTCCCAGGCCTGCTCGCCGAGCGGGCGCGCAAGGCGTCCGACGGCGGCCGCCTCGGCGCTCGCCGCGGTGCCGTCGATTGCGCGCCGGGCGATGCCCTGCAGGATCGCGGCGATGCGGAACAGGCTGTAGACGATATAGAAACCCCAGTCGGCGATCGCTCCGCGCCCGACGCGCCGGCAATAGGCGGCGACGTATTCGGCTTCGGTCGGAATGCCGAGCGCGGCGAAATCGATCCCCGAGAGGCCGCGGAAGAGTTCCGGCGTCACCCGCCACGTCATCGCATGATAGGCAAAGTCGGCCAGCGGATCGCCGATCGTCGACAATTCCCAATCGAGCACGCCGATGACGCGCGGCTCGGTCCGGTGAAAGATCAGATTGTCCATGCGATAGTCGCCATGGACGAGACGCGGCGCGGCCTCGGGCGGCAGATGGCGCGGCAGCCAGGCGATCAGGGCGTCCATCGCCGGCTGCTTTTCGGTTTCCGAGGCCTGATATTGCCGGCTCCAGCGCGCGATCTGGCGCCCCATGTAATTGCCGGGACGGCCGAAATCGGCAAGCCCAAGAGCCTCATGGTCGAGCGCATGCAGAGCCGCGATGACCGCGTTCATCGAGTCGAACATCGCCCGCCGCTCGGCCGGGCTCTGCTCCGGCAATCGCTGATCCCAGAAGATGCGGCCGTCGAGAAACTCCATGACGTAAAAGGCGCTGCCGATGACCGCGTCGTCCTCGCACAGGGCATGGACCCGCGGCACCGGCACCGCGGTCCCGGAGAGCGCCTGCATGACCCGGTATTCGCGGTCGACCGCGTGCGCGCTCGGCAACAGGTGCCCGACCGGTTTGCGGCGCAACACGTAATCCCCCGAGGCGGCGCGGAGCCGGTAGGTCGGGTTCGACTGGCCGCCGGCGAAACGCTCGGCCGCGAGCGGCCCGCGAAAGCCTGGGATATGGGCGCCCAACCAGGCTTCGAGCCGGTCCTGCGGCAGGTCGTGCGGTTGCGGCTGCTCGGTCAGCGATCCTCTCCTCGAAACCCCGCGACCGCCCTGCGGCCTCGGCGGGAATGCCGAACCGGGCTATAGTACCCGCCTTGCGCGGACCGGCCAACGGAGGCGGAGATGGCGACCGATCGCTTTGGCAATACCCACGCGCCGAACCTGTCCTATGCGCGGGGCCAAATCCTCACCGGCACCGCGGACGATTTCCGCAAGCTCGAAATCGCCTGGTCGCTGATCCGCCGGCACGGCGCGCAGAACATCGCCATCTTCACCGGGCTCGAACACGGCCTGCCGATGGAAGCCGAAGAGCTTGCTTTCGCCGACGACGAGATCGCCCCGGCGCTCTGTTTCGAGCGCCTCAAAAGCCTCGCTCTCGACCACCTCGGCGGCGCCAGGGAGCGCGACGACGTCGCCGTCTTCAACCGCCTCACCGGCGCGACGATGGCGACGCATCTCGCCCTGGTCAGGCCGGGCGAGGTCGTCATCGGCGTCTCGGCGAGCCACAGCCACCCCTCCGTGTTGCGCGCCGCTTCCCGCGCCGGCGCGCGCTTTGTCGACACCGCCGGGCTCGCGGAGTTCCGCGCCGCGCTCGCCGGCGAGAGCGGGGTGCGGCTCGTCGTGCTGACCCGGCTCGCGGTCACCTACGATCTGATGCCGGTCGGGGACATCCGCACGGTCATGCGGCTCGCCCACGACAAGGGCGCCCTCGTCTATGTCGACGACGCCGGCGGCGCGCGGGTCGGGCCGGCGTTCGATCAGCCGCGCACGCTCGAACTGGGCGCCGATCTCGGCGCCACCGGTCTCGACAAATACGGCACCAAAGGACCGCGGCTCGGCCTCCTCGCCGGACGCAAGGATCTCGTCGCGCAGATCCGCGCGACCGGGTTCGAGTTCGGCATGGAGGCGCGGCAGATGCTCTACCCCGCGGTCGTGCGCACATTGGCGCACTACGACCCGGCGCGCGTCGCAGCGCTGATCGCGACAACCCGCGAGATCGCCGGCGAATTGCGCCCGATCTTCGGCAATCGCCTGCGCGAGACGCCGACGACCGTGCAATTATCGGCCGACGACATCCTCGAACTGGCGATGGAGCGCGGCGGTCTCGCCCGGCCTCCGATCGTGCCCTACGAGGCTTCAGCAGCCCTGTCGATGCTATTGCTCAGGGATTTCGGCATGGTCATGGTGCATTTTGTCGGGGTCCCGCCGGGCACCGCCGATCTGTTGATCAAATTCGTCCCGCCGGAAACGTTGGCGCGGTTCGGCGGAGCGAAAAAATACGCGCAGGCGATCGATGCCGCAGTGTCGACCTTGGGCCGCCTGTTGCGCGAGCCCGCGGCGATCCGCGACCTGCTGCTCGGGACCGGCTGAAGCCTCCGCCGCGCTCGCCCGCGTCCCGGTTTTGCCGTATCATCTCGAAAAGACCAGCGGAAGGGAGTGGAAAATGCCCAGAATCAAGCATATCGCATTGACGACCAAGGAGCCGGCGAAGGTCGCCGCCTTCTACAAGGAAGCCTTCGGCATGCGCGAATTGCGGCGCAGCCCGAACGGCGCGGTGTTTTTGAGCGACGGCTACATCAATCTCGCCATTCTCAATTACAAGACCGAAAAGGACGCCGATGTCGGCGCGCACGGCGCCAATTTCGACGGCATCCACCATATCGGCTTCGAGGTCGAGGATCTCGACGCGGCCATAGAGAAGCTCGAACGCGCCGAGGCGCAGCAGCTCACCGACAAGCACGCGCCCGATGTGGCGATGGGCGGCACGCGCAATTTCGAGATGAAATGGTCCGGCCCCGACGGCGTCGTCATCGACATCTCCCATACCGGGTGGGAAGGCACGCGAGGATAGGGCGATGACCAAGAATGTGACGATCTGCGTCGGCACGATCGGCAGCGGCGCCTGGACCAGTCCCGACGGCGGCGACACCTGGCGCCGCGTCATGGCCGGGCTGTGGAGCGAGAGCCGCGTCTTCGGGCTCAGCGTCCATCCGAACGAGCCGAAGACGCTCTTTGCCGGCGCCGATGACGGCGTCTACAAGAGCCGTGACGGCGGCAAGAGCTTCGAGCGGCTGCCCTGGCCGGCCGAGGCGATGCAGGTGTGGAAGATCGCCTTTGATCCGAGCGATCCCGACACCGTCTTTGCCGGCACCCGGCCGGCGGCGCTGTTCCGTTCCAGGGACGGCGGCCGCTCCTGGCACAAGCTCGCGGCCGAGATCGCCGAGGAATGCCCGAATGTGCGCGTCCCGCGGGTGACCGCGCTGACCGTCGATCCGACCGACTCCCGCATGGTCTGGGCCGGCATCGAGGTCGACGGCGTGCGCCGCAGCCGCGACGGCGGCGATACTTGGACGCGGATCGCCGGCGGGCTCGACGATCCCGACATCCATGACATCGCGGTCAGCGTCAATGGCGGCACGACAGTGTTGACCAGCACGCCGCGCGAAATCTTCGCCAGCACCGATTCCGGCGAGAGCTGGCAGGGCCGCGGCGTCGGCAAGGCGTTTCGGCTGCCCTATTGCCGCGGCCTGGCCTTGCGGCAGGGCGACGCGAAGACGGTGTTCGTCGCCACCGGCGACGGCGCCGCCGGCAGCACCGGCGCGATCCAGCGCTCGCGCGACGGCGGACGGAGCTGGGAGGCGCCGCCCTTGCCGGTCGCGCCCAATTCGCCGATCTGGGCCTTTGCGACGCACCCCGCCGACCCCGGCTTGATCCTCGCCTGCAGCCATTACGGCGAGCTTTTTGCCAGTTCGGACGGCGGCGACAAGTGGACCAAATTGCCGCGCGAATTCACCGAGATCCGCAGCCTGGCATGGACGCCGAATTGATCGTCTGAACCGCCCTCACCCGCCTTCCCCCAGCCCTCGGCCCGGCTAGCGGGTGAGGGTTTCCGAGACACGAAGCTTCAGGGAAGGGGACATGCAGATCCGCGGCGGCTGCCTGTGCGGACAGGTGCGCTACTCGGCCAAGGCCGAGCCGGCCTTTGTCGGCGTCTGCCATTGCCGCAATTGTCAGAAGCAGGGCGGCAGCGCCTTCAGCATCATTGTCGCAATTCCCAAGCCGGCGCTGTCGATCGCCGGATCGCCCAAGACCTTACGATCGCGGCGACAGCGGCAAGGTCCTGCACCGAGCCTTCTGCCCGCAATGCGGATCTTCGCTGTTCGACGAGGCCGAGGCGATGCCGAATGTCGCAATGATCCAGGCCGGGACGCTCGACGACCCGAGCTGGGTCAAGCCGACAATGGAAATCTTCTGCGACAGCGCCCAGCCCTGGGTCCAGCTCGGCGGGGACAGAAAGCGGTTCCCCCGCATGCCGGGCTGAGGGAAGCGGCAAAGTTGGCAGGATGCGCGGCGCTTTTCCGCCCTACGGGGACCGTGTAGGGCGGAAAAGCGCAGCGCATTCCGCCGCTTTCCTCAGCGGCGGAACATCAATTGCAGGCGGTGCCCGTCCGGATCCTGGAAGTAGATGCAGTGGTCGTCTCCCGGGCGGCCGGTGACGGCAATGCCTTCCTTCTCCAGATCGGTCTTCAGCGATTCATAAGTCCCGCCCGCCACTTTCAATGCCAGGTGGTTGAGGTCGTTGCCGGTTTTGAGCGGGGTCTCGCCGTCTTTCTTGAACAAGGCGATCCCCTGCTCGCCGGCGTGCATGAAGACCTGCCGCTCGCTCTCGCGGTAGACGGTCATGCCCAGCACTTTGGTGTAAAATTTCTTGGCGCGCTCGACATCGCCGACATGCAATACGACGTGATCGACGCCGCTGGTCTCGATCATCGCGGCTCCTCCCTTTGTTCTGGCGCGATCAGCGTATCAGAATCCCGGCAGCCTCGGGAGAGCCTCAGGCGAGGGCGGCGAGCCCCGCCGGCACCGGCGAGCGCAGCAGAGCTTTCCTGGCCTGCCATTCCTCTGCAGGATCAAGCTTTTCGAGGAATTGCACGGCGCCGCCGGCATAGAGCGCGATCGGCACGCCGTCGCGATAGAGGAGGCGGTTGCCGGTCACGGCGGGAAGCCGCGGACCGGGGAAGAGGATGCCGACAAGGTTCAGCGGATCGGCGCCCGAGACCGACACCAACGCCCCCGCTTCCGGCCGGCGCCGCGCGGCGCGCAGGGCCGGGATCGCCTCCGGCAGGGCGAACTGCTCGCCGGAGAAGCCGGCGACGAACCGCCCGCCGCGGATGTCGCCGCGCGCTTCGAGCCGCCGGTAAACGCGCAGCAGATCGCGCCACGGCGGCAGGGGCGCGCTTTCGCGCTCCAGGAGACGCCAGAACACAACGCCCCAGCGGCGCAGCAGGGCCCGCGCCAGATGCTCGACCGCGTCGTCTGCGGCCTCC
>DATFCQ010000250.1:0-4553 GCA_035252905.1 Allostellaceae bacterium | reverse complement strand
TGCCGCCGATGGTGCCGCGGTTGCGCACCGCGCGATAGGCGAGGGTCGCCGCGGCGCGCGGCATCAGGCCGCGCGACGGGTCGGGCACGCGGCAATCCTCGATCATCGCGTAGGTCACGCAGGCGCCGAAGGTGACCGCCTCGCCGTCCTCGTCGACCGCCGCAAGTTCCGGCAGGCGGGCGATGTCGATCACCAGATCGGGGGCGGCAATCCGCAAATTCATCATCGCCAACAGCGATTGTCCGCCGGCCAGGAGCTGCGCCTCATCATGCCGCGCCAACAATGCGGTCGCCTCCTCGAGGCTCTGCGGCCGCACATAATCGAACGCGGGCGCTTTCATGGCCGGCAAGGCCCGCGAACAGCTTTTTCTGTCATACCGGCGAAAGCCGGTATCCATGGCAGACATGGGTCCCGGCTTTCGCCGGGACGACCGGATCTGAGAATGCGTTTCGCGAACAATGCAGCGGGATCCATGGCGAGACCGCTATTTCCGGGTGCGGGCCGCCATCGCCTGCGCGGCGGCGGCGCGGCGCTCGGCAAAGCGCGACACCAGCGGCCGCGACCGGCCGGTCTCGTTGCCGGCGGCGCCGGGGTTTTTCTGGGCGCCGCCCCAGCCGCTTTCGGAGAGGTCGAAGACGACGCCGTCGGGATCGCGGAACTTGACCTCGTAAAAGCTGCCGCCTTTCTCCGCCGGCTCGCCCATCAGCCATTCTCCACCCGCCGCTTCGACGCGCCGGCGCGCCTCCGCGATGTCGTCGACCCACACCCCGAAATGGTGCAGGCCGACATGGTCGCGCCCCAGCCCCTGCGCCGCCTCGTCGGATTTGAAGTGCAGCAATGCGACGTTGATGACGCCGTCGGACAGAAACACCCCCTCGGCCAGGCTCGAATCGGTCTCGCCGACGACTTCGAGGTCGAAAGCGTGCTTGTAGAATTCGGCCGTCTTCCACGGGTCGGGCACCGACAACGCAATGTGACGCAGCTTTGCCATCAGAGCCTCCCCGGAACGCGCATGTCCGCGAACTGCAACACCCCTCGCCCGCACTGTCAATCGGCATTGCCGTTTCGCCTTATGGTTGCACAACCGGGGCCGCCGTCCCGTCTTGCCGGGAGCCGATTTCCGCTCTCAAATCGCCTGCAGCATTCAACTACATGGCGCGATCATGCCGACCCTGTCTCCTTGGCGGCCGGCCTTGAGCGCGGCGGCCCTCGCTTTCGCCATTGGACCGGCCGCAGCAGCGGGCAGCGGCTGCGCCGGGAAAGCGGCGGGCATCGAAACGCTCGTATGCAGCGAGCCGAGCCTTGCCGCGCTCGCCGCCGATCTCGGCCAGAGCGTTCGCGACTCGCGCGATCACGCTGCCGCCGACCAGAACCGGTGGCGGGAAGGACGCCGGACCGCCTGCCCGGCGGTCGCGGCGCCGCGGCCGGACCCGCTGCCCGGCAGCGCCCAGCGCGATGTCGCCGTCGCCTGTCTCGAACGCCTCTACCGGCAGCGCATCGCGGTGCTGCGCTATCCGCAGAACCGGGCGGCGTGGCCGCATGTGCCGTTCCTGCCGCGCCTTGTCGAAGGCGCCGGCACGCCGCTCTGCGAGGATCTCGGGCGCGCTCTCGCTGCCGGTTTTCTCGGCCGCGGCGACGCGGTCGACCCGCTCGGCGAGAGCGAGATCGGCTTTGCCCCGCAACAGGGCCTCGGCGACGACGACGCGCCCGTGCTGCGCGCCGATTTCGATGTCTACAATGCCGGCAGGCCGGTTCCCGTGCTCGCCTGGATCGCCGGGGACGGCGAGGCGAAGACCGTCGAATACCGCGTCTTCGCCTCGCCTGCCGAGTTTCTCGCCGCGCTTGGCCGCGGCATCGAGCCGCTCTCCGACAGCGTGCGCAAGGCGGCGCATCCGCTCGTCGACAGTGCCGGCTCGCCGAAGCCCGATCCTAAGAACCCCGAGCCGCGCCCCGCCTTCGCCCGGACTTCGGTTGTGCCGGCGGCGGAGCAGCCGCGCTTTTTCCGGGCGGAGGGGCATGTCTATGTCCTGGCGCCGATGCCCCCGGCGGGAGATCCCGGCTCGCGCCGGGAGGGCGATCTCGGCGTCTTCCGGCTTGACGGTCCGGCGCAATTCCGCCGCATCTGCCTGTTCGACGCGCGCGGCCCGATGGCCAAGCCGGCGGCTGCGGTTTTCACCGCGCCGGTTCTGGCGGCGCTGACCCGGGCGGCCGGGCCCTTGACCCCGACCGGCCGCCTCTGCCGCCCCTCGGGCGCGGCGGCGGCGCGGCTGATGGCCGAGGCGCAATGGCGGCCCTGGGTGCTCGACCGCCGGTCCCCAGGCGAGGAGTTGCCGATCGCCGGAAAATTGCAGCTCTATATGCGCAATCGGGCGCTCGACGGGCCGGAGATGGCGCGCGACGAGCAGCTTTACCAGGCGGTGCGGGCGGCCGCGATCGCCGCGATCGCTCCCTATTATCGCGACGCGTTCGGACGCAGTGCCGTCGCGGCCAGACGGTTTGCGGCGCTCTATGTCGATCACTTCGTCGCCGCCGGGTTCGCGATCGACCCCGACGACAGCGCGACCCTGGTGTTGTTCGACCCCGGCTATGCCGACGAGCAGAAGGCGCAGAAGGCGGCGCTCGACGGCGACAGCGCGGCGTTGCGCGCCCTCCTCGGCGATCATCCGAAAGAGCGGGCCGAGCTGTTGACGGGAGAGCTCGACGAGCCGCTCGTCAGCGACGCGCTCTCTCATCCCGATACATTGCAGATGCTGCTCGGCCTCGGTCTCGACCCGAACCGGCGGGGGCCGTCCGGCCGCACGCCGCTGATGGCGGCGGCACGGCTTGACCTTCTCGCCGCGGCGCGCCTATTGCTCGATCACGGCGCCGCCCCCGATCTCGGCGCCAGCGACGCGGTTGCCCAGACTGACAGGGCAGGCGATCCGTCCTGCCTCGGCGCCGCCGCGGGCGCCGACGGGCCGGGGCGCACCGCCCTTTCCTATGCGGCCGAGTTTTCCTCGCCGGCGCTCGTACGCCTGCTGCTCGACCACGGCGCCGCGGCGGACAAGCGCGACAGCGCCGGCCGCCTTCCGGCCGACTACCTGAAATGGCGGCACGGCGATAAGAAGGCGGCGGCGGAGATCGCCATCTTGCTGAAATAGCGTTAATCGCGGGATCGTTTCCGCAACGCCACGGAGCGGTCGAGCGACGCCGCCCGGGATCAACGTGCAAGGCCAGCATCTTGGCAGGGGCGGCAAGCAAGCCCGCCTGTTCCTTGAACATCTCACGCACGCAATGCACGCGCTTGTCATCGGCGTCGATGACCCGCGCAGGGGTCGACGATAGGTGACGACAAAGACGCAAATGATATAATTACGGCAACTTTGCGAGGTCGATAAATTCAGGTGGTCGGCATGGAGCACGCGCACCTGAGCGCCGGCTGTCCGCGGTCATGCTCGCCGACGTCGTCGGCTACAGCCGGTTGATGAGCCAGGATGAAGACGGCACGCACCGGCGGCTGACCCGGCTCGCGGGCGAGATCATCATCTCCACAACCGCGCATTATAGCGGGCGGCTGATTCGCAGCATGGGCGACGGGCTGCTCGTCGAATTCGACAGCGCCTTCGACGCGGTGCGCTGTGGATTGGAGATCCAGCGCGGATTGGCCGAAGCCCACAATCCGGGGTCCGGGGACCCGCGGATCCAGCTGCGCATCGGCATCAATACCGGCGACGTGATCTTCGACGAGCGCGACATCTACGGCAACAGCGTCAACATCGCGGCCCGGCTGGAACAATTGGCCGAACCCGGCACGGTCTATGTCAGCGCCGGCGTCCATGATTAGCTGCGCGGACACCCCGACTTGTCGTTTGCCGACCGCGGCTACCGCAGGGTCAAGAACATCGATTATCCGATCCGCGTGTTCCGCGCCGCCGCGGTGCAGCCGGGAAGGCCCGGGCGCGCCGCCGCCGCTGGGCCGCCCGCCTGCCTCTGCCGACCGCGGTGCGGTACCCGCGTGCGCTTTATGCGTGCGCGGTCGCCGTCATGCTTGTCGCCAGCCTGGGGCTGACGACGTTTCCGGCCTGGCGCGACTATCTGCCCTTATGGCGGCGCGCCTCGATCCTGGTCCTGCCGTTCAAGAACCTCGGCAGTGACCGCGGACAGGATTATGTCGCCGATGCGGTGACCTATGCCCTGACCACGGATCTGTCGCGGCTGCACAACATCATCGTCATCTCGTTGGCGACCGCGTTCACCTTCAAGGGAGAGCCGGTCGACACAAAAAAGATCGGCCGCGAGATCGGGGTGCGCTATCTCGTCGAGGGCAGCATCAGCCGGGTCGGAGGGCGGGTGCAGACCAATGCGCAACTGATCGAGGCCCGCTCCGGCACGCAGCCCTGGGCCGACCGCTTCGCCAACGACTTCCCGGATCTGCTAACCGGGATAATTCACGAGACCGGAAGAGGGAGTGGCGGGAGCGGAACGAGCCGCAAGGGTCTGGTATGATTTGGTTGCTGAGGCCGGATCATCCGGAGCCAAACGGAGTTCGCCCCCGCCATGGCGCACGATACGAA
>DATFCQ010000249.1:0-21506 GCA_035252905.1 Allostellaceae bacterium | reverse complement strand
TAGGGCGGAAAAGCGCAGCGCATTCCGCCAAGGCGACTTATCCAGATCAGGGCGATACCTTGGCGCTCGGCACGGTGGCGAGCGATGCCGGCAGGGGCGTAATCCGCGGCTCCGGTGACGGCACGGCGTCATTCTCCGGTGCGGTCGCGGACGGGGTCAATTTTGCCGACCACCGGCTGACCGTCACCAACGACGGCGCCGCCGTCGCCGATCTCCATCTGTTCGGCACTTTCGTCAGCGCCGATTTCGCGCTCAGCTCCGACGGGCAGGGCGGCACCGAGATCACCTTGCGGCCGCCCGATACCTTGGCGATGAAGGGATGATGGCCGATGTCCGACCCCGAAACTGCCGACGCCGAATTTACCGGCGGCTGCCAGTGCGGCGCCGTGCGGTTCCGCGCCACTATGCTGCCGAGCGACGTCAGCTATTGCCATTGCCGGATGTGCCAGCGCGCCGTCGGCAATCTCTTCGCCGTGCTCGCCATGTTCCGCAAGGACCGCGTCGAATGGACCAGGGGCGAGCCGGCGGTCTTCGCCTCCTCCTCGGCGGCCGAACGCGGCTTCTGCCGCGCCTGCGGAACGCCGCTCTTCTTCAGGGACAAGGCGTCGCCCAATCTCGAGCTGACGGTCGGCAGCTTCGATCATCCGGAAGCGCTGGAGCCCAGGCGCCATTACGGCATCGAGAGCCGGGTGCCCTGGCACGTCATCGACGACGCGCTGCCGCGCGAGCAAACCAATACGGATTCGCCTTACCTCAAGGGCATCCGATCTTATCAAGCCCCGCCGGATGAAGGTGAATCCGGATAACGCACCGCGATGAGAGTGAGCCCCTCGGCAGGGGCGGTCGGGCCGCCGGCGCGGCGGTCGCGGGCGGCGAGCGCGTGCGCCACATCGTCCGGCCGCCAGCGCCCGAGCCCGACCAGTTGCAGGGTTCCGGCGATGTTGCGGACCTGGTGGTGCAGAAAGGAGCGCGCCTCGGCCATAATCTCGACCTCCTCGCCGCGGCGGGTCACGGCCAGCCTGTCGAGCGTCTTGACCGGCGATTTCGCCTGGCACAACGAGTCGCGAAAGCTCGAAAAATCGTGGCGGCCGACGAGGTGCCGGGCGCCTTCCTGCATCGCCGCGACATTGAGCGGGCGCCTGACGTGCCAGACGCGGCCGCGCTCCAAGGCCGGCGGCGCGCGGCGGTTCAAGATCCGGTAGCGATAGACCCGCAGGATCGCCGACAACCGGGCATCGAAGGTGCCGGGCACTTCTTCCGCGGCAAGGACGCTGATCGCGGCCGGGCGCAGATGAAAATTGACCGCGTTGCGCACGACGTCGCAGGGCGCGGTACGCGCAAGGTCGAAATGCGCCGTCTGCCCTAGAGCATGAACCCCCGCGTCGGTGCGGCCGGCGCCGGTGACGCCGACGGCCTCGCCGCAGAAGCGCAGGATCGCGGTTTCGAGAGCTTCCTGCACCGACGGCCCGTTCGCCTGACGCTGCCAGCCGACGAGGCCGGCGCCGTCATATTCGATCGTCAATTTGTAGCGGGGCACGGCAACAAGGTCCCGGCCGGGATCGGAAAGCCGCGCAGAAAGGCGGGGGTCTCGACCGGCGCGCGGCCCGGGCGCTGCAACCGCAGCGGCCGCAACAGGCCGGCGCCGCAGGCGATCGACAGGCGGGCATCGAGCACGGTGCCGGGCAGTGCCGCAGCGCCGGAAGGCAGCAATGCGGCAGCGGCAAGGACGCGGATGCGCTCGCCGCCGATCTCGAAAAAGCTGCCCGGCCGCGGAGCGAGCGCCCGCACCCGGCGTTCGAGCGCCGCCGCCGGCTCCCGCCAGTCGAGCCGGCCCTCGTCGCGGCCGATCTTCGGGGCATAGGTCACGCCGGCTTCGGGTTGCGGGCGCGGGTCGAGCCGGCCCTCGCAGAGTCCCTCGATCGCCTCGCAGATCAATGTGCCGCCAATGACCGCCAGTTCGGCGGACAGACCGCCCGCACTCGTCCCGGGACCGATCGGCACGCTCTGCTGCAACAGGATCGGTCCGGTATCGAGCCCTTCCTCCATCCGCATGATCGTGACGCCGGTCTCGTCATCGCCGGCGAGGATTGCGTGCTGGATCGGCGCCGCGCCGCGCCAGCGCGGCAACAGCGAGGCATGGACATTGACGCAGCCGAGACGCGGCGCCCGCAACAGGGCCGGCGGCAGGATTAGACCATAGGCGGCGACAACTGCGAGATCGGCGCCGAGCGTGGCAAATTCCGCCTGCACCTCGGGCGGACGCAGGCTTGTCGGGCTCCTCACCAGGATCGCGTTCCGTTCGGCGAATTGTTGTACTGGCGAAGCCTGCGGCCGGTGCCCGCGGCCCGAGGGGCGCGGCGGCCGGGTGTAGGCGGCGAGGATCCGATGGCCGGAGTCGCACAGCGCCCGCAGGATCGTCACGGCGAAATCCGGCGTGCCCATGAAGACGAGAGCAAGCGACCGCGCCGGCGCACCGCTTCGCCCTACTGCGCCTTGAAGGCCGGTCATCGCGGGCTGGTACTAGGCCGAAACCGCCGTCCGGCCGCGCTTTGCCTTGGCGAGCTTGCGCAGGATCATGTCGCGCTTGACCGCCGAAACGTGATCGACAAAGAGAACCCCGTCCAGATGGTCGATCTCGTGCTGCAGACAGGTGGCGAGGAGCCCCGTCGCATGAAGCTCGCGGATCTCGTTCTCGTGATCGAGATAGCGCAGCCGGATCTCGGCCGGACGGACGACCTCGGCGTAATGCTCAGGCAGGGACAGGCAGCCCTCGCTCGCCGTCTGGAGTTCCGGCGAACGCCACAGGATCTCGGGATTGGCGAGCCGCAAAGGCTGCGGCTCCTCGCCCTCGCGCGCGACGTCGACGACGATGACCCGGTTGGCGATGCCGACCTGCGGCGCGGCCAGCCCGATGCCGATCGCGTGGTACATCGTGTCGAGCATGTCGTCCATCTGCCGCCTGACCTTGGCGTCGACCGCGGGGACGGGCCGCGCCTTGATCTTTAGGCGCGGGTCGGGAGCCGTAATGATCGGAAGCAGAGCCATCGCGGTCTGTAGTTAGGCCGCCCGCCCGGCAGCGTCAATATGGTCGGGCGCTCAGGCAAAGCGGCGGGCGAGCGCCGCTTCGGCCTCGCGCACGACGCGTTCAACGACAAGCCGCGCCGGCTCGATCGCATGGATCAGGTCGATGCCTTCGCCGGTGAACACGACCGCGGTGTCGACGTCGCCGGCCTCGGCGGCGGCGGCATAGCGGGCGTTCTCGCCGGGGGAGGCGGCCAATTCCGCCTCGCGCCCATGCCAGGTCTCGCTGAAGCGGTTTCTGAGAACGCGGCCGGTATATTCGGATGGCCAGTCGCGGCCGCGCACGATGTCGAAGACCGCGGTGCGCAGCGTGTCGTCGCCGCTGCCGGCGGCAACGCGCGCCTTGGCCGCGGGCAGGGCCAGCGCCTCGTCGGTGGCGTAAAAGCGTGAACCCATCAAGGCGCCATCGGCGCCGAGCATCAGCGCCGCCATGAGGCCGCGCCCGTCGGCGATGCCGCCAGCGGCGGCGACCGGCACGTCCCGGCCGGCGGCGGCGACCAGATCGACGATCGCGGGTACCAGGGGCAGGGTCGAGCGGCGCCCGCCGTGGCCGCCGGCCTCGGTGCCCTGGGCGACGATGACGTCGGCGCCCTGGGCGAGCACGGCGCGCGCCTGTTCGAGGGTCTGCACCTGGCAGATGACCGCGGCGCCGGCTCTCTTGATGCGCGGAATGAACGGCGCGGCGTCGCCGAAGGACAGCATGATCGCGGCGGGAGAGTGGCGCAGGGCAAGGTCGAGGGCGAAGGGAGCGCGGGCCAGCGCCCAGGTAATGAAGCCGCAGCCGATCCGGTGATTGCCGGCCTGCGCGAATTCGCGTTCGAGCCAGTCGGGATCGGGATAGCCGCCGCCGATCAGGCCGAGCCCGCCGGCCGCGCTGACCGCGGCGGCCAAGGCTCCGCCGGCAATGCCGGCCATCGGCGCGAGCAGGATCGGGTGGCGGATCCCGAGCTGCTCAGTCAGTCTCGTGCGCAACGCCATCGCCGTGTCCCGCTCAGCCCTCTCGTTGCGGAAACCAGTCGCCGATGACTTCATCGGCGGTGAACCCGCCCGCTGCGCGCCGCTCCTCGATCTGCCCGACCGGCTCTCCGTGCGCTTCCAAATCTCTCGCCGCGAGTTTCGCCGCCGCGCGGATTTGCTTCGCGATCAGCGCATCGACTTCGTTGCGCAGACTGGGGCTGTCTTCCAGTAGAGCCTCGATCTCATCCCGGGACTGCTGGATCGTGTTCCGCCATCCGGCTTGCGGTTCGAGAGCGGGCGAGGCTTCGAGCTTCAGCAAGTGATGCAAAATGCGCGTGATCTGCGACCGCAATTCGCGCCGATTGGATCGGCCCAAGCTCTCGATCTCCTCGGCGAGATTGTCCCAGTCGAGCGGCAGGTTGACGCCCGCGCTCTTGGCGCGGCGCAAGGCGGCGGCCTGATCCGCGGTCCAGCGGACGAAGTCCTCGTCGTAGAGAGCGCCGGACTTGGGCATGATCACTCCGCGGCGAGCGCCGGCATGGGGTCGCGCGTGAGGCCGGCGGCGGCGATCGCCGCTTCGAGCCGGGCGATCTCGGCTTCCGGGAGCTTGACCAGCGGCGGGCGGACCACCGCCGGCGGCAGGCGGCCGAGCCGCGCCAGGACCTCCTTCATGCGGTTGTGCATGTCGAGAAAGGGCGGCGCGTAGAACGCCTGGGCGAGCGGATAGATGCGGGCGTTGATCGCCTGCGCCTTGGCGAGATCATTGGCGCGCACGGCGCGGAAGAGCGCCACCTGCAGATCGGCGATGACGCTGCCGGCGCCAGAGAGCAGCCCATTGCAGCCGAGCACGAGCGAACTCAACAGCCAGGCGCTGTGCGTCGTCAACACCGAGACCGGGCGCGGCAATGCCTGCAAGACGCGGATATTGCGCTCGTGCTGCATCGGGTCGCCCGACCAGTCCTTGATCGCGCGGATCGCAGGGACCGCCTCGACGAGCCGCAGCAGGGTCTCGTGCGGATAGCCGAGCCCGCCGGCGAGCGGATAGTTGAAAGCGATCAGCGGCAGGCTCGTCGCCGCGGCGATCGTCGCAAAATGGGCGAGCGCTATCTCCGGGCGCAATTGCCCGCCCATCGTGAGGCTCTGCGGCGGGAAGACGAGCAAGGCCGATGCCCCACCGGCTTCGGCCAGGCGAAGGCGCGCCGCTTCGAGGCTGCCGTCGGCGTAGATCCCAGCGACGATCGGCAGACGCGCACCGACATCCTCGACTGCGATGCGCAGGACCTCGCATTGCTCGTCGCGGTCGAGGGCGTGGATCTCGCAGGAATGGCCATTGACGGTGATCGCCGAGACGCCGTCAATCGCGGCCACGTCGCGCAGATGTTTGCGATAGGCGCCCTCGTCGATGCTGAAATCGGCCCGGAAGGGCAACAGCACCGCCGGGATGACCCCCTGCGGCACCCAATCCTTGACTGCGGCCATCCCTTTCCTCCTCGCTCTGCCTTGGGCTTATCCCACAGAGGATAGGCCAAAGGCGGCGCACCGGGAATGGCCGCGCTCTACGCCGTCCGGCCGCTCACTTGTGCTGGGCGGCGGCGCGTTCGGCCCGCAACTGCCGGTAATAGGCGCGCTCCTTGTCGCGCCGGGCGGCGCGCTCGGCGGGATCGATCTTGCCGTCGTGATTGGCATCGATCGCGTCGAAGCGCTGGCGATAGCGGCGGTCGCGCTCGGCCGCCGGCATCTGCGCCAGCCAGTCGTAATAGGCCTTGCGCTGCTGCAATTTCGCCTTCTCCTCGGGCGACAGGCCGGGATCGGAGAGACGCTGCGCCAGCCGCTTGCGACTCTCTGCAAAGCTCTTGATACGATAATCCCTGTACTGCTCGAACGTATAGGAGGCGTTGGCGGCGGAGGGCGCGGCCGGCGGCGCGGCGGCGGCCGGCTGCCACAGGGCGAAGGCGAGGAGGGCGGGAGCGGCCCACAAGGTCCATCGAGTCATAAGGATCTCCGGTTCCGGTTGCTTCCCTATAGAACAAAACGTGATCTCAATTGACAAGCGTTTTTCTTGCACGATGTTCTAAAAAAACTGGTAATCGGTCCGGCAGGCGCCGGCCGGGGCTCTTTCGCGCTATAGTCCGCCGCCCCCGGAGTGACGGTGAGGAGGTTGCGGATGAGCGCGCCAACGGCGGCGGAGAGGACGAGCGAGCCCAATACGGCGTCGGTTCCGGCGGGGACCGATCTCGTCGAATGGTACTTCGCGCAGGGCTGGACCGACGGCCTGCCGGTCGTACCGCCGACGCGCGACAAGGTCGAGGCCTGCGTCGCGGCACTGGGCGGCGAGCCGCACCACGTCGAATGCAGGGTGCCGCCGCGCTGGGGCAGCCTGACGCGCGAGGTCTTGGCGATCAACATGGTCATGGCCGGGTGCCGGCCCGACTACGCCCCGGTCGTGCGCGCCGCGCTCTTGGCGCTCGCAGCGCCAGCCTTCAATCTGAACGGGGTGCAGGCGACGACCCACATGGCGGCGCCATTGCTCGTCGTCAACGGCCCGATCGCGCGCCGGATCGGCATGAACGGCGACTGCAACGCCTTCGGCTCGGGCAACCGCGCCAATGCGACAATCGGGCGAGCCCTGCGCCTCGTCCTGTTGAACGTCGGCGGCGGCCGCCCCGGCGATCTCGACAAGAGCACCTTGGGCCATCCCGGCAAATACACCTATTGCGTCGCCGAGAACGAGGCGCTCTCTCCGTGGGCGCCCTACCATGTCGAAAAGGGCTTTGGCACGGAGGATTCGACGGTTTTCGTGATCGCCGCCGAGCCGCCGCACAGCATCACCAACCATGTCGCCGACGACGCACGCGGCATTCTCGACAGCATCGTCTCGGCGATGAGCACGATCGCCCACAACAACGCGGTGTCGGGCGGGCATTGCGCCGTCGTCATCGGACCCGAGCACGCCCGGACGATCGCCGGCCAGGGCTGGAGCCGCCACGACGTCAGGAGCTATCTGGCGATGAACGCCCACAATCTGTTTCGCGAGATCGCCTTCGACCACCGCTACGGCCGGGTCTACAACCGCAACCTGCCGAAATGGTACAGACGCGACCTCGACGCTCCGATCCCGGTCGTGCCCGATCCCGACCACATCCATCTGTTTGTCGTCGGCGGCGCGGCCGGCCGGTTTTCCGCTTTTATCCCGGGCTGGGGCCACATGTCGGCCCCGGTCCTGCGCAGCGTCGAGGACGGCCATGCGGCGCGGGCGCCGATCTGCGTCGACGGCACCTGTTATCTGTGAGGGAAAGGCTGAACGATGAGCAACGAACCGGAACAGATCGTCTTTGATCCGCGCGGCGTCGTCGAAGGGGAGAGGACGGCGCTCGCGCCCCGCGCCGCCGCGCTCGGCGGGTTGCGCCTCGGCGTCCTCGACAACACCAAATGGAACGCCGGGCGCCTGTTGCGCAAGACCGCGGCGCGGCTCGACGGAGAATACGGCTTGGCCGCGGTCAATTACTACCGCAAGGAAAGCTTCTCGAAAGCGGCCGATCCGGCGCTCGTCGCACGGATCGCGGCCGAGAACGACATCGTCCTGACCGCGATCGGCGATTGAGGGTCGTGCACCTCGTGCTGTACGCATGACGGAGTACGACTGGAACAAATGGGTCTCCCGACGGCGGTTGTCGTCACCGGCGAGTTCGTGCACGAAGCGGCGATGCAGAAGGAGGCGCTCGGCATGCCCGATCTCTCTCCGGTCGTCATCGACCATCCGCTGAGCACTCTCGCCGAGGAGGCAATCGACCGGCGCGCCGAACAGGCGACGCCGCAATGCGCGGCGGTCTGGCTCGGCCGGGCGGAGCAGAGATCGTAGGGCGGAATAGCGCAGCGCATTCCGCCATGCCTGCAAGGCGGCGGAGTGCGCTGTCTCGGCTACCGCCGAGGCAGCCTTTCCGCCCTGCTCACTCGCTGGCCGCCTGTTCCGCCTGTTTTTGCAGATTCTTATCAGATTGCATCCTATTGATTAATTCCCTATCCTATTGATCTATATATCAGATTGTTTCGCGTCCTGCCGCCGGTGTAAGGCGTCTCGAATTTCGCGCGGCTGCTGCCGAACATTGATGCTTTTATAACAATAATGCAATTTCGTCAAGTCCGGGACCAGCAAATAGCGGCTCACCCGCGGCTCACGGCCTCGGCCAGGACCTCGGCGGCGCGGCGGCATTCGTCATGGGTGACGTCGAGATGGGTGACGGCGCGGAGGATGCGCCGGCCGAAGGCCGAGATCAGAACGCCGGCCTCGCGGGCGCGGGCGACCACGGTTTCCGCGTCCGGCATCCCCTCTTCCGTGCGGAAGATCACGATGTTGGTCTCGACCGTTGCGAGGTCGAGCCGGATGCCGGGAAGCGGGGCGAGCCGCTCGGCCAACAGCCGCGCATTGCGGTGGTCCTCGGCGAGGCGGTCGAAATTGTGGTCGAGCGCGTAGAGCCCGGCCGCGGCAAGGATGCCGGATTGGCGCATCGCTCCGCCGAACATGCGCCGCGCCCGCGCCGCGCGTGTGATGTCGGCGCGGCTTCCGGCCAATACGCTGCCGACCGGGCAGCCCAATCCTTTCGACAGCGCCACCGAGACGAGGTCGAACGGCGCCGCCAGTTCGGCGAGCGGACGGCCGCAGGCGACCGCGGCATTGAAGAGCCGCGCCCCGTCGAGATAGCTCAGGAGGCCGAGATCGCGCGCCGCGGCGCAGACGTCCTCGGCGTCGCGCTGCGGAAAGACGACGCCGCCGCCGCGGTTGTGGGTATTCTCGACCGCGACCAATGTGGTCGGCGGAAACACGATATGGCCGCGAGGTTTCGCCGCCTCCCGCAATTCTGCCGCGGTGAACACTCCGCCGGTGCCGACGACCGTGAACTGCACGCCAGAATTGGCCGCGGCGGCGCCGGATTCGTGCCACACCACATGCGCCTCTTCGCCGACGACGACGTCGTCGCCCGGCCGGGTCAGGATCTTGAGAGCGATCTGGTTCGCCATCGTGCCGCTCGGCACGAACAGCGCCGCCTCCTTGCCGAGCAGTTCGGCGACGCGCTGCTGCAGCCGGTTGACGCTCGGGTCCTCGCCATACTGGTCGTCGCCGACCGGCGCCTCGGCCATTGCCCGCCGCATCGCGGCCCCTGGCCGGGTTATAGTGTCCGAGCGCAGATCGATCGGGGTCATCGCGCGATCTCCCTCCTGAGGCCCATCAGTTCGAGCGCCGCCCGCCCGGCGAGGCCGTAAGGGTCGCCGAGCGTCTCCTGCAATTCGAAATGGTTGTAATGCGCCCCGACAAGAAGCCGCACCGGCTTGCCCGCCGCGGCCACGGCGGCGGCGAATTCGCGGCTCTGGCGCTGGAATTCGGGGGTTTCGAGGGTGCCGTAAACGAGGACGAGCGGGGCAGAGAGATGGTCGAGATGGCGCTGCGGGCTCAAGGCCGCGACCGTCTCGTCGTCGAACGCGACATAGCGGCTGCGCTTCGACAGGCGCACCGGCGCCAGTTCGTACATGCCGCTAAGGCACAGACCGCCTTTCAACATGTCGGCCGGCAGATCGAAGTCCCGCTCCCAATTGGTGGTCAGGGCGACCGCGGCGAGGTGCCCCCCCGAGGACTGGCCCCCGACATAGAGCCGCCCCGGGTCGCCGCCGAATTGGGCGGCGTTGCGATGGACCCAGGCAATCGCCCGGCGCACCTGATCGGCCATGACCATCAGGCTCCCGCCGGCCTCCTGCACCCAATAGAAATCGGGGACGACGTAATGCGCCCCGGCGTCGAGGAACATCTCGGCCGGAACCGCGAACTCCTCGGCGCGGCCGCTGCGCCAGGCGCCGCCGTGGATGAAGACAAAGATCGGAGCCGATGGGCGCCGGGCGCGGTAGATGTCGAGCGTTTCGATCGCGGCGGACCCGTAGGCGGCGCGCTCGGGCGTGCCGATGCGGGCGCGCGCCGCGGCGCTGTTGGCGATCCGCCGGGCGATCAACTGCTCGCGGTTCGCCGCATAGGCGGCCTGGTCGTAGGCTGCGTCGAGCGCCGCCTGATCGTAATCGAGGAATACGCGCGGGCCTGTCCCGGGCATTGACGCCTCCTCTCGGCCGGCAAGATTGACTGGCTCGACACACTAGCACCGGACCGAGCGGCGGTCAGAATTGATAACGGAGCACGGTTTGCATTAGGCTCTGCCGGCCAACGAGGAGGTGCGGGCAATGAGCGAGCCGGCGGCCGGTTATCTCGAAGAGTTCAGAGCGCGCGGCGAGGCCATTGCCGATGCCTGCACCCGCTGCGGCGCATGCTTCCGCGCCTGTCCGATGGTGGGGCCGGCCGGGATCGGCGAGGCCGACCCGGAGGAGACGACGGCGGCGATCGTCGACCTCGTCACCGGCGGCGAAGGCAACGAGGCCGCGGTGCGCTGGGCCAATGTGTGCAGCGGCAGCGGCAATTGCATCCCGGCTTGCGATTACGGCGTCAATCCGCGCTTCATGGTCCAGCTCGCCCGCGGCTTTGCCCGCCGGCAGAAGGGCGAGGCGCCGATCGCGACGCGCTGGAGGAGCGGCTTTGCCGCAATGAGCCGCGGCGTGCGCGTCCTGTCGCGCCTGCAGATGCCGCCGGAAGCGCTGGCGCGGTTGCGCGGCCTCGATAGAGGGCCGCGTCCGCGGCCGCCCGAGGTGGTCTTCTATACCGGCTGCAACATCCTGAAGACACCGCACATCGCGCTGCTCTGCCTCGACATCCTCGACCTCTTGGGCGTCGAATACGAGGTCATGGGCGGACCCGGACAGTGCTGCGGCGTCTATCAGTTCCGCGAGGGCGATTTTGAGAACACCTCGCGCGTCGGCTTTTCCACAATCGACGGGCTCGCCGCCGCCGGGACGTCGACCGTCTTATCCTGGTGTCCGAGCTGCCAGTTGCAGTTGGGCGAGACCACCCTGCCCAATTACGAGGCGCATTTCGGCCGGCGCCCGTTCGACATGAACCCGTTTCTGGTGTTTCTCGCCGACCGTGCCGATACGCTCGCCGGATTGATGAAGCACCGGGTCGACAGGCGCGTCGCCTTGCACGAGCGGCCGGTCTTTCCGCAGACCATGGCAGCGGTCAAAACGCTGCTGTCGATCGTTCCCGGCGCCGAACTCGTCGAACTCAACGTGCCGCGCGTCGGCACCCAAGCCAACAGCCTCGCCGCCCTGCCGCAGTTCAAGCGCGACTTGCGCGAACGCGAGTTCCGGGCTGTGGCCGACGCCGGGGCGACGACCCTGGCGACGATCTACCACGCCTGCCACCGCGAGATCTGCGACCTCGGCGACGGGCGCAGCTTCGAGATCGTCAATTTTATGGAGATCCTCGGAGAGGGCCTCGGCATCGCCAGCGAGGACCTCTACAAGCGGCTCAAACTGATCCGCGACATCGACGATCTGATCGTCGAGACCAGCCCGATGATCGCCGCCCACGGGCTCGATCTCGACACCGTGCGCGACGCGCTGATGTTCGAGTTCTTTCCCGGCCGGGGGTGAGATCGGCGGAATACGCTGCGCTTTTCCGCCCTACATCAGAATCGCAGGGCGGAAAAGCTGCCCGCCGCAAGGCGGGCGGCGTATTCCGCCATTCTGCGGCAATGGCGGAATACGCTTCGCTCTTCCGCCCTGCGGTATGCAGAGACCGCGATGAGACTCTCGCTTGCCGGCGGCCTGTGTATGGCCGCCCTGTTGTCCGCCGCTCTCGGCCTGGCCGCACCGTCGCGTGCACAAGGTTTGGCATGGCTCGGCGGCGACACCGTGCAGGTGGCGACGCACCGCATGGGTCTGATGCCGGTTCTGGGGCCGGGCAAAGATCCGCTGCTCGGCTATCTGGCGCAGCCGGATATGCCGGGACGCCATCCGGCCGTGGTCGTTCTGCACGGCTGCGGCGGGTTCGGGCCGGCGAACGTTATGGCGGCCGACGTGCTGAAATCATACGGCTATGTCGCGCTCGCGATCGACAGCCTCGGAGAGTTGAACGCCTGTGCCCCCGGCAGCCTCGGTTCAGTGGCGGAGGCATTCGACGCCTATGCGGCACTCGATTGGCTGGCGCGGCAGAATTTTGTCGATCCCGACCGCGTCGCCTTACTCGGCTTCTCGATGGGCGGCATCGCAGCCCTCAACGATGTCGAAGCCGGGGTGGGAGCGATCGAAAAGGCCGAGAAACGGCATTTCCGCGCCGCCATCGCCTATTACCCCTGTACCCGGTACCGGGCAGGGGTAATGACCGTGCCGACCTTGATCCTCGTCGGCGACAATGACGATTGGACCCCCGCCTCCTATTGCCGGGACATGATGGCGCGCCGGAACGGAAACGGCGCGCCGGTGACGTTGATCGTCTATCCGGGGGCGACGCACGCGTTTAACGTTCCGCGCCCGTCGCGGCAATACTTCGGCCATCACCTTGCCTACGATCCGCAGGCCACGGCCGATGCATGGCGGCGGGTCCGCAATTTTCTGCAAACGACGCTCGGCGGGACGCAGCCTTCTGGTTCGGCGGCGGAGAGCCACTAAACCGCTCCCAAAGGGCTACATCACTCTATGGGCATATCAAAGATTTACGGCATTTCCGTACCGGTGATCTCAATGATGCGGTTTATCAGGCTGCGGCCAGCCTCCTCCTCGGACAGGCCAAAGCGTATCGCCGGTTCGAGAAAACGCCATTGATCGTCGGGCGATAATCCGGACCGGCGTAACACGATCAGTCCGGGATGAAGTTCGGCTCCGCGTGCCAGAACCAGGAAATCACCGGCATTGATTGTTCGACGACGGCATCGTTCTGGAACGCATATCCCCAGACCTCTGCGTCAGATGCACCAGATCGCCCGAGATGGGCGATGTGCATGGTAAAAGCTCCGAGCGCCGCGATCCGTGGGACCAGTCGAGGCGACAGGTTCTCGTCGAGGAGCAGCTTCACCCGGCGTCCGCCCGGACAAGTCGCAGCCGTCGGCCGGACCGTCCGGGAAGAGGTTTAAAGCCGGCAAAGAGCGCGGCAAAGGCGATGTCGTCCAAGGAAAGCTGGGGATAATCCGCACGGATCTCCGATTTCGGCACGCCTGCCAGGATCATCCCGCCGATATGGCGAACCGACAGGCGCGTGCCCTTGAAGACCGGCTCGCCGCCGAGCACGTCAGGCCGGCTCTCGACGCGCCCGAGACCACGCCGATACAGAGCGATGCTGTCGTCCGATGCGGCCCGGAGGGCGGCGATCTCTTTGCGGGTCAATTTCAGCAAGTTCGATGCCGGCATGATTCATTCCTGATCAAATCACACCTATGCTCCCTATAAGCCGCCTGCAAGCGCGCTACAGCGGGCTTTGGATTTCACCGACCGCGGGCGAAAGAAGAGGTGGCGCATTTCGTGGCGGAGATCGCTCCGGGGTTCGATGATGAAATTCTCGCTGTGCATAGCCGCCCTGTTGTTCACAGCCCTCGGCACGGCCGCTCCGTCCTGCGCCGAGGGATTGGCGTGGCTCGGCGGCGACACCGTACGGGTGGCGGCGCACCGCATGGATCTGACGCCGCTTCCGGAGCCGAGCAATCATCCGCTGCTCGGCTATCTGGCGCGGCCGGAGGCGCCGGGACGCTATCCGGCCGTGGTCGTCCTGCACGGCTGCGGCGGGTTCGGGCCGGGGAACGTTGCGGTAGCCGACGCGCTGAAGTCATACGGTTATGTGGCGCTGGCGCTCGACAGCCTCGGCCAACACGATGCCTGTCTCAGGAGCGGCGATGGCGGATTGGCGGAGGCGTTCGACGCCTATGCGGCGCTCGATTGGTTGGTGCGGCAGAATTTTGTCGATCCCAATCGCATCGCCCTGCTCGGCTTCTCGATGGGCGGCTT
This sequence comes from Allostellaceae bacterium, assembly GCA_035252905.1. Lineage (GTDB taxonomy): Bacteria > Pseudomonadota > Alphaproteobacteria > ATCC43930 > CGMCC-115725 > AP-15. The sequence continues at coordinate 7,604 of DATFCQ010000249.1, read as the reverse complement.
CGCGACCCTCGCTAGCGTCGAAACGGGGTTGGGAGCGATCGAAAAAACCGAGCCGCGACGCTTCCGTTCGGCCATTGCCTTTTATGGGGGGTGCAGCAGGTACGGGACGGGGGTGATGACCGTGCCGACGCTGATCCTGATCGGCGCCAAGGACGATTGGGTTCCCGTCTCGTGGTGCCGGGACATGATGGCGCGCCGGAACGGCAAAGGCGCTCCGGTGACGTTGATCGTCTATCCGGGGGCGAGGCACGCGTTCAACTCTCCAGGCCCGGCGCGGCAATATCTCGGCCATCACCTCGCCTACGATCCGCAGGCCACGGCCGATGCGTGGCGGCGGGTCCGCAATTTTCTGCAAACGACGCTCGGCGAAAACCATTCTTCCGGTTCGGCGGCGGGGAGCCGTTGAAAATCGGTAGGATGGGTTGAGCAACGCGAAACCCATCATTGCAGCCCGAAATCGATGGGTTTCGCTCCGCTCAACCCATCCTACGCTCTCAGCCGCGCTCGAGGCTGTCGGCGAGCGCGCGCAGCAGGGCCGCGCCGTCGCCGCGCCAGGCGCTGCCGTGCATGCAGGCGAGCGTCGTCGGACGGAGTTCGGCAAGGCGCTCCAGCATCGCGCGCGTATTCCTGGCATGCGCGTAATAATCGAGGTGGCGGCGGAACGCCTCGCTCGGCCCGAGGATGTCGTGTTCGGTCAGCGGCGGGTTGCCGTCGCCGCCCTGCGTCAACAGGTCGCCGCACAACAGCGTGCCGGTCGCGCTTTCGTACAGAAAACCACATTCCCAGGCATGCGGCAGATGCGGCGCGTCGAGCCAGTTCACCTTATGCCGGCCGAGCGCCACGCTCTCGCCGTCGGCGAGCGGGCGCGGCGGCCGATCGGCGAAATCGCCGACCGAGGTCATCGCGGCGATGCGGCCGCACAACGGCACGGCCTGCGGCGCCGCGGCCAGGATATCGTTGAGCGCGCCGCATTCGTCGGCCTCGAAATGCGAAAAGGCAACGTAGCGCAGTCTCTCGACCGGCAAGACCCGCGCGAGCGCCGCGCGGGTTTCCGGCCACAGCCGGCGCAGGCCGGTGTGGAACAACAGCGGCTCGTCGTCCCGGATCAAATACTGGTTGAACGAAAAACCGCCGAGCGGGGTCTCGATCGGGGTCGAGAGGCGGTAGAGACCGTCGGCGATCTCGTCGACAGTGGTCATGCGTTCCTTCCTTCCCGGCGCAAGATGCGCTGCGCGATCGACCAGCGGTGCACTTCCGAAGGGCCGTCATAGATGCGGAACGGGCGGACCTCGCGGAATAGGCGCGCGACGATCGCGTCGTCGGTGATGCCAAGCCCGCCGAGGATCTGCATGCTGCGGTCGACGACGCGCCAGATCGCTTCCGAGCACAGGACCTTGGCCATGCTCGATTCGTGGCGGGCGCGCTCGCCCCGGTCCAAGAGCCAGGCGGTGTGCCAGATCACGAGCCGGCTCGCGTGCAGATCCATCTCATTGTCGGCGAGCATGAAGCCGACCCCCTCATGCTCACCCAGGGGCTTGCCGAAGGCGCTGCGGCGGCGGGCGTAATCGGCGGCGACGTCGTGCGCGCGCCGCGCTGCGCCGAGCCAGCGCATCGCGTGGGTCAGGCGCGCCGGGGCGAGGCGCGCCTGGGCATAGCGGAAGCCTTCGCCGACCCGGCCCAAGACCTCGCTCTCCGGCACCCGCACGCCGTCGAGCCGCACGACGGCGTGACCCCCGGCCATGTACTGGTCGAGCGTGTCGAGCACGCGCTCGATATGGATGCCGGGGGCGTTCATCGGCACGAGGAACATCGTCGCCCCGGCCGGGCCGGCGGGATCGCTGTCGGTCTTCGCCATGATGATCGCGAGCTCGGCGCCGACCGCGCCGGTGATCAGCCATTTGCGGCCGTCGATGACAAACTCCGCGCCGTCGCGGCGCGCCCGCGTCAACAGCATCGAGGGGTCGGCGCCGGCCCCGGGGGCGGGCTCGGTCATCATGAAGCAGGAGCGCATCGCGCCCGCCGCCAGAGGCCGGAGCCAGCGCTCCTTGTGCCGCTCCTCGGCGACCGCTTCGAGGAGGTGCATATTGGCCTCGTCGGGGGCGAAACAATTGAGCGCGATCGGCCCCAACGGCGAATAGCCGGCCGCCTCGAACACCACCGCCCGGCCGCGATGGTCGAGCCCGAGCCCGCCCCATTCGCGGCCGACATGCGGCGCGAGCAGCCCGGCGGCGCGGGCATGGGCCAGGAGTTCGCGCCGCAACCCTTCCTCGGGCCCGTGCGGCGTCTGCCGCGGATCGTTCTCGTAGGGGATGATCCGCTCGTGCACAAAGGCTTCGGTGCGCTCCTTCAGATCGAGCAGTTCGGCGGGCAGGGAGAAATCCATCGGCGGCTCCGACAGGGCGACATGTCCCCATCGTCGGAAATTGCCGTATGAAAGGTCAAGACACAGGTTTTATTTATATTTTTGCAATTGCAATATTGACAATATGGGTGAATCATGTTATGAATCCTTTGGTTCCAACCGAAATCCAGGATTGACCATGGTTGCTCGGATGCCGAAACCGGCACGCCGCGGCGCCGCGCCCGCGGCCTACCCGCGCGATTGCAGATCCCCCAAAGACGATCCCCAGGGCACGATCCGCGCCGCACTTCGCCGTCAGCGCCGCGCGCTTGGCCTGACGCAGGAGCAGGCAGCCTTACTGATCGGCCTTTCGCGGCTCGCCTATCACCGCATCGAGACCGGCCAGCGGCGCATCCGCGCGGCCGAACTGGCGGCGATCTGCGCCGCCTACAACTGTCCCCTCGGCGAACTCGTCGAGAACAGCGCCTTGGGACAGGCCTTCGTCCGCGCCGCGGCGGAGCTGTTCGGCGCCGCCGAGACAGATCGAGAAGCCGATGGATCGCCTCCGCAGCGCCGGGTATGATTCTTGCGGCGACCGTGCACGAAAGAAAGGCGGCGCGAGGGGGGACGGATGGCGGGCGAGACGCAAGGCTTCAGCAGCGCCGGCGACATCGTCTACAGCGGCACCTACACGAACGGGATCGTCCTCAGCAATCCGGCGACTCAGAACCCGACGACGATCGCCGCCTCGGGCCTCGTTACCAATGCCGGCACCGCGATCTACGGCGGCCCTGGAACGACGTGGACCGTCACCAATCTCGGCACGGTCGAGGCCAGCCTCGGCGCAAGAAATATCGGCATTGGGATCTATCTCAAAGGCGGCGGAGTCGTCGTCAATGGCGCGCCCGGCTCGACCTCTGGGCTGATCGCAGGCAGCAGCTCCACAGGCGGCGGCCCCGGGATCGACATCAAGCCCGCGCCTGGGAAAATCGGCGGCACGGTCGTCAACTACGGCACGATCACAGGTGCCGAGGTGACCTATGGCGTGGTCCTCAATTACGGCACGAGCACCGGCAGTATCGCTGGAATCTATGGCCCAAATGGCGATCCGACAATTGTGAACCACGGCGTTATCACCGGCAACGCCGTGGTTCGTGGAACGGTGAGCAATTACGGTACGATCGACGGCAACCTCCTCGCTGCGTTGTACAACTTCGGAACGGTCGAAAACACGGGGACCAACAACGCCGTAACAGACACGGTGAGGGTGCAGTATGCCTTCTATAACGGGCAGCACGGGCTGATCGAGGGGGGGCAAGGAGGCAGTAAACGTCTACCCTGGCGCTAATTTTAACAATGGAGTATTGATAAACAATAAGGGCACGATCAGCGGCGCGACCGGCGTTTACTTTCATAACTTCTATTACGACATCTATGGCGGTGGCATGGCGAGAGGCGCTGCCATGGCCGGGTCCTCGACTTATGGAACCGCCACCGTGGTCAATTCCGGCACGATTATCGGCACCGGCGGCGCAGCGGTTTACTTCGCAACGAGTGGCGATGGACTGATTGCCTACCCGGGGGCGGTGTTCCGGGGCGCCGTTGTCGGCTACGACAGCACGCTCGAACTGGCGGCGGGATATGAGCCGGGCCGATTGAACGGGCTCGGCGTCAAATTCACCGGCTTTAGTGCGATCTACGCCGATTACGGGGCGGTGTGGCGGCTGGCGGGTGCAGGACCCGAACACCGCATCGTCAACGACGGCACGATCGCGGTCTCCGGCGAGGTCATCACGCAGGGGCATCTGGTCAGCGATCCCGGCCACCAAGGCGTCGTCTCAATCTATCCGGGCGGTCTCGCGCGGTTCGCCGGCGCGGTCGGCGCCGACGAGACCATTCCCCTCACCGGCAATGGCGGCACGATGGATCTCGCCCGCCCGCTCGATTTTTCCGGCACGATCGGCGGCTTCGGCGCGGGCGATGCAATCGATCTGGTGAAGAACGCAGCGGACGGGCTGAGCCTTGGCAACGGCCATCTGACCGTGACCAACCAGGGCGTCACGGTCGCCGATCTCGCTCTTGCCGGCACCTACACGGCCGCCGATTTCGCGCTCAGCCCCGACGACCACGGCGGCACCGATATCACCTTTGCCGCCGGCACCTCGCTGCTGGCGATGAAGGGCTAAGAGTTTATCCCGGTAGGCAGGAGACCGCAGAACCGCAGGGTGGGTTGAGTGCAGAGGCTGGGCAAGAATTCCAAGATTGCCCCTTTTTCTCCCTACCCCGGCGAAAGCCGGGGTCCATGCTTCCGCGGCACGAACTGGCGATAGATGGTACGGCATTGCCTCTGCTTGAGAATTCCGAGCAGCGGAGAAATGGGTCCCGGCTTTCGCCGGGACAACAGTGAAGGGAGTTCGCCGATTTCGTCTCTATCCGGAATTCTTGCCCAGCCTCGCAGCGAAACCCACCGATCGGAGCTGACATAATGGGTTTCGCGTTGCTCAACCCATCCTACGGTGCTCGAACGCTTCGGCTCAGCCCCTCACCCCGGCCCTCTCCCCGCGTTGCGGGGAGAGGGAGAATCCGGGTTTACATGAACAGCTTTTCGCCTTTAAGCCCGTCATAGAGATGGGCGACATAGGCGCCGTAGCCGTTCCAGATCACCATCGACACTCGCTCGTCGGTGCCGATCAGGCGCTCGGTCGCCTGGCTCCAGCGCGGGTGCGGCACCGCGGGGTTAACATTGGCCCAGAACCCGTACTCGCTCGGACCCACCTCGGACCAGAAGGTCTTCGGGCGCGCGCCGGCGAATGAGAAGCGGACGATCGACTTTGTCGATTTGGAACCGTATTTCCACGGCAAGACGAGCCGCAGCGGCGCCCCGTCCTGCTTCGGCCGCGGCGTGCCCTCGACATAGGGCCAGGGATACCAGACCTCCTTCTGACACGGCGTGACCGGGGCGGGATCGGAAAGCCGGTCCACGGCACCGCCATCGCCCAGGCCTCGACGCAGCGATGGCGGTAGAGCCGCTCTCCTCTATTGCGCCGCCTCGCTCGCCCGCGAGGCGAGCACCTTTTCCGCCGGCTTGCCGCTCAATTCCTGCAGATGGTCAAAGCGGTGGGCAAAGCTTCCGACCCCGAGCGTCAATGAGCGCAATTCGACGATCAGATCGTGCAGTTCGCTTTCCGGCAGATAGGCGTTGACGACGTCCCAGCCGGGCCATTCCGGCTTGGCGTCGTAGCCGAGGATCTGGCCGCGCCGCCCGGCAATGAGGCGCTGCACGCGGGCGGTGAAGGCGTTTGGGACCGAGATTTCGACCGAGTCGATCGGTTCCAACAGGACCGGCTCGCATTTCGGCAGCGCTTCCTGGACCGCCTGCCGGCCGGCGGTCTTGAAGGCCTGGTCGGAGCTGTCAACGGTATGGAACTGGCCGGTCAACAGGTTGACCGCGGCGTCGACGACCGGAAAGCCGAGCGGCCCGTGGCGCAAGGCCTCGACCACCCCCTCTTCGACCGCCGGGATGTAGTTGCGCGGGATCGCGCCGCCGACGACGCTATCGGTAAAGGTGAAGCCCGAGCCGCGCGGCAATGGCTTCAACTCGATCGTCACATCGGCGAACTGACCGTGCCCGCCCGACTGCCGCTTGAAGCGCGAATGCTGCTGCGTGCCGCGGCGGATCGTCTCCTTGTACGGCACCGCCGCGCGCCGGCCGTTGACCACCAGATTGTGGCGGTTGCGCAGGCGATCGAGGGCGATCTGCAGATGGACCTCGCCCTGGCCCCACAACACCATCTCGCCGGTGTCGGCGTTCTGTTCGAGTTCGAGGGTCGGGTCTTCCTCGATCAGTTTGGCGATCGCGCCAGTCAGTTTGACGTCGTCGCTGCGCCGCTCGGTAGCGATGGCGAGGCCGTAGACCGGCTGCGGACGTTCCGGCCGGGGCAGCGGGGCGGCCTTGCCCGAGGGCGTCAGCACCGCGCCGGTGGCGATCTCCTCCATGCGCGTCAGACCCACGATCTCGCCGGTCTGAGCGGCGGCGATCTTTTCCTGCTGGGCGCCCAGCAGCCGCACGACCCCGGCGACGCGCACGCCGTTCAGCACCATGCCCTCGGAGATCGGGCCGCGCCAGACCCGCACCAGGGTCAATTTGCCGGTGTGCGGCAGGTGGTAGGTCTTGATGACCTGTGCCAACGGCTCGCCCTCGGCGGCAATGCCGAGCCGAGCCGCGGTCTGCTGCGGCGCGGGAGCTTCATGGCGCAGGGCCTTCCACAGCCGGCGCACGCCATGGTCGCCGCCCGCCGCGCCGAGAAGCACCGGCACGATCTGCGCGCGCGACAGTTCGCGGGCGAGATGGCTGTAGATCTCCTCCTTGGAGGGTTCGACGTCTTCGAGCAGTTTTTCCAACAGCGCATCGTCGAAATCGGCAAGCTTCTCGATGAGCCCGGTGCGGGTCGCTCGCTCCGCGTCCCAGAACCCGTCCGGCAGCGGGATCAGGTCGGACGCCTGTCCCGGGCGATAGCGGTAGGCGCGTTCGCTGACCAGATCGACATATCCGGTGATCGCGCCGTCAGCGCCGCGCAGCGGCACCTGGCGCAATACCAGCGGGCGCTGCGATACCGATTGCAGCGCCGCCAGCAGGTCGCGCACCCGCGTCGCACTGCTGTCCAGCTTGTTGATGAAGATCATATGCGGGATGTCGTGGCGATCGAGAAACCGCAACAGCGGGCTGATCGTCAGGGCGCGCTCGACCTCGGGCTCGCAGACGACGACGACGGTATCGGCGACCAGCATCGCCTGCTGCGCCTCGTAGGACAGCTCGACCGAACCGGGGCAGTCGAGGATGGTCCACGGGTCGTCGAGAAACTTGGCGCCGGCGACGTTTATCTCGGTCGACATCTGGCGGGCGCGCGCCTCCGGCACGTGATCGCCGACCGAGTTGCCGTCGCGCACGCTGCCGCGCCGGCTGGTGGTGCCGCTGGCGAACAGCAAGGATTCGAGCAGCGTCGTCTTGCCCGACAGATAGGGTCCGACGAGCGCGACGCATCGGGGGGCGGCAGGCATTGGGGGATCCTCCACTCGATTTCGGATGCCGCCGCAGCCAGCGCCAGGCGCATGGCACGGCGTGTCGTTGCGGCGATGGTGGCGCGCCCACCCCACCCTGGCAATCGGAATCTGGCGGCCGGCGTCACGTCAACCTTCCAGGTTATTTTCCGGCAAGTCGGTCAACTATCGGGGCGAAGGGGTCCAGATAAGGCTCGTGAATCGT
>DATFCQ010000248.1:0-10548 GCA_035252905.1 Allostellaceae bacterium | reverse complement strand
CTGGGAGGCGGTCGTGCTCGTCCGCGGGCTCGAAGGGGCGGCGCTCGAAACCGGCCCGGGCGCGGCGCCGCCGCTGCCGGCGCTTGCCGAGATCGATCCCGCAGCGGCGGCGCGCGCAATCGCCGCGGGGGCAACGGCGCTGTCGCTCGAAGCGAGCGCGGCCTATCGCGCGGGGCATCCGGAAGGCGCCCGGTGGACGATCCGGCCGCGCCTCGACCGATTGCCCCCGCCGCTCCTTGCCGCCGCACAGATCGTCCTGTTTGCCGAAGACGAGGCGGCGGCGCGGCTGGCGGCGGTCGACCTCGCCGAGTTGTCGCCGGCGCGGATCATGGCGGTGCGCGGCGGCACCGGAGCCTGGCGCAACGCCGGATTGCCGATCGTCGCTTCGCCGACGGAGCCGCCCGACGCGGAGCGCATCGATTTTGTCTTCTGGAACCACGACCGCCACGCCGGCAACCGGACGGCGATGGAAGCCTATCTGTCCTGGGAAACCGAATTGCCGGGCGCGGTTGCCGCCGACGGCCTTGCCCCGTTTCCGGTCGCCGCGCGCTGAAGGAGGAAAAGATGTACGACCTGATCATTCGCGGGGCGACCGTCATCGACGGTCTCGGCCACGACCCCCGGCGCGCCGACGTCGCCGTCGCAGAGGGGCGCATCGCCGCGCTCGGCGAGGTCGGGCGCGACGCCCGGCGGCTCGTCGACGCCGGCGGATTGACCCTGATGCCCGGCATCATCGACATCCATACGCATTACGACGCCCAGATCACCTGGGACCCGACCTTGTCGCCCTCGCCATCGCTCGGCGTCACGACCGCGGTGATCGGCAATTGCGGCTTTGGCATCGTGCCGAGCCCGCCGCCGCTGCGCGACCTGATCCTGCGCAACCTCGCGGTTGTTGAGGGCATGGATCTCGACGCCTTGCGCGCCGGGGTCGACTGGCAGTTCGAGAGCTTTGGCGACTATCTCACCATGGTCCGGGGCCGCGGCGCTTACGCCAATCTCGCGGTCTTTGTCGGGCATTCCGCGGTGCGCACCGCGGTCATGGGCGCGGACGCCTCATTGCGCGCGACCCCGACCCCGGCCGAACTGGCGGAGATGAAGCGGCTTGTCGCCGAGGCCATGGGGCACGGAGCGGTCGGGCTCGGCGCCTCCTACTCGTTGAACCATTCCGGTCACGGCGGCGTGCCGATGCCGTCGACGATCAGCGCTCTCGGCGAATTCGACGCACTGGTCGGCGCGATGGGCGCGCCCGGGCGCGGCGTCGTCGAGATCTCTTCGGGGGCGAAAAGCGTCGCCGAGATGGAGGAGATCGCCGCCCGCCACGGCCGGCCGATCTTCATGAGCACCGGGGTCGCCCTCTACAACGAGCACTATCCCGACCGCGCCTTGGCGATGTTCGACGCCTGCGCGGCGGCGCAGCGGCGCGGGCACGGCGTCCACATCCAGATCACCTGCCAGCCGCTGTCCTTCGATTTCACGTTGCAGAGCGCCTATCCGTTCTACAGCCACGCCGCCTTCGACCCGATCAAGGCGTATCCGCCCGAACGGCTCAAAGAGGTGTTCCGCGATCCCGGCTTCCGCGACCGTTTCCGCCGGGATCTCCGGGAGCCGCGGCCGGGCACCGTATTCCAGGGCAATTGGGAGCGCGTCGCCGTCGTCGCCCCGGCGCTCCCAAAGAACGCCGGCCTCGCCAACCGCACGATCGCCGAGATCGCCCGCGCGGCGGGGCACGACCCGCTCGACGCGATGCTCGATCTGGGGCTTGAGGAGGGGCTTGAAACCGGCTTTGTCGGCAAGTTCTTCAATGCGGTCGACGACGGGGTCGAGCCGTTGTTGAAGCACCCGGCCGGGGTCATCGCCCTGTCCGACGCCGGCGCCCATCTCGTCTATCTGTGCGACGCCGGGTTCGGCCTCTATTTTCTCGGCCATTGGGTGCGCGAACGCGGCGCCTTCGATCTGGTCGAGGGGGTGCGCCGGCTGACCAGCCATCAGGCCGGGCTCTACGGCATCCCCGAGCGCGGCCAGATCGCCCCCGGCGTCCACGCCGATCTCTTATTGTTCGATCCCAACACGGTCGGCATCTCGCCCTTGCGCCGGGTCAACGACCTGCCAGGCGGCGGGCCGCGCACAATCCGCGACCCGCTCGGCGTGCACGGCGTCTTTGTCAACGGCGTCGAGGTGTTCGACGGCAGGGAGTATTGCCGGATGGCGAAAGGGCCGGGCCGGCTGATCGACCGCTTCCGGCCGACCGGCCTGGCTGCGCGGCGCGCTGCGGAATAACAGTGAAATCTTCCCATCCACCTTTTTCTCCCTCTCCCCGCTTGCGGGGAGAGGGTTTTAAAGAGAGGGGTGAGGGGCCGCTTCGCGCCCGCGTGCCAACTGCATCTGGGCAAGGAACGGCGCCAGCGGATGGATGCCGAGCGCGCGCAGGCGCGGCAGGTCAAGCGCGATAAGGGCGTCGCGCTCCTCCGCCGACAGGCGGAAGCGATCGGCAAAGCCGGCGGGATCGGCGCGATAGGCGGCGCGCGCCTCGGCCTCGTGGGCGAGCGCGTGCAGGGCGCGGGTCAAGGCGACGCGATCAGGCCGGATCGCCGGGTAGTGCGGCTGCGGTGCGGCAGGGGGCGGGGCGAACCAGCCGAGCGAGGCGTAATTGTGGTGCCAGCTCGGCTCCAGGGAGAGGATATCGGGCTTGCGCTCGCCGAGCGCGCCGGCGGCGCAGGCCCAGCAGCGCAATTCGACATTGCCGGTCTCGTCGAGCCGCGCCTCGTCATGGCCGATCAGCGATTTGACGTTGCCGGCGGCGATCGGCCCGAGCACCTCCTTGTCAAAGGCGAGGTCGGGCTCGGCGTAGCGCTCGGTGCCGGGAAAATGCGACATGCCGCCGCTCGCCAACACGACGGTCTTGAGGCCCATCGCCGCGACCGCCCGCGCGATCGCCTCGCCGAAGGCGTAGCAGCGCGCCATCGTCGGCTGCGGCGGCAGATAGGCGTTGACCCAGATCGGCAATACCGGATCGGCAAGGCCGAGATGGGAGAGCGGGATGCCGATCGCGTAATCGATCGCGGCGGTGCTGGTGAAGGCCGGATCAAAGCCCTCGCGATAAAGCCGGCGCACCAGTTCAAAGCCGATCTCGCCCGGCACCCGCCAGTGAAAGCGGCGCCCGGCAAAGCCGCCCTCGGCCTCGCCGCCGACATGCACGGTGAAGGGCGGCGCCGCCTTGTGAAAGAACTGCTCGGCGTGATCATTGGCAAAGATGATCCACAGATCGGGGGCGAGCGCCTTCAATTTTTCCCCGATCTCGGCTGCGACCTGCCGGACCCGCGCGACCGTGTCGCGATCTTCGGTCTCGGGCATCGTGAAGAATTGCGGGGCGTGCGGCAATATCGCCCCGCCGAGCACGGTCGTGTTCACAGCGCTTCCTCCATTCCGAAGCCGCGCCGGGCAATCGCTCGGGATCGGCCGTGCCGATCCTCGTACAGTTCTTCGCGCGCCCAGCGGCCGATGTCCTGGACTGGCCGGGTGCGCAACCGGGCGAAGAGCGTGTCGAGCGCGCCGGCGGCAACCGCGCCGTGCGCCTTGACCGGCTGTTCGTCGGCGCCTGCTTTTGTTGGCATCTCCTGCGCCACGGCCCGCGCCCCATCGTCTTTCCTTACGCCGTCATGTAGCATCCCGCGCACAACTCTGCGAGGGAGAGCGCCATGCCCGACACCTATCCGCTGCCGTCCGCCGATCCGGCGAGTCTCGGCTTTGCCGCCGCCCCGCTCCAGCAGCTCGACCGGCTGATCCGCGGGCATATCGAGGAAGGCCGCTATCCCGGCGCGCAGATCGCCTTGGCGCGGCATGGGAAACTGGCGCTGTTCCGCAGCTACGGCAACGCCCGGACCGAGCCGCACGCGCCGGCGACCGACGACACGTTGTTCCTGCTGTTCAGCCAGACCAAGGTATTGACCAGCTGCGCGGTGTGGACCCTGATCGAGGAGGGCCGGCTGTCGTTGATGGACCGTATCGCCGATCACCTGCCGGAATTTGCGGCGCGCGGCAAAGGCGAGATCACCGTGCATCAGGTGATGACGCATCAGGGCGGGTTTCCGAGCGGCGACGTCAGCCCGGCCTCCTGGACCGACCATACGCGCATGCGCGCCGAGGTGTGCGACTTCTCGCTCGACTGGACGCCAGGGACGCGATTGCAATATCACCCGCGCGCCGCGCATCTGACCCAGGCGATGATCATCGAGGCGGTGACCGGAGAGGATTACCGCGCCGTGATCCGCGACCGGGTATTGGCGCCGCTGGGACTGGGGAGCGACGTCTTTGTCGGCGTGCCGGCCGAGCTGCAGGGGCGTTGCGCCGATACTTACGGGCCGGAACCGCGCGACAATTCGGCGGCGTTCAAGGCCGCCGGCCTGCCGAGCGGCGGCGGCTACGCGACCGCGCGCGGCATCGCTGCCTTCTATCAGATGCTGCTCGGCAAGGGCCGGCTTGGCGATGTGCGGCTGCTGTCGCCGCGGCTTGTCGCCTATGTGACCCGCAACCACACCGGCGAGCGCGGCGACGACGCGATGACCGGGATCCCGATGCATCGCGGCCTCGGCCCCCATGTGCGCGGCGACAGCGAGCGTATCCGCGGCCTCGGCACGCTCGCCGCGCCCGAGACCTTTGGTCACGGCGGCGCCGGGACTTCCTATTCGTGGGCCGATCCGACGAGCGGCGTGTCGTTCAGCTATTTGACCAATGGCGTGCAGCCCGAACCGTGGCACTCGATGCGGCTCGACCGCGTCGCCAATCTCGTGCATGCGGCGATCGATTAGCGGCCGGCGCTACGGCCGCACACTCGCATTGGGGAGGGAGTTCATGGACCTCAACGGCGCGGTTGCCCTGGTGACGGGCGGCAATGGCGGGCTCGGGCAGCGCATCTGCCACGCATTGGCCAAGGAGGGCGTGCATATCGCCGTCGTCTATGCGCAGAGCCGCAATCAGGCGGAGGGTGTCGCGCGCGAGCTGGGGTCGAGACACCAGATCAACGCCGCGGCCTTTGCCTGCGACGTTACCGACGGCGCGGCGGTCGAGAGGGTGATCGGCGATGTGACCGGGCATTTCGGCCGTCTCGACATTCTCGTCAACGACGCCGCCTACAACAAGGCGATCCCGTTCGCCGACCTCGACAGTCTGACGATGGAGGTCTGGGACAAGATCCTCGCCGTCAATCTGACCGGACCGATGCGCCTGATCAAAGCAGTGGCGCCGGTCATGAAGGCGCAGGGCCGCGGCCGCATCGTCAACATCGCCTCGGTGTCGGGGGTCGGGCCGACCGGCTCGTCGATCGCCTATGCGGTGTCGAAGGCGGGCCTCATCCACCTGACGCGCTGCATGGCGGTGGCCCTGGCGCCCGAGGTCCTGGTCAATTGCGTGGCGCCGGGCCTCCTCGAAGGCACGCGCGCGACCGCCAATCTGCGGCCCGAGCAGATCGAGCGTTCCTCGTCCACCGCACTGTTGAAACGGCCGGCCGACAAGGAGGACTGCGCCGACATGGTGGTGACGATGTGCCGCACCGAATCGATGACCGGCCAGACGACGGTCATCGATTCGGGGCGCTACTTTCGTTGACGCCGTCTTTGGTCAGGAGGACAGCGATGAAGCCCGAAACGCTCGGCCTGTCGTCGGCGCGATTGGCGCGGCTCGACGAGGTCATGAAGCGCCGTTATGTCGACAGCGGCTATCTGCCCGGCATGCTGACCTATATCTATCGCAAGGGCCATCTCGCCCACACCGGGATCTGCGGTCATATCGACCTCGAACGAGACAAGCCGATGCGGGAGGACGCGATCTTCCGGATCTACTCGATGAGCAAGCCGATCACCGCGGTCGCCTTGATGATGTTGGTCGAGGAGGGCCTCATCGGCCTCGACGACGCCGTTCACACCTATATTCCCGCCTGGAAGGATCTCGGCGTCTATGCCAGCGGCATGCCGACGCTGCTGCCCGACGCGCCGCCGAGCTTTCTGACGACGCCCGCCCTGCGGCCGATGAAGGTCGTCGATCTGGCGACCCATACCTCCGGTCTGACCTACGGCTTCATGATGCGCAGCGCGGTCGACGCCGCCTATCGCCAGGCCAGGATCACCGACCGCGAGACCCCCGGCGGATTGCCGAGCATGGTCGAGCAATTGGCTCGGATCCCGCTCGATTTCTCGCCGGGAACGGCGTGGAATTATTCGGTGTCGATCGACGTATTGGGCTATCTCGTCGAGAAGCTGTCCGGCATGCGCTTTGGCGAGTTCCTGCGCACCCGGCTGTTCGAGCCGCTCGGCATGAACGACACCGCATTCTATGTGCCGTCGGACAAGGTCGAGCGGTTCGCGTCCTGCTACCAGCCCGAGGGCGGAGGAAGGGGGCTGAAACTGCAGGACGACGCCCGGAGGAGCCCTTACGCCAAGCCGCCGTCATTGGAATCGGGCGGCGGCGGGCTGGTGTCGACGGCGCCCGATTATCTGCGCTTCTGCCGCATGATGCTGAACAGGGGCACGCTCGACGGCGTGCAGATCTTGAGCCCGAAGACCGTCGCGTTGTTCAGCCTGAACTATCTGCCCGACGGCCGCGAGATTGCCGACATGGCCTTGCCCGGGATGTTCAGCGAGTCGGGCTATGCCGGGGTCGGCTTTTCGCTCGGTTGCGGGGTCAACATCAACGTCGCCAAGACCCGCCTGCCCGGCTCGCTCGGTGAATATTTCTGGGGCGGCGCGGCCGCAACCGCGTTCTGGATCGATCCCAAGGAAGAGTTGACGGTCGTGTTCATGACCCAGGTGATCGGCAGCGAGGCGCGCCTGACCCTGCGCCGGGATTTGCGCACCTTGGTCTATGCGGCGATGACCGAATCCTTCGCGTAGCCGTGGTCTGTCTCGGAAAGGTGGCGGAATGCGCTGCGCTTTTCCGCCCTACGTGAACGGCGTAGGGCGGAAAAGCGTCGCGCAGCGGCGCGCATTCCGCCGCTTCCTGCTCTCAGGTTCTCAGATATTTGTTGAGCCAATCCAATGTGCGCTGCCACGCCTCCTTGGCGGCGGCCTCGTCGTAGCGTGGGGTCGTGTCATTGTGGAAGCCGTGATTGGCGCCGGCGTAGATATGACCCTCATGCGGCACATGCGCCTTTGTCAAAGCGGCATCAAAGGCGGGCCATCCTTTGGTGATGCGCGTGTCGAGCGCGCCGTATTGGGCATTGATCGGCGCCTTGATCCGGGCGGCGTCGGCGGCGCTCGGCTGCGCGCCGTAGAAGGGAACCGCGGCGGAAAGATCCGCGCCCATCCGCACCGCCAATTGATTGACGCCGCCGCCGCCAAAGCAGAAGCCGATTGCGCCGAGCTTGCCGGTGCAGTCCGGGCGTGATTTCAGCCAGTAGGCCGCGGCGAGGAAATCCTCCAGCATCTTCGCGCGATCGACCTGGGCGAACAGCTTGAGCCCCTTCTCGTCATCTCCCGGATAGCCGCCGACCGAGGTCAACCCGTCGGGCGCAAAAGCGATGAAATCGGCGACCGCCAGCCGCCGCGCCACGTCCTCGATATAAGGGTTGAGGCCGCGATTTTCGTGGACGACCAGAACCGCGGGCAGTTTCTCCGTATTGGCCGGCCGCACGAAATAGCCCTTGATATTGCCATTGCCGTGCGGCGACGGTACGGTGTCGTACTCCGCCTTGATCCGCTTGTCGTTGGGCGGGACCTGCAGGGCCCAGGCATAATTCGGCTTCAGCATCTGAAAGAGCGCCGCCGCGGTCACGCCGCCGACGGCAAATTTTTGTGCGCCCTCGAGGAATTGGCGGCGGCTGATGCCGCCGTGCACGTACCGGTCGAACAGGTCCAGCAATCCCTGTGGAAAATCCGATGCTTTCTTGCGTTCCATGGCGATGCCTCCCTGGGGTTGGCCGGGGCCGTGCGGCCCGGTCCATGACGGTGCGGCATGGAGCCATGCGCCGCAAGGCGATTGCGCCCCCTGCCGCAGCGGCCCATGCTGCGGGCCGGACATGAGGCGGGAGGAAGCGAGATGCACGACATCGTCATTCGCGGCGGCACGATCCTCGACGGCACCGGCGCCGACGCCTTTGCCGGCGATGTTGCGATCGACGGCGGCCGCCTCGTCCAGGTCGGCGGCACGGCCGGGCCGGGCAAGCGCGACATCGACGCGAACGGCCTGCTCGTGACGCCCGGCTGGGTCGACGTCCATACCCATTACGACGGCCAGGCGACCTGGGACCCGATCCTCGCCCCGTCATCCTGGCACGGCGTGACGACGATCTTGTTCGGCAATTGCGGCGTCGGCTTCGCCCCGGTGCGCCCGGAGCATCGCGAGGGGCTCATCGACCTGATGGAGGCGATCGAGGACATCCCCGGCACCGCGCTCGCCGAGGGCCTCAAATGGGATTGGCAGAGCTTCCCCGAATATCTCGACGCGCTCGACCGCATGCAGCGCACGATCGATGTCGGCGCGCAGATCCCGCACCATCCGCTGCGCGTCTATGTGATGGGCGAGCGCGGCATCAATCGCGAGGCCGCGACCCCGGACGACATCGCCGAGATGCGGCGGCTGACCGAGATCGCGCTCAAAGCCGGCGCCTTCGGCTTCACCACCTCGCGCACCTATTCGCATAAGACCAATGCCGGCGAACTGGTGCCCGGTCATTTCGCCGAGGAAGTCGAACTCTACGGCATCGGCCAGGCGATGGCTGCTATCGGCGGCGGCGCCTTTGGCATGAACAGCGATTTTGTCGACGAGGGGGCCGAGTTCGCGTGGATGACGCGCCTCGCCAGGGAGACCGGACGGCCGGTCTGGTTTCTCTTGACCGACCGCACCCGCGACCCGGCGCGCTGGAAGCGCCTGATGCAGCGGGTCCACGCCGCCCGCGCCGAGGGCGCGCAGATCACCGCTCAGGTCGCCGGCCGCCCGGTCGGAATCATCCTCGGCATCGCCGGATCGTTCAACCCGTTTTCGATCCGCCCGAGCTACCTGCCGCTCGAAGCCCTGATGCCGCAGGAGCGGCTCTCTCGCATGCGCGATCCCGAACTGCGCCGCCGGCTGCTTGCCGAGGAACCCTCGGCGCGCCAGCTTGCCCGGCTGTCGCAGGCGCGGCAGGACATGGTCGGGCGCTGGGACCGCATGTATGTGATGGCCGGCGCCGCCCCCGATTACGAGCCGACGCCGGAGAAGAGCATCGCCGCGATCGCCGCGCGTACAAATGCGCGCCCGCAGGAAGTCGCCTATGACTACCTGACCGAAGGGCTCGACCGGTTCCTGTTCTTCCCGATCGTCAATTACGCCGACGGCGACCATGCGACGGTGCGCGCGATGCTGACCGATCCGGGGACGCTCTTGGGCCTCAGCGACGGCGGCGCCCATTGCGGCGCGATCGTCGACGCCAGCGTGCCGAGTTTCATGCTGACCCATTGGGGCCGCGACCGCAGCCGCGGTCCCGGCCTGCCCCTGCCGCAGCTCGTCAAGATGCAGACCAGCGAGACCGCCGATTTCTTCGGCTTTACCGATCGCGGCCGCCTCAAGCCGGGACTGCGCGCCGACGTCAATGTGATCGACTTCGAGCGGCTGCGACTGCATCAGCCGGAGGTGGTGGCCGATCTGCCGGCCGGCGGGCGGCGGCTCGTACAGCGCGTCGACGGCTACCGCGCCACCCTCGTCGCCGGCGTGCCGGTGTTCGAGCAGGGGGAAGACACCGGCGCCCGCCCCGGCCGCCTCGTGCGCGCCGGGCGCACGCCCTAGCAGATGCGGCTTGACCTTGATGCTCTCCGCTGCGCCGGAACAGTGACGCCGCAAAGAGGGATCCCGGATGGGGTCTTGTCTTGGCTATTGCCCGCGATCCGCGCGAGTGTCCTCCGGTAGATGCAGAGTACATCTTCCAGTTGCGCCGCCGTCAGTGATCTTAAGCCTTCCGGGAGATCGCTGACAGGCGCTCGGTCTCTATCGACCCGCAGACTTAGGGCTTTTGCACCCTCGCGCGTACCGCAATGTAAAAAGACTTGGATGGGCTCCAGCTTCGGACGTAACCATGCGCCGATACGGAGCGCGAAATCATAGTAGGCAAGCGGCCCAATACCCCGCACCGGTTTAAGGCTGTCTCGGATGATTGGGTATAGGCAATCGTCAAAGTTACGCGCTTTCTTAATACGGTTTTCTAATGGCCTTAGAATATCAATCGCCTTCTTTGGCACTTCAGGGCATATTTTCTCAAAAGGCCACTGGTGCGGGTGCAGCAATCCATTCCTGCAAATGCTTTTACAGGCCCTCTCAATCGCTTCTGGGAGCGTCTTCAACGACTGACACCCGAACCATGCCATCTCATCTTCTAGCTGAGATGCGCGTTCTTGCAGATAATGGTGTGCCACGTCCTCAAAACTGATGAGTTCAGGATAATAGGTAACTGCTCAGGTCCGACTGGCGAAAGCATAGCGCGCAAGGCGTATGGCGCTCTGCGAGAGAGTTGACACGGGAGCGGTGCTGTGGTTGTGCGATGGGATGGATCGTGAGGCCCTCGCCCAGCTTTCCAAGGATGAACTG
>DATFCQ010000247.1:0-11352 GCA_035252905.1 Allostellaceae bacterium | reverse complement strand
GATCAGCGGCCCGATCCTCGGCGCCCTCGGCACGATCCGGCACGGCGATCCGGCGCCGCGCCGCGGCTGGGGCGGGCGGCTCAAGACCCTGCTTGCGATCCTCGGGCCCGGGCTCATCGTCATGGTCGGCGACAACGACGCCGGCGCCTTCGGCACCTATACGCAGGCCGGCCAGAATTACGGTCTGGCGCTGTTGTGGACCTTGCCGCTGCTGATCCCGGTTCTCTACGTCAACCAGGAGATGGTCTTGCGCCTCGGCGCCGTCTCCCGGGTCGGGCATGCGCGGCTGATCCTCGAACGGTTCGGCCGGTTCTGGGGCGCGTTCAGCGTCGTCGACCTGTTCCTGCTGAACGCATTGACGATCGTGACCGAGTTCATCGGGCTCACTCTGGCCTTCGGGTTTCTCGGCGTGCCCCGCCTCCTCGGCGTCGCCGCGGCCGCGGCACTGATCATGATCGCCGCCGGAACCGGCAATTTCCGCCGCTTCGAGCGCTTCTCGTTGATCCTCGTCGTCGGCAGCCTGTTGTTGATCCCGGTCTTCCTCGCGATCCATCCGCCGGTCGGGGAGATCGCCCGCAGCCTGTTGGTGCCGGGGCTGCCGCCGGGCGGCAAGCTCGGCGAAGTCATGTTATTGATCATTGCCATCGTCGGGACGACGGTGGCGCCCTGGCAGCTCTTCTTCCAGCAGAGCTACGTCATCGACAAGCGCATCACCCCGCGCTTCATCCCCTATGAGCGGACGGATCTGTGGCTCGGCATCGTGCTGGCCATGATCGGCGCGGTGGCGATGATGGCATTGGCCGCGGCCACCTTTGCCGGGAAGCCGGAATTCGGCCATTTCGCCGATGCCGGCGCGGTCGCGGCGGGCATCGCGCAGTACGCCGGAGAATTGCCGGGAGTGTTGTTCGCGCTGGCCCTGATCGACGCCTGCATCATCGGCGCCGCCGCGGTGTCGTTGGCGACCGCCTATGCCGTCGGGGACGTGCTCGATCTCGGCCATTCCCTGCACAATAAGCCGAGCGAATCGAAGAGCTTCTATGCGATCTATTGCGGGCTTGTCGGGCTCGCCGCGGTCCTGGTCCTGACCCCGGGAACGCCGCTCGGCCTGTTGACCAATGCGGTGCAGAGCCTTGCCGGCGTGCTGCTGCCGAGCGCGACCGTGTTCCTGCTGTTGCTGTGCAACGACCCGGCCGTGCTCGGGCCCTGGGTCAACGGCCGCTGGTACAACCTATTCACCGGCCTGGTCATCGCCGTATTGGTCGTATTGTCGTTGATCCTGACCGCCGCGGTCCTGTTCCCGGACATCGGCGCAGCGGCGATCCGCGACATCCTCCTCGCCGGCGCCGTGCTGACCCTCCTCGGCTGGGCCGCCACCGGCGGTCTGCGCCGCAGCACGCCCGCGGCGGCGCCGGCGGAGGCGGCGCTGCGCGCCGTCTGGCAGATGCCGCCGCTCGCCGAATTGCCGCCGCGGCGGCTTGCGTTGAGCGAGCGGGTCTGGCTCGGCGTATTGCGCCTCTATCTGTGCGTCGCCGCCGGGCTCGTCCTCGTCCGTATCGTCATATTGGCGGCGGGCGCGGCCTGAGCCAGGGCGGGCCGGGGCCTCCGAAAGGAGAACACTTTACCGCCAAGGTCGCCAAGGAAACGCAAAGGACGCAGAGGATACTCACAGCGTCCTTTGCGATTCCATTGCATCCTTCGCGATAAGTCATTGGTTTTCCTTTCTATCCATCGGCTTTAATAAGATAAGGCTGCAGACCTCCCGGTTTGCCCTGGAGGCGGGAACGTGATAGAATGTATACATTGTAAACAAGAGTGAGAACATGACAAAATCCGTCACTATCTCCGCCCGCGTCGATGCCGATCTTGACAGCGAGATCGCACGGCTGG
The DNA here is from genome assembly GCA_035252905.1 of Allostellaceae bacterium. Classification (GTDB taxonomy): domain Bacteria; phylum Pseudomonadota; class Alphaproteobacteria; order ATCC43930; family CGMCC-115725; genus AP-15. The sequence continues at coordinate 9,465 of DATFCQ010000247.1, read as the reverse complement.
CCGAAGCGACGGGGCGCAGCAAGTCATGGCTCGTTAATGAGGCGCTGCGGTCCTATGTCGCCAATGAACAGCAATTCCTCGCCGCCGTAGAGGAAGGCAAGCAGGCCCTGCGGGACGGCAAGGTTGTCGATCATGAAACGGTCGTCGCGGCGTTCGAGCGGATTGTCAAGCCGCACCCATGACGGTCCGGTGGACCGGGCCGGCGCATGACGATTTCCTGGGGATTGTCGCATGGGTCAGAGCGAACAATCCCGCCGCCGCCTCGCGCGTCGGACGGCGGATACTGGATGCGGTGGAGCAACTTGACGATTTCCCTTTGCGGGGCAGGCCGGGGCGGTCGCCCGGGACAAGAGAACTGGTGATTTCCGGCCTGCCGTATCTGGTCGCTTACAGCGTCGACTCCGCCGATCCGCGAATTGTGGTCATCCTCCGGGTGTTGCACAGGGCCATGTTGTGGCCCCCAGCCAAATAACGGCTCATCTGCCAGCCGCTCAGGGTTAGTGCGATCAGCGCCGGTCAGCCGTCGCCCGGGACGAGGGCGGGTTCGGCCTCGATATGGACATAGGCCGGATCGCCCGCGACCTCGCCGAGGGCGAAACGGAGGGCGTCCTTGCGGGTCAGAAAGACGCCGCCGACGAGGCCCTCCCTGTCGCGGACGACCCAATGCCCTCTTGTATCGCGGGCGATCTCGAAATGGTGCGGGGCGCAAGCCGGCCGCGGATCGAAGCTCGCCATCTGTGCCGCATCCCGAACCCGCGCGACCTGGGGGCGCACCCGGTGCCGCCCTTGCGATCGCAGCGTTAGAGGAACGCTCCGGCCCCGCCTTGCGGTTCCCGCCCTCCGCGATACCCATGCGAAAAGCGCCCGCGCCCCATGGGGCGCGGGCGCCTTGCCGGACGCCGGGAGATCACAGGGTCTTCAGCGTCGACAGGATCCATTCGCAATGGCGCCGCTCATCCTCGAGCCCGCGGTCCAGCACGTCGCGGGCGTTCGACGTCAGGTCGCGGAACTGCACGGCGCGCTCATAGGCGGTGTTGGTGTCGGCCTCGTTGGTGCGCATCGCCTGCAGGATTGCCTTGTCGCCGGCCAGCCCGCCGATGATGACCTTGCCGCGGGTCAAGAGGATTTTCAGATTGCCCTGCTTGGGCGGGGTTCGTCCCAATCCGGTCAGAACCAGGCCGAGTTCGTCGATATGGCGCAGATGGTCGCGCTTGAACTCGGAGAGGGTCGTGCGGAACGCCGGGTCGTCGAGCCGGTCGATCGCCGCCTGATAGGCGTCGGCGGCGTCGTAATCGAGTTCGATCAGGTCGTTGAGCAGGTCTTCGATCGTGCTTTCGGTGCCGACGGTCGTAACCATTCCTTGTCTCCTTCCCAGGTTTGCCGAGAGAACGCCGACCCCTTCGCCGGGCTCCCGGAAAACTCGCAAGGAGAACGGGATTGTTTCCGTCAGTACCGGCGCGGCAATTGCGCCTGCCGCGCCCGATCTTCGGCCTCGTATTTGTCGAACATTGCGCGCGCCGCGGCCTGGCGCTGGGCGCCGAAGGCGTCGCGATTGGCGCCGCACCATTCGTAGGATTCGACGCGCGGCCGGTTGTTGCCGCTGAAATGCGGCATCACAAAGCGCTGATAGAGCTCATAAGAGCGCTTGGTCTGTTCCCAATCGGCCCAGTTGTGCGCCTGCTGCAGAAAGACGCCGAACGTCCCCTGCTTTTCAGAGAGCCGCTCGATCAAGGCGATCGCGTCATCGGGCGTGCCGACGACGCCGAATTTATTGTCGACAAACCATTGCAAGGGATCGACGCCGCTCGGCACATTGAAGCGGCGCTGGTTGTTGTTGAGGTAATTGAGGTATCTCTCAAAGCCGAAGCGGGCATTCTTCCGCGCCTGCTCGCGGGTCTCGGCGAGGTGCATCGGACCGACGAGGCGCAGCCGCTGGGGGTCCATCACGCGGCCGTGCTCGGCGGCGATGTCGCAGGCGATCTTCCAGTTGTTAGCGAGCGCGTCGTAGCCGAACGGGTTGGTCGCCGCGACGCAGATCATCGCCAGATCGTATTTGCCGGCGAGCCGCCCGCCCGAGGGCGTCACCGAACTGACCACGGCGACCTCGGGATAGGGCTTGGTATAGGGCGGCAAATGCAGGCGGGCGCCCACAAGCGTGTACCACTCGGTCTTTTCGGTTACGACCTCGCCGCGGAACAGGCGCAGGATTACGTCGATCCCCTCCTCCATGCGGTCGCGCTGCACCATCGGGTCGATGCCGAGCATGATCGCGTCAGAGGCGAGGAGGCCCGGCCCGACCCCAAACATCACGCGCCCGCGCGTATGGTGATCGAGCTGGATGATGCGGTCGGCCGCCATCAGCGGGTTGTGATAAGGCAGTGAGACGACGCCGGTGCCGAAGCGGATGTATTTGGTGCGCTCGGCCGCGATCGCGATGAAGATCTCGGGCGAGGGGATGATCTCGAACCCGGCGGAATGGTGCTCGCCGATCCACGCCTCGTGAAAGCCGAGGCGATCGAGCCAGGCGATCAGTTCGAGATCGCGGTCGAGGCAGGCGGTCGGGTTCTCCTCCATCGGATGGAAGGGCGGAAGAAAGATGCCGTGCCGGAGATTTTCAAGCGTCATCGCCGCCTCGCTGGTCGCGCCGCTGGGCGATGCTATCGGATTGCGCCTATCATGGCCACCCGTTGCCCCCTGAGACCGGGAGGACAGTATGGCGATCAAAAAGGAAAAGATTCAGCCGGAAGGCGTCCATATCGTGATGCGGGCGGGCCAGCCCGCTTATACCCAGGTCGTCGCGGTCAGCGGCAGCGGCCGCATGATCTTCGTCGCCGGCCAGCTCGCCCGCGACGCCGACGGCAATTGCGTCGGCAAGGGCGACATGCGCGCGCAGATCCAGCAGGTCGGCGAGAACATCAAACGGTGCCTCGAAGCCGCCGGCGCGAGCCTTGCCGACATTGTCAAGACCAACACCTTCGTCACCGATTACGAAGAATTCTCGAAACATTCCGACATGCGCATGCGCTATTTCGGACCGGCGACGCCGACCAGCACGACGGTCGAGGTCAAACGCCTCGCCGGCCTCGACTTCATGATCGAGATTGAGGCCATCGCGGTTGTGGATTGAGTGACCCGGCGGGCTTCTGCCGCCCGCAGCCCCTCACCCCAGCCCTCTCCCCGCATGCGGGGAGAGGGAGCACCCGCGCTGAAAGCGCGGGAGGGTAAGGGGCGCCGCTTCCGGTCAGCGCAGCTCGGGAAAATCCTCCTCCCAGAATTCGCCGGCGGCGTGGTCGCCGGCGGCGCGGCGCTCCGCTTCGGCGGCGCGCAGTTCGACGCGGCGGATCTTGCCCGAGATCGTCTTTGGCAGTTCGGCGAATTCGAGCCGGCGCACCCGCTTGTAGGGCGCCACATGGGCGCGCAGATGGCGGAAGATCGCCAGCGCCGTGGCGCGATCGGGCGCGTGACCGGCGGCGAGCGCGACAAAGGCCTTCGGCACGGCAAGGCGCAATGGGTCGGGCGACGGCACGATCGCGGCTTCGGCGACGGACGGGTGCTCGATCAGGGCGCTTTCGAGTTCGAACGGGCTAATCCGGTAATCCGACGCTTTGAACACATCGTCGGCGCGCCCGACATAAGTAAAAGTGCCGTCCTCGTCGACGGCGGCGATGTCGCCGGTGCGATAGGCGGCGCCCGCGAGCGGCACCAAGTTGCCGTCCTCGCCCTGATAGCCCTGCATCAACCCCAAAGGCGGCGGGTCGAGAGTGAGACAGATCTCGCCCTCCGACTGCTCGCGGCCGTCGAGGTCGAGAAGCTGCACCCGATAGCCCGGCGCCGGCCGCCCGACCGCCCCCGGCTTGACCCGCTGCCCCGGCATGTTGCCGATTTGCAACGTCGTCTCGGTCTGGCCGTAGCCGTCGCGCACGACGAGACCCCAGGCGGCTCTGACCCGCTCGATGATCTCGGGGTTGAGCGGCTCGCCGGCGCCCAGGACCTCCCTGAGGCTCGGCCGCCACGCCGTCAGATCCTCCTGGATCAGCATGCGCCAGACCGTCGGCGGCGTGCAGAACGTCGTCACCCGGCATTGCGTAATCGCGTCCAATAGCCCCTTGGCGTTGAAGCGCGGCTGGTTCAGCATCAGGATCGTCGCCGCGGCGTTCCACGGCGCAAAGAACGAACTCCAGGCGTGCTTGGCCCAGCCCGGCGAGGAGATGTTGAGGTGGACGTCGCCGGGCTGCACCCCGAGCCAGTACATCGTCGACAGGTGCCCGACCGGATAGCTCTGGTGGCTGTGCAGGACGAGCTTCGGCTTTGCCGTTGTGCCCGAGGTGAAATAGAGCAGCAGCGGGTCGGTGGCCCGCGTCTCGCCGTCGGGGGCGAAGGCGGCGGGCTCGTCGTAGCCGTCCTCGTAGCGCCGCCATCCCGGCGCTCCTGAGCCCTGAGCCTGTCGAAGGGTCGAAGAGCCGCCGACCGCGATCCGCGTGTAATCGCCGGGAAGCTCGGCGAACTTGGCCATATCGGCGGCACCGGCGACGACGTGGCGGACGCGGCCGCGGGCGAAACGGTCGCGTAAATCGTCGCGGGTCAACAGGGTCGTCGCCGGGATCACCACGGCGCCCAGTTTGATCGCCGCCAGCATCGTCTCCCACAGCGGCGCGACGTTCCCCAGCATCAGCAGCACGCGGTCGCCGCGGCGGATCCCGAGCCGGCGCAGATGGTTGGCGACGCGGCTCGACCGCTCGGCCAGTTCGGCAAAGGACAGCCGGGTCTCGCCGCCGCCCTCGTCGACGATCCACAGGCCCGGGCGCGCATTGCCCTGCGCCATCGGATCGAAATAGTCGAGCGCCCAGTTGAAGCGGTCGAGCCGGGGCCAGCGAAACTCGCGGCAGGCGCGCTCGTAATCTTCGCGGCAGCCGAGCAGAAAATCGCGCGCCGCCATGAATGCTGCCGCCGACATCGGGCTTCCTCCCGTCACTGATCGGCGCCAATCCTAGCGCAACTCGGGCCTAGCGCAACTCAGGCTTGACCGCTCGGCATATCTGGGGCGTTGCCGCGGCGGTGCATTGTTGCAGGTGCGAGAGAGCAGGAGCGGACCATGCACGACATCGTCATCCGCGGCGGCACGATCGTCGACGGCACCGGCCGGCCGGGTTTTACCGGAGACGTCGCGATCGACGGCGAGCGGATCGCCGCGGTCGGCGGCAAGGCCGGCCCGGCGCGGCGGATCGTCGACGCCGACGGCCTCCTCGTCACGCCCGGCTGGGTCGACGTGCACACCCATTACGACGGCCAGGCGAGTTGGGATCCGATCCTCGCCCCGTCCTCGTGGCACGGGGTCACGACCGTCCTGTTCGGCAATTGCGGCGTCGGCTTCGCGCCGGTGCGGCCGCACCACCGCGACGCCCTGATCGACCTGATGGAGGGGGTCGAGGACATCCCCGGCCCGGTGCTCGCCGAGGGCCTGCAATGGGACTGGGAGAGCTTTCCCCAATATCTCGATGCGCTCGAACGCCGACCGCGAACGATCGACGTGGCGGCGCAGGTGCCGCACCACCCGCTGCGCGTCTATGTCATGGGCGAGCGGGCGATCCGGCGCGAGCGGGCGAGCGCCGACGACGTTGCCGAGATGCGCCGCTTGACCGAGGCGGCGATCCGGGCCGGCGCCTTCGGCTTCACCACCTCGCGCACCAACGCGCACAAGACGACGGCGGGCGAGATGGTGCCGGGGCGCTTTGCCGAGATCGACGAGCTTTCCGGCATCGGCGCGGGTCTGAGCGCGGCGGGGGCCGGCGCCTTCGGCATGAACAGCGATTTCGAGGACGAGGAGGCCGAGTTCGCCTGGATCACCCGCCTCGCGAAAGAGACCGGTCGGCCGGTGTGGTTTCTGCTCACCGACCGTCCGACCGATCCCGAGCGCTGGCGCCGCCTGATCGCCCAGGTGCACCGGGCGCGCAGCGCCGGGGCCGCGGTGACGGCGCAGGTCGCCGGCCGCCCGGTCGGCGTCATCCTCGGCGTCGCCACCTCGCTGAACCCGTTCGCGATCCGCGACACCTACAGGCGGTACGATCCTCTGCCGCTCGCCGAGCGCCTCGTCCGGTTGCGCGATCCGGCGGTGCGCGCGGCGATCCTCGCCGACCGGCCGTCGCCCTCGCTCGTCGGCCGCCTCGGCCCGCTGTTGCAACTGGTCGCGGCGCGCTGGGACCGCATGTATGTGATGGGTGACCCGCCCGACTACGAGCCGCGCGCCGAAACCAGCGTCGCCGCGATCGCGGCGCGCGAAGGCAAGACCCCCGACGCGGTCGCCTATGACTATCTCGTCGCCGATGCCGGGCATTTCCTGTTCTTCCCGGTCACCGGCTATGTCTGCGAGGACCACGAGGCGATCCGGCAGATGCTGATCGATCCCGGCACCTTGCTCGGGCTCGGCGACGGCGGCGCCCATGTCGCGCAGATCGTCGACGCCGGCCTGCCGACCTATATGCTGACGCATTGGGCGCGCGACCGCAGGCGCGGCCCCGGCCTGCCGCTCGAACGCGTCGTCAAGCGCCAAACCAGCGAGACCGCCGATTTCTTCGGCTTTGCCGACCGCGGCCGGATCGCGCCGGGCAAGCGCGCCGATCTGAATCTGATCGATTTCGTGCGGCTGCGCCTCCATGCTCCCGAGGTCGTGCACGACCTGCCGGCGGGCGGCAAGCGCCTCGTTCAGCGCGCCAAAGGCTACGAAGCGACATTGGTGGCCGGGGTGCCGATCTTCGAGCGCGGACAATATACCGGGGCGACGCCGGGCCGGCTGGTACGCCGCGGCGCCTAGGCAAACTTCGCGGGAGATGGTTTCACAATGAGGCAGTGAGAGGCGATTTTTGCGCCAGAGGCGCGCAACAGTTTTTCTTCTCGCTGCCTCACCGCCTCATTGTTGAAATATTGGCTGCGCTCAGGCCCGGGTCAGCGGGCCGTGATCGTCGCAATGGCCGCCATGCGGGTGATGCAGGTGGCCCTCGACCAGGTAATCGACATGGTCACCATGCGGCACCGCCTCGTGGCCGCAGCCGGGTCCGTGCGCGTGGCCGGCGCAGCGGTGATCCGGCGTGCACTGTTCCGGATTGGTGCCGGAGACCTCGATCACATGCTCGTCGACGTGATCGTCATGGGCGTGGTGCAGATGCCCGTCGTGCAGATAGTCGACGTGATCGCCGTGGCGGATCGCGGTATGGCCGCAGCCTGCCTTGTGCTGATGCGCGTGGTCGGCGTGATGCCGCTCGGTGCAATCGGTCATGGTGTTGCCTCCTTCCCTTTCCCGTCGCCGCGCTCCTTTCGATGACTCAACGTCGGGCAGGACGGGCCGGCGCCAATCCGCCGGCAGGGTGGAATGCGGAGCCTTCACTCCCAAGGCGACGTTGTGGGGGTAGATGCGCGAATGCGCGTCGACCCAATCAGCACGAAGGAGTGTGGCGCGATGGCCGATCAGGATATCGAGGTCAGAAGGACACAGGCTCCGCAGGCGTCTCAAGGTTCACAGCAGGGCTCGCAGGCTGCCCGAACCCCCGCCCGGATGCGGCGGTCGGATCTCGACCCGTTTCAGTCGTTCCGCAGTGAAATGGACCGGATGTTCGACCAGCTCTGGCGCGGATTCGGTCTGCCCTCGATGCGCCGCGGCTTTGAGAGCGAGCCGTTCTGGCGCGGCGAAGGGGGGTTCGGCGCCTCGATGCCGGCCGTCGACGTCGCCGAGGACGACAAGGCCTACCACATCACCGCCGAATTGCCCGGCCTCAACGAGAAGGACATCGAGGTCAATCTGTCGGACGACATCCTGACGATCTGCGGCGAGAAGCGCGACGAGCAGGAGCAAAAGGACAAGAACTATCATTTCTCGGAGCGCCGCTACGGCAGCTTCCGCCGCAGCTTTGCGGTGCCGCAGGGCATCGATCGCGACAAGATCGAGGCGAACTTCAGGAACGGCGTGCTCGCATTGACCCTGCCGAAGACGCAGGACGCCATGCAGCAGCAGAAGAAGATCGAGGTCAAAGCCCAGCAGTAGCGACCTCGCCAGGGAGCGGCGCGCCGCCGCCGCTCCCCCTTTCGCCTCACACACGGAAGATCCGCAATGTCCAAGGTACAGGTCATCGGCACGATCGCGGCGAACCCGCAGGCGGTCTGGGACGTCATCGGCGATTTCGGCGCGATCGCGAAATGGCATCCCGCGATTGCCGACAGCCGCGCCGAAGGGTCGAGACCGGGCGCGCTGCGCCGGCTCACCCTCAAAAACGGCGACAGGCTGGTCGAACGGCTCGAAGAATTCAATGACGGCGAGCGTTATTATTCCTATTCCTTGGTCGAAGGGCCGCTGCCGGTTGCCGAGTATTATTCGACCTTGCATGTGCGCGCGGCCTATGACGCGCCGAGCGCGACGGTCGAATGGACCGGCGCCTTTACGGCCAAGGACGCGCCGGAAAGCGACGTCGAGCACTTGATCCAGTCGATCTACCAGGCCGGGATCGACGCTCTGCGGCAGCAGCTGACCGCAAACCCGCGCTCCTGAGCCGCGCCGGCCATCCGCAAGCGGGGGAAAACCCTTACGCACGGGCAATGAACCATGCAGATCAAGAAATTCCGCGACCTGTACCTGACCGAGTTGCAGGAATTGCACAGCATGGAGAGGCAGCTCGGGGTGACGCTGCGGCACATGGCGGAGGCGGCTACCAGTGCCCGACTGGCCAACGTCTTGATGCGGCGCCACGACGAAGCCCAGGTGCAGCAGGAGCGCCTCGATTATCTGCTGCGGCGCCACGTGGCGCCGCGGCAGCATACCGACAAGGCGTTGCAGGCGCTCGCTCTCGAAGCGCAGAAGACGGCGCTGCTGCTCTCCACCAATGCGCTGCGCGACGCCGGCCTCGTTGCCTCGTCGCAGAAGCTCGCCCATTACGAGATTGCGGCCTATGGCGCCGCCTTGACCTTGGCCGACCAGCTCGGGCTCGGCGAGGACCGCAAGATCCTGCATCAGAACCTCGAAGAAGAAGAACGCGCCGAGCGGGATCTGGCGCAGCTCGCGCGGGACGAGATCAACCCGCCCGCCGCCGCGGCCGACACGGCAACCGAGGAGGCGGAGGAAGCAAAGGCCGAAGAGGAAGGAAAGCCGATGCCGATGGAGCCGGTCACGGTCGGCCCGCTGGCATTGCCGGGCTTTCTGACCAAACCAAAGCCGGGCTACGGCATGGTCCTGTTCGCCCACGGTACCGGCAGCAGCCGCCTGAGCCCGCGCAACCGGTTCGCCGCCGCAGAATTACACAAGGCCGGGTTCGGCACGTTATTGTTCGATCTGTTGATCGCGGAGGAAGCCTTCCACCGCGCCAATGTTTTCGACATTCCGCTGTTGGCCCGCCGACTCCTGATGGCGACCGAATGGCTCGGCGAGCGGGAAGACACGCAATCCCTTGAAATCGGGTATTTCGGCGCCAGCACCGGCGCCGCCGC
>DATFCQ010000246.1:0-17021 GCA_035252905.1 Allostellaceae bacterium | reverse complement strand
CAGCAACGCAATCACCAGAGCCTTCAGCTCGGCGGTCGAAAGCGCATCAAGGTCCGGGGGCGGCATTCCTCAATCAATCAGGTATCTCCGCCTCGGGCAAACCGGAAATGTCCGCGGCCACGGGTTTTGCCCCGCTTACAGGGGCGGAAGCGCAACGCTTTGAATTCAAACACTTTCATTACCGTCACTTTTGGCACGCAGGTTACGACAAGGCCGAAATCGGTTTGGCGGCTGGTGACAGGAGTGTTGGGTCCAGGCTCTGCCGGGGCATTTGAACAAACTGGAAACGACCGGCGCTTGCCTCGGCGCCGGCCGATGGCTGATGATGCCCCGAAACGATAGAGAAAGGGAACGCCGATGAGCCAGGTCATGATTGTCGTCGAGTTCGAGGTCAAACCCGAATACCGCAGCCAATTCATTGAACTGATGCGCGGCCATGCGCGGCGCTCGCGCGGCGACGAGGGTTGCCTGCAGTTCGATCTCATGCTGCCGAGAGATGACGACCGGCACGTATTTCTGGTCGAGAAGTGGCGCGATCAGGCGGCACTCGACGAGCACACAAAGGGGCCGATGCCCGGGGCTACCTACCAGGACTGGATTGTCGGCCGCAAAGTCGCACGCGGCGCGCCCACCGATTAGGGCGGCTGGCGTACGATTTTTTGCAAATCGTCCGGTGACCCCTCTTTCGTCCGGCCGGTGCTGATATCGTCGTGGCGGCGGCTTTCTTTAACTGTGGGGCGAGGCGATGGCTGCCGACGTGACATACGATCCCGAGGCGGATGCCCTGACGATCAGCTTCACCGCTACTCCGACGGTTGAAGGCGATGAGGTCCATCCGGGCGTGATCCTGCATTTCGACGCGGCGGATCGCATCGTCGCCATCGAGGTGCTGAACGTGAGCAAGGTGCTCGCAGAAGGTGCGGTCCCGCTGTTGCGGCAGCCTGAGGAGTAGCGCGGAATAGGTGCAGCCATCATCCCAAGCTGACACGCAGGCCCGCACGCTCGGAGGCAGGCCTTCCACCCCAATCAGCCGTCCGCCAGCAATTCGTCGAGCGTCACCGGACACTCCGCTGGCACCGGCAAAGGAGGCACTCCATCGACCGTCTCAGGCAGAGCGTGCAGCGCGTCGGCATAGATCCCGATCAGGTCGATCCGCTGGCGCATGGATGGCGCAAAACGCCGCCGCGCTTGCGCCCGAAATCCGCGTGCTTCGCCCTGCCAGCCGGAGGTGGCCAGGGATGTCGGCCACGCCCTTGCCTTGAGCATGTGAACGAGCGCCTGGAACAGCAGCGATTCGACCGCATGCAGTTGCTCCCGCCCCACGCTCTCGATCTCCTCGATGATGTTGGGCCAGTCGATAACGGCGTCGTTTGACCGCTCGGTCGCGGCAAATCGGCGTAGATGTTCGGCCTGCTGCTCGCTCCAGATCAGGATGTCGGTCTCGTAGAGGTCGTTCATCGTCCTCCTCCTGTCCGTGCTATCTGTGGCGCTCGCAGCCTCGTGCTGCCGCGGCAGGGTGCCACACGGCGCGGCTGTTCTTGGGTCAATGGGGTTTTGCCGCGCCACAGTCGTGCTCTCCCGCGAACCCCTCCCCTCTTTTCTCTCATGGCTTTGCCAGGAACTCTGCAACCGCGGCTTCTACAAGCTCTTGCACCTTGACGCCCTGGTGGGCAGCGCGAGCCTTCAATTCGCGGTAAAGCTTGGCACTGATGCGCGCGCCGACTTGCTTGCGGTCGCTCGCAGGCGCACCCACCGCAGTGGACCGGGAAGCGAACACGGCGGGCTGCGCGGGGCTACGGTCAACGTCAAAAGTCAAGGGTTTGCGCGGCATCACCGGGCCTTTCTCATGGCAGATAACTTTTTACCTTGCTCACTTGGTAAGAAGTTAACTTGTTCGCAAGCCCATCGCAAGAGATCACGGATTTCCTTGGCAGCCTTGCTCTTGGGTTCGCCCTCTATCGCGGTTTTACCCTCCTGAATAAACGTGGCGAATGCCTTGCGCTGGTGGATGACCACCGGGCAGACCAGGACGCCTGCGGCACCGAGCGCTGCACGCATCTCGTCGGCCTCCGGGCCGATCGGCGGGGCGGCGTTGATAATGACATAGACGGGTTTGCCTGCCGCCTGGGCCAGCTTCACGCTCGCGCCTATCGCGTCCAGGTCAAAGGCCGAAGGACGGCAGGGGATAAGCACAGCGTCGGCATGGGCAGCGGCTTCGGCGGCAATGCTGTCCGCATGAGGAGCGGTATCGAGAATGATAAGCTCGGCCTCCTGAGCGCGGGCCTGCGCCAGCAGCGCGGGCAAGCGCGGGGCCTGGGCGGCAACAATGGCGGGTGTCTGACCATCGCGGCGATCACCCCAAACGGCGGCAGACGCCTGCGGGTCGAGATCGAACACCGCGACGGCTGCGCCGGTCTGGTCGGCGGCGACGGCTAGGTGAACGGTCAAAGTGGTTTTGCCTGCTCCGCCTTTGCGGCTGAGAATGGCGAGAGTTTTCAAGGGCTGTCTCCGTTATTTTGGCAGCAAGTTACCATGTTAACGAATGGTTGGCAAGTGAGAAAGGTAACTACGTAATTTGTTACCAATATAACGAGGCCGAATAATAACCTCGGTGATCCCCCCGCCCATCGACCTCGCCGCTTCTCGCCGATGTCACCTTGTTGCCTAAGATCTTGAAATACCAGGGTTCTAAAAATCTGGCGGGTTTGGGCTTATAGCCCCAAAATGCGCCGATGGGTTGCCTGCACCGGTCAGCCGCGGCCGGCCCGGCGCAGGACCCGTTCGACCTCGCCGATCGGAACTCCAAAGACCTCCGCCACCTGAGAGACGGTCATGCCGTACTTCACCCAGACGCGTATCCTGGCAACCTGTGACGCCGCAATTGCCGAGCGCGCGGATGGCAGAGGGGTGTCGATCGGCGGCGCAGCCGTCCCTTCGGGCATCGGTGCCGCCTTCGCGGCCTCCTCCGCGTGCGGCGGGTCCGGCGAGGGACTACCTCCGAGAACCGGGAGCGAATTCGCCCGTCTCACGCGCGGCGATTTCGGCGTGAACAGCGCCTCGGCCGCTTGTCGGGCGCGCGCGATCCGCTCGTGGTTATCAGGATACCGGCTGCCTCGGGTGGCGCGGTCCTCTCCAGGGCGGCGGGGTGGATGAGATGCGATCGTAGCCTCCGAAACCTTACGAAAGGGTGTGACCCGGCCACGCTCTCAACTTCCATTGGCAAGCTGACAAGCGTGCGTTTCCGGAATGATTGTGCCAGGCCACGCCGGGTCCTCGATCTCGGCGGCAGCGAAAGGACGTTCGCACCGGGCGGGCGCGACCTTGAACTTGAGGGCATAGCGTTGTTTAGATAACAACCGATGCCCTCACGTAGTCGCGAACTTCGCGGTCAAGCCAGCGAGAGAGGCATTCGCGAGGATCTGATCGTCAGGAATGAGAAGATAAGTCCAAGGTTTCCCGCTGTTCTTCTTCGCGTGTTCGGTGGCTGTGCGGCACCATTTCGTTGCCGCGCTTGCCTTTGCCCGCACGATCGGATCGGCAAGCTCATCCTCGGCCTTGACCTCGCAAATCAGGATGCGGTCCTTCGCCTCCACGACAAAGTCGGGCTCGTAGGCCTCGCCCGACCGATACTCGATCTGGAATTGAGCCTTTCCCGGTTTCATCCATTTTTCGACCGTCTCGTCTCCCTCGACCAGCACCGCAAACCGGCGCTCCGGGTCGGAGTCGAACCGCTGTAGCGGATAGCAGCATCGGGCAAACCCGCCGAACACCTGCCGTCGCGTGTCGGAGAGCGGTCGCACCGGCTCCCTGAAGCTGCGCGCCGCCTGTCCCTTGGGCAGGGTGAAAGGTTGCGGCTGTGCCATCGTAAAACCGTGCGTCACCCGGACCTCATAGTCCTCTTCGCTCAGCGGGGTTTCGCGGTAGTGCTCCATCATCTGGGCAAAGATGAAATCGGCGAGGGTGCGGCCATGCGCGATCAGCACGTTCTCGACCTGCATTTCCGTGTCGAGATACGAGCGCAGCCGCCCGACGACCTGCCTAGCGAGCTTGTAGATCAGATCGGAATGGTCCTCATATGCGATCTCGTCGCGCTCGATAAGCGGACTGACGATATAATCCTCCGGCCGCATCTCGTATTGCACATTAACGGATCGGGCGAGGGAAATCCGGGCGCCGGTTCGCAGGTTCTCGATCAGCAATTCGTCGCTGATCGGGCGGTAATTGATCGTCTCAAGCCCAGCCAGATCGAAATCGCCAAAGCTGAACGTGACCTGCTTCTTCGGCAGCACCACGATCTTCGGAATGGGGATCGTCTTCTCGACGACGGTTTGCGTAACGACCGCGACCACCTTGTTCAGGTCGGGAGACTTCGCGACACCCTCAAGCGCCGGCTGGAGCGGCTGGGTCTGCTCCCTCACTTCATCCACGATCGCTTTCTGAACCTTTTCGGTGCGGAGGTCTTCCAGGCTCCCGACCCGGCGCTCGAACCGCTGAATGACCTGAACGGCCGCGACCGCAGCCTGAACCTCTTCCGGCGTCTCAAAGATCAATTTCTGTTGCGGCGTCTCCGCGAAGCCGGGGATATGAGGCTGAGCCCCGGTTAGGATCATATCCACCACGGACGGCGTCTCGACCAGTGTGGTGCCGGACAGCGGGATGTCGCCACCCTCGCCGATGACAAGGGTCTGCATCGGCACCTGCACGACCGATCCGGGATCCTTCGCCCTCTGGATGATCTCGTCAAAACGGTCATGGGCGATGACGGTCAGGCGATCGACCGCGGCGAATTCCTCGAATTCCCCTTTCGCGACCCGCGCGCCATACGGCAGGCGCAAGCCGCGGCCCAAGGTCTGCTCGGTCAGGATTTCGGAAGCCGACGCCCGCAGCGGCACGATCGTATAGAGGTTCGTGACATCCCAGCCCTCCTTCAGCTTGTTGACGTGGATCACGATGTCGGTTTGCTGATCGGTTTCAAGGCCGACAAGCCGGGCCATCGCCTCCTCGCTTTCCTGCCCGGTTTGCGCCGAATGCACCTCGATGACCTTGCCCTTGAACCGGCCCTGAAAGAACTCGTCCGATTCGATGAATTGCCTCAGTTCGCGGGCGTGCTCGGTGTGCTGCGCCACGACGAGAATGAACGGGTGCACCTTTGGACGGCCTGAAACCCGGTGATAACGATCCAGTTCGACCGCGACGTGATCGTGATGATGCACCGCGTCTTCGAGCTTGATGCGTTCAAGCCGCTCTGCCGAAACCGAATGGGGATCAAAATCCTTGCGCGTGGCCACCGCCGGCTCCTTGACAAAGCCGTCAGCCATCGCCTGCCCGAGCCCGTAGCGGTAGATCACGTTTCTGAAAGCCTGCGACCGGGCACCGACCGTCATCGGTGTCGCGGTCAGTTCGAGACCGAGGATCGGCCGCAACTCGGCGATCGCGCGCGCCCCGGCGCTGGCGCGGTAGCGGTGCGCCTCGTCCATCAGCAGCACGAGATCGTCGAGCTTTGACAGGTATTCGTAATAGCTCTCGCCGATCGTCTCTTGCAGCCGCTTCATGCGCGGCCGGCCGCGCGGACTCTCCTCCTTGTTGATCAGATCGATGTTGAAGATGTTGACGTGCACGTCGGCACCGAACAGATCGGCCGAGCGCCCGCCTTCGAGCCGCACGCCGCGGCCGGTCTGATAGTTCTCCCCGGTTATGATCAGCGGCGGGCGCGCGGCAAACTCGGCGATGCCGCGGAACACGTATTTCGGGGTGTCGGGCGAAAAATCGGCAATCAGCTTGTCGTAGATCGTCTTGTTCGGCGCCAGCACAAAAAAATGCCGGCGGCGCGCAGCCAGATAGAGATAGGCGATAAAGGCGCCCATCAGTCGCGTCTTGCCGACGCCGGTTGCCAGCGCAAAGCACAGCGAGGGGAAATCGCGCTCGAAATCCTCGACCTGCGGGTAGGCTGCGCGGACCGCATCGAGCGCCGCCGCCGGATCGGCACCCTTGCCCGGCGCGATCCGTTGCAGGACATCGGCGAGGATTTCGAGCGAGGCCGCCTGCGGCGGGCGCAATGACAGCCGCTGCATGATCGAGCGGAATATGCGGTCGGTCATTTGCCGCCCGCTGCAAAGAGATCGGATTGCGCCGGCGGTCTTCTCCGGGGCGTCGCATCCGTTGCGGGGGGCAGCGATGCCTCCTCTGCCGTGGCCGGCGCGAGGCTCGCGACACCGAGGCTGTAATCATCCTTGCCCCACTCGCATTTTTTCAGGACCGCCTGCGGGATCTTGCGGATCGACAGGTTCGGGAAATCGTCGGCATTGGCGTGAAACGCCTTGCAGCAGATCAGCAAACTGCGGTTGTCGCCGACCTCTTCGGAAATCGCCCGCAGTTGCGGTGCGGTCAGGCTCTGCGTCGTGACATAGATGAAATCCCGCTCCGACGAACGGCCGTGCATCCAATAGACCGCCTCGCTCGGCGCATAGGTGAAGCCCATCAGCTTGCAGACGGCCTCGGCCAGCATCGCCGCGTTGTAGGCGGGGCTGACGACCCAATTGCCCCAGCGGTCCTTTTCGAGCAAGGACGGCGCCAGCCGGTAATAGCGGAACCCGCCGCCGCCCTGCCAGCCGACGGCTTCCGTAATCCCGCCGGGGTCCTCACCGTCGATGACCTTTTTCAGGCGCGGGATGATGTGCGTATGGCAGTGCTCGCCCAGTTCGACCATGATCCAGCGCCGGCCCATCTTGTGCGCGACCGCGCCCGTGGTGCCCGAGCCGGCGAAAGAGTCGAGAACGAGGTCGCCCGGATCAGTCGAAAGCTGCAAGATCCGTTCAATCAGCCGCTCAGGTTTTGGGGTATCGAAAGACGGGGTATTAGGAAAGAGAACGCGCATTTCATTCTTGGATGTACGGTTACTCCCAACTTCATCCTTTGACCATAGTGTCCGGGGGACCAAATCAGAAACCTCAGATAGATACCGCTTTATGCTTGGGCGGGCATTGCCTTTCGGCCCCCACCAGATGCGCCCATCTTGATCTAATTCGCGTAACTTCTCTTCCGCAACTCGCCAGAATCGTCCGGGAGGCGGAGAGAAAGCGCGGCCGGTAGGGCCGTACATTGTGTAAAGCCCTCTGGAATATGGCTTGTTGGCATAAGGATCGCCGGGCAGCCAGGGGCCACGCGGATCATTGTCAGGATTTGAATAGATCGAATTCGCTTCCTCAGTGCGTGGAAGCCGCTTCGGAACCCAATCGGCATTTTTAGAGAAGACAAGGATATAGTCGTGATCAGTGGAAAATTGGCGAGCAGAATTTCGAGGAGAATCGGCTTTCTCCCATACAATGGTGGCAACAAAATTTTGTCTTCCAAATATTTCATCACATACGATTTTAAGGTAGTGAAACTCACTATCGTCCACCATAATCCATATAGACCCATCTCTGTGCAACAATGCTTGCAAAATTTCCAACCGATCACGCATGAGCGAAAGCCATGATGAATGCTCTATCCCATCTTCAAAATGCTCGAAGGCAAATCCAGTATTATAGGGGGTCAATGATAATAGATTTGACCTCTCCAGAAAATTCCTGCTCCAATGCCCTCAAAGCGAGCAGATTGTCGCCAAAGATCAGCCGATTGTCGAAAATATCGTGATCGGTCACGCGATAGGGCGCGTGATGGGACCGCTCCGCGTCTTCCAACAGAATCCGCGGCTCGACCTGCGGTCGCTCGTCCTTGCCGATCCAGGTCAGTTCGAGGCGCTGCTTCCGGCTCATGCGATCTCCCAGCGGATCGTGAAGAGCGGCGTCAGGGTCGGCTGCATCTTGAGGCTCTCCTGCACTTTGTCGAGCATGGCTTCGACCTCGGCGCGGATCTCGGCGCGCTTGTCGAAATAGTCGGCCTTCATGCGGTCGCGGCGAGTTTGCAATCCCGCGATGCGGCGCTTCGCGTCGAGCTTTTGCGCCAGCGCCAGAGCGGAGCCGCGCAAGGCCTTCCGCGCCTCCTTGATCTCGGCTTCGAGGGCCTTCAACTGCGCCTCGAAGGCGCGCTCCAGATCCTCGGCGTAATTGTCGAGCTTGTCGCTTTCGGCTTCGAGCCAGGCTGCGTTCTGCCGCTCGGCCTCCTGAAGGAGGGCATTTCGTTGCGCCGCCTCGGCCGCGTCGAGCCGCGCCTCCGGCGCCAGCGCCGACGGCGAACCCAGAGTGACCGCCGGGACCGTCAGCAGGCGCTCGATCG
Source organism: Allostellaceae bacterium (assembly GCA_035252905.1). Lineage (GTDB taxonomy): Bacteria > Pseudomonadota > Alphaproteobacteria > ATCC43930 > CGMCC-115725 > AP-15. The sequence continues at coordinate 8,804 of DATFCQ010000246.1, read as the reverse complement.
TCTCGGGATGAACCGGCTCGCCCCCGTCCGGCACGGCAGCGAGCAAAAGATGCTCGCGCGTCACCGCCTCGGTGATCAGCGCCAGCTTTGACACCCGCAGCCAGCCGCGCGCGCCGCGCAACGGCTCGACATCGGCGAGGCGCCCGCCGCGATAGGCCGACAGATCGAAGCGCAAGGCCGCCAGACCCTGGAACGATCGCGCCTTCGCCTCGGCGACCACCTTGGGCGCCAGCGTGCCCTCGAACAGCCGGAAAAACTTCCAGCCGCGTTCGTCGGCGAGAGGCCACTCCGTCGTATAGGTGTCGCCCTCGTAGTCGAAGCGGCGCGGATCGTCGGCATGGAAGCGGGCGCCGGGCAGTTCGGCGCGCGCGACGACCAGGAGATGCCGCTCGAAATCCGACAGATGTTTTCGGATCTCGCCGCCGCGGCTCTTCAGGATCGAAATCACCCGCTCATCGACGTTTTCGAGCAACCGGCGGCGGGCGTCGATCACCTGCTCGTCGATCTGCTCGTGCAGTTCGGTCTGCAAGGCGTCAAAGGCGGCGTTGATCTCCGCCTCGCTGCGCGCGTTCTGCACGATCTCCAGAATGCGCTTCTCGATATCGACGCCGCGCTCGATGACGCCGATCACCTCATCGCTCGCCCCGAAGACGCCCTTGAACAGCCGGAACTTCTCGCTCAGCAGCTCATAGACGCGCTGCTCCGCCCGATTCTTCAGGTTAAGGAAATTGACGACCGTGACATCGATCTTCTGGCCATAGCGATGGCAGCGGCCGATCCGCTGCTCGACCCGCTGCGGGTTCCAGGGCAGATCGTAATTGATGACGAGCGAGCAGAACTGAAGATTGATACCTTCCGCGCCCGACTCAGTCGCGATCAGGATCGTCTTGCCGGTCCTGAAGGCTTCGACGACGGCGGCCTTCATGTCGGCCGTGCGCGACCCCGAAACCGCGTCGCTACCCCTGTGGCGTGCGAGCCAATCCTCGTAGATCGCCCGGCTCACGGGATCGTTGTTCTGCCCGTTCAGCAATGCGATCTTGCCGTCATAGCCGTTGGCCGCGAGCAGTTCAGCGAGGTAGCGCTGGGTGCGCACCGATTCGGTGAAGATCACCGCCTTGTGCTCACCACCCTTGGCGACGATCTCGTCGAGCGCCTTGGGCAGCGCCGCGACCAATTCCCGCCCCTTGGCGTTGCTGCCGATGCCCAGCGCGAGGGCGCGATAAGATTCAAGCTCGGCGATTTCAACCGCGAGCTTTTTCGGATCAATCGACGCTTCTTCCGTAGGGAATAGCTCGCCCTCGGCGGCAAGCTCCTCGGCATCGCTGTCCGCCGCGTCGTAATCGGCCAGTTCTTCGATATCGGGCCTCTGATGCTTCTTCAGCCGTTCGATGATGTGGCCCAATGTTTCCGCGACCGCGAAGGTCGATGATCCGAGGATCTTGCGGACAATCAGAGTGACCAGAGCGTTCGGGTTGTCGCCGAAAGCGATCGTATCCTTGCGTTGCAGATAAGCCGAGACGGCCTCATAGAGGTGCATCTCGTCTTGCGAGGGGTCGAATTCGAGCGTCAGCGGCCACCGCTCGGTGTAATTGATCAAGCCGGCTTCCTGGACCTGGCGCCGCAGAGTGCGCTTGCAGAGGGTCAGAAGCCGCTTGCGCAGGTGGGGCAGATTGGCGGCGGCTCCCGTGCCGAGCATATAGGCGGCGCGGAAGGCGATTTCGTCGCTGAAGAACTGCTCGTCGATGACCGACACAAGGCCGTAGAGTTCGAGCAGCGAGTTTTGCAGCGGCGTCGCGGTCAGCAGCAGCTTGAAGAAAGGGCGAGTGGCGTCGCGCAGCGCCTTTGCCCGCATCGAGCCGTCTTTCCTGTAGACGTTGCGCAGCCGGTGTGCCTCGTCGAAGACGATGAGGTCCCATTGCCTGCGCAGCACATCTTCGCGTTTTGCGGCGCCAAACTCGTAGGAAGTGATCACCACGCGCCCGTCCTGAAGAAAGGGCATCGCGACGCCCTTCTTTCTCGCCTCGTTGTAGGACCGGCCTTCGAGGATGGAAGAGGGCAGCGAGAACTTGTCGAAAAGCTCCTGACTCCATTGCTTGCGCAGCGAGGCCGGCACGATCAGCAGGATGCGGCGCTTTCGCTCGGCCCAGCATTGGGCGATGACGAGGCCCGCCTCGATCGTTTTGCCGAGGCCGACCTCATCGGCCAGCAGCACGCCCTTCGAGAGCGGTGAGGACAGCGCGAACAGGGCGGCATCTACCTGATGTGGATTGAGGTCCACACGCGCCGTCGAGAGCGATTGGGCCAAGGCGTCCTCGCCCAGCCCTTCAAGGGTGATGCGATGCGCGAAGTAGGAGCCCTGATGCGCGCTGTAGTACATGAAAGGTTCGCTGGCCCGCTCGCCGAGGCTACATTAGCACCTGTTGCCGCGCTTTGAAGGACGCCCGATCGGCGATAGGCTAGAGAGCCTCAGCGCAACCCCGACCTGGACCTAGCCTATTACACCTGGAGGGTGTGAATCGGCCAGAAGTAACGAAACGCTTCTCTGATATGCATAAGCGGACAAATCGGAAACTCACGCCGCCAGGGGAGCGGGATCGGTCGTAGGCCGGGGGGATTCGGAATCGGTCACGGTTTTCCGTTGCCGGGTCGGCGGGCGACCAGACATAATCGCCGGCGGAGGGCATAACGTCGGTTGTTATCTAAACAACGGGAAGATCGAAAGAATGTGGAATAAATTCTTCTCCTGGGTATCCTAAAAATGTTCGATTCAGGGACGGTCGGTTGGAAGTCCATGGCTTTACCAGATCATTCGCCGAGCTATCGTGCGGGAGCCACGGTAGCCGGCAATGATGTCGCTGGCCGAGATGCAAAACTGTCCTTCATCCAGTTAACGGTCAATGCAATCACGAGCGCCAAAGCTATCGCGCCGATCACGCGATAGTAGGTCTGCTCCTTCTCTACTGCATGAATGCGATCGCTGAGCGCCTTTTCGACGTCCTTGATCTTCTTGGACAGGCTCGCGAAGGACTGTAGCTCGCCAGCGATCCCGGTGATTATTTCGGGGTCTAGGCCCATATGGATGGCGCCATCTTTCTTAACCGCGGTCTCACGGTCAAGGTTGGCATACCAGATGAGGAAGATGGGCTGTCCGCGCTTGAGGTGGATTGGCACGGGCCCAGCGTTGAAAACAGCGAAGGTCAATTGGCCGCGATAGCCTGGATCGACATGAAACCCGGACACATTGACTAGACCTCGGAATTTGGTTCTTGCGCGGATGGAGATGAAGGCAAGCGCGTCCGCCGGAACAGAGACAATCTCCTCAGTGAGCAGGAAGGCGAATTGGCCGGGCGGGATTGTGAATGCGTCGCCAGGAGCAAGTTTGCGCACGGAGACAGTTGTCGGATCCGCAGTCTGGTCATTGGGTGAGACATAGACTTCGGGGCCTATCGATAATGTGTATGCAGCGCAGTCGACACGTTCGGGTTGGAAAGGCTCGATGAGCGGGGGCAGGCGCGCGCGTAAGGTCTCACCACTCCAGAACATCGCATCCGCCTTGGTCATGGCGTATCCTCGCTTTCGCGATGATCCTGGCGGATTGTGCGCCCCCATCCGCTTAGATATCAATTTGATGCTCCTATGGGAGGTGAAAGGGTCATGCTTCACCCTCGACTGAGCCAAGACCGGCGGTAGATGTGACTATCGTTGGCCATGGCATTGATTTGGTGAACGTCGTCGAAATACGGCGCTGGATCGAGGACTCCCGCGATCCGTGGATTCCGCGCTGTTTCGTACCGGAAGAGCTCGACGAAATTGGTAACGGGAGCGATCGGATCGAGCGACTAGCCGGCCGCTTCGCTGCGAAGGAGGCAGTTCTGAAGGCGCTCGGCACCGGATTCGGCGCGGGTGTCGCATTCACCGACGTTATTATTTATCGCGCTCCGGGGATGCCGCCGGAGGTGCGGCTAACTGGTGGTGCAGCGAAAGCTGCTTTGGCAATTGGTGTGACTGCATGGCGGCTCAGCATTAGCCATGCCGGAGGGCTGGCGATGGCTAGTGCCCTGGCTTTGGGCGACCCAGCTCAATCGGGCACCGCAGCGCAGGATAGAGAGCCAGACCCTGCTCCGAGATAGGTGATCCGCCGGGCGTCGAGATCGACGGCAATACGCCCCCCTCGGGCAGCGAGCACAGCGCGCCAGACATCGAATCCTTGCAGAATCGCCTGCTCCCATTCGCCAGTCGTGCACTGTCGCACTTCCAAGTGGGACGTCATGTCCTTGATCGTGCGCAGGAGTTGGAAATCGAGGGTGGCCACGCCGTCGAGGAAGCGATGGCGGCGCGCGTAGTCGAACGCGAGTGCCGCCACGCCCTCTTCGATGACTGCCGCGCGGCCGCCGTCCTCCACTTCGTCAAGCAGCGGTCGGCTCTTGCGCTTTCTCCGGAGCAACGCTCGCGTGATCGGCGACCAGCCGAGCACGGCGGCGTAGGCGAGGTGGAAGACGTCATGGAATCGATAACCGTCGGGATCATAGGCGTTGTCGGTGAGCTCCGCACCGAACGGTTTGCCGTCGATCAGTACCCGCACGCGCTGGCGCGCCTCCCCATCGGTATCGATGAGTTCAACTTCGAACCGGCGCGGTAGGCGCTCGCCTTCAGGAAGCTCGGCGTCGAAGGTGAGCGGCTCGGTGCGCTCGCTCGCCCAGCGCTGCTTGACCTTGGCTAGGTTGGCAGTGGCGATGTCGGAGAGCGAGAGGTCGAACTTGCTGGCGACATTGGCGATGTACCAGAGCAGGTCGCCCAATTCCTCCGACACGCGCTCCTTGAATAGGCGATGCGCCTCGCCGTCGCGCAGGTGCTTCTTGTATTCGCTAAGAAGCTGCCCGGTTTCGCCGGCAAGACCGAGCATCGGCACGATTAACGAAGCGGCATTATCGCGCGCGGGCACACGATCCGTGCGCAACGCTTCCTTCTGATAGCTGTTGAAATCCATGGGCGTGTCCTTCAGCGTGACCCCACTGCAGTGCGCTGCGGCGCGATGCGGATCTTGTCGTTGAGCTTCCATTTGGGCGGATAGAAAAGGTCAATCGGCTCTGGGGTCGGCTCGAACTTCTGCTTGATGCGGACACGGCCGGTTTTTCCCGCAATCTGCGGGTGCGCTATGCGCGCATACTTATCGACCTCGCAGAACAGATTCTGGCAGTCGATCAGCTGGAGGCGGCGTCCCCAGAGCGATTGGAAATCCAGGCCAAGCCGCTCGAACTCTTGTTCCTGCAGATCCGCCATCAGCCGGATGAGCTCGGGCTCGTTCAGGCCGCCCCGATCGACGAAGCATTTGCGCAGGCCGTCGCGCGCGCCAGGCCCCGGCACGACGAAGTCCATCTCGCTGAAATCGGTCAGCTCGCTGTAATTGATGTCGGTGATGAATTGATAGGCGAGAAAGTCGCCGATCGTTGGGTAGGCGCGCAGCTTCTCGAAGCCGTCCTGCATCGTGCGGGTCTGCGCCAACCGCTCGGCAAGCCGATCGGCCATCATACGTTCGAGCAGCAACAGATGGTTCTGGTGCTTGGCTGACCGTCCAAAGGCACGGCTGCCCGGCGGCATGATATAGGCGGCCGAGTAGATGCGATGGTCGGCCTGCATCGCGCGTGAGAGTATCGCGTCATAGGCAGTGAAACGATAGTCTTCGAAGGTGATCGGGCCGAGCGAGCGTTCGAGGATTTCCCAGGTCTCGATCTTGTTGAATAACTTGAATAGCAGGATACGGAAGAACACTTCGCGCGGCGACTTGGGCAGGTCGTCACGATAGATGACATGCCGGATGAGATATTGGCTGACCCGATCGGACGCTCGGTAGGCGTTGGTGAACTTGTAGATCGCCAGTACCGGATTGTCGGTCCAGGGGCGCGTCTCGCCGTGCGCGCGGCGGAAGAACACCGCCTGCCGTTCGGCTGCGAAGCGCCAATAGCTCTCATAGACCTCCGACACTTTGGCTGGCACGAGGTGCTGCAGAACGATCGGCGCGGGCGCCGCCGAGGCCGCCGAGGGCCGAACGGCAACAGGCAGCTCCATCGGCAGCGATGCGTCGGTCGTACTCAGACGGGGTTTCGGAGGGCGGCCGCGCGGGCGTTTCGTTGGGGCTTTGGGCGACCTCGAATTCAAAGCGTTGCTCCTGCGGTCGCAGCGGCGGCGATAGCCGAGCGCGCCGCCGGCGCGGCGGGCGGCGCTACGAGGGCTTGGGCGGCGGCGACCAGCGGTGCAAAATCTGCGTCGCTCTTGGTGATTCGCTCGAGCTTGGCGATCCCGACCATGACGTTCAGGCGCGCCAGGGGCATGCCCATCTCATGGGCCATGAATGCGCCGAGCTGAGCCAGGCCGAGATAATTGCCATAGGCTTTGTCGAAAATTTGCTGCGTGGCGTAGAAGGCGTTCGTGACGAGCCCGGCCGCAGTCGGATCGAAGCTGACCTGTTGCAGGCATGGGAAGCCGAGCTGCGCACTGGCGACGTGGTCGCGCTCGGGATCAAAGGTGGTCGCCTGAAGCATTGAACGGCGAACACCCGTGCGCGAATTGAATTGAGACAAAATCCACTCCAGTTGATTGCCGTCGCACGGGCCGCGCCCATACGCGACCATGCGCTCGAAATACAATCCACGGCCATTGGCTTTGCGGTTCATTGCCTGCCAGCGCGGGAATGTCGCGCGATAGAGGGCGAAAAGGCGGGTCCGGTCGCCGCGCGACATCTCCCAGAGGCGCTGCGGGAAGATCGTCAACCCGACATCATCGACCACGAGTCGCCCCTTGCGCCTGAGCAGCCGATCGAGGGCTTGGCGCACCGCCGGGTCTTCGACGGCGGCGCCGTTCTCGGCGAAGCCGCTCAGACTCAGGATCAACGGCGCGACCTCAGTGCCGGCGCCGTTGAGAACCTGCAGCAGCAGCCGCGCCCAGGCGCGCGACAGGTTGGTGTCGTCGATCACCACGGGCGGCGGCGACGCGAGCATCTTCGCCTTACTCATCTGGATCCTCCTCCAGATGGCGGTACTGAGCGAGACCGACATAGCCATACGGCTCATTTTTCTGGATGGGCGCAGTGCGTACGAAAACGGCCCAGTCGCCGGCGCTTGCCTGGAAGATTCCCGACTTCACCGCCCGGAACAGGCGTCCGGCTGCGAGGTCGCGCTTGAAGGCGAGCCCGCCGCCCGTCACCTCGGCGCCGGGTGGCAAAAGGAGCAGCGTCTTGACCTCTGCGTCCAAGGTAGGTGCGGTGCGATGGCGATCGGCGACGATCAACGGCTCGGGCGTCAGCGTACCCAGAATATCCATGCGCAGCGCCTTGGGGGTGACGCGCCGCAAGGCGACGGCGCGACCGCGCGACAGCATGTTCACGCCTGCCGACAGGTGGGTCAGGAGCGTCGCATAACCGACGCCGAACTCGCAGGCGATGGTGAAGATCTGCACTGGCGTCGCCGTTTCCGGGGTCCAGCCCCGGACTGAGAAGGCGCGGCGCAGGCCGATAATCGGCATGAGGATGAAGCCGGCGAAGGTGTCGGCCAGGAACTCTTTCGGGTCGTCCCAAGGCTGTGCTTTGGCGTCCTCACGCAGCTCGTCGATCGACGAGCCATGGCCGAACACGTGGTGGCCGAGCTCGTGCGCGCAATTGTAGGCGCGCCGCGCTAGCGGCCGTCGCGCGGAGAGATGGATGCGCGGCGGAAGGCCGCGCTGATACATCCCTTCCATGTTGATGTTGTTGAAGCGCACCGGGATGCCTAGCGTCTCGCACAGCCCGTAGATGCAGATCGGGCTAACTTGGTCGAGCTTGGCCTTCGCCCGCGTAGCCGCCGCGGCCTGCATCGCTTGGGTTGCTAGGGCGCGGCGGTTGAAGCTGGACTTGATGGTGCGCATGACGTTCATCAGCGATCGCCTCCGTTCGCAGTGGAATCGCTGCGCATGGCGGCCAACAACTTGAGCAAGCGTTCCAGGTCGTCGGGCTTGAGTTTGGAGAGTTCGCGCGCGGCAAGCTCCAGCCGCGGGTCCTGGGCGTCGAGCGTCTCGGGCGCCTCGCCGAGCAGCCAAGCGACGCTGACGTCATAGATTTCGGCAAGCCGGGCGAGCTCGTCGGCCGAGACGCGACGATTGCCGGCCTCCATCTCGCTGACGGAGGGGCGATGCAGGCCGAGCATCTTGGCGACATGGCCTTGCGACAAGCCTGCGAGCTTGCGTGCCTCTTTCAGGCGCTCGGCGATCTTCGCCCTTTTGGCGAATTCGGGTTCGGTCATGCCGCCGCCGTTTCCTTCCCGCTTTGCTTCTTGAGCAGATCGCAAACAAAGGCGGCGGTCTCGTCGATGGAGCGCGCGAGCTTGGTCGTCTCGTCGACGAAGATGTTCACGTCGTTCGGGATCGTCGCGCCGATCTCGGTGGCCAGGATGGTGGTTGCGACAGGCCAGATCTTGCTGTCGAACTTGGGCAGGTTTTCGACCGGCTTGATTGCGCCGGTCAGCGCCGGGCATTCGAGGCCGCTATCGGCCTGAATCTGGCCGAGGACGGCGATCAGCGTCTCTTTGAGGGTGGCGGGGTCCATCTAAGCCTCCTTGATCCGACATGCGGTAAGATAATCTTACGTTCCGCCGTTTCAAGGGCTGCCTCTAGTCCGATCGATCAGAGCCGAAGCCTCTAAGCAAATTTGTGCGGCTCGGCCAACGGATCGCAGCGTTGACTCCTGAGGATGGTAGGCTTTGGGAGGAGGCCGAGGCTCATGGCGGGCAAATCTCCTGTCATGGCGGACGCGGCGCAGCGCCGGGCGCTGGCGGCAT
>DATFCQ010000245.1:0-9206 GCA_035252905.1 Allostellaceae bacterium | reverse complement strand
GTCCTCGTAGGGCGGAAAAGCGAAGCGCATTCCGCCGTCTTCTGGCGGTATAACCCTCCAAGCCGGCTCTGACCCGATGTTCTTCTCGTTCTTCATTGCCTTGCGGCGGGCCCGGATCCCGGTCTCGTTGCGCGAATACCTGACCCTGTTGGAGGCAATGCAGCAGCGCGTCGCCCGCTACGATCTCGACGACTTCTACTTTCTGGCGCGCGCTGCGCTGGTCAAGGACGAGCGCCATCTCGACCGCTTCGACCGGGTCTTTGCGGAATGCTTCAACGGCCTTGAAACCCCCGCCGATCCGCTGACGGCCCTGCCTGAGGAATGGCTCAAAAAACTCGCCGAGCGCCATCTGACCGAGGAGGAAAAGCAGCAGATCGCCGCCCTCGGCGGCTGGGACAAGCTGATGGAGACGCTGCGCCGGCGCCTCGCCGAGCAGCGCGAGCGCCACCAGGGCGGCGGCAAATGGATCGGCACCGCCGGAACCTCGCCGTTCGGCGCCCACGGCTACAACCCGGAGGGAGTGCGCATCGGCCAGCACAAGGGCGGCCAGCGTCGCGCCGTCAAGGTGTGGGACCGCCGCGAGTTCCGCAACCTCGACGACACGCTCGAACTCGGCACGCGCAATCTGCAGCTCGCGCTGCGGCGGCTGCGCCGTTTCGCCCGCACCGGCGCCGAATGCGAACTCGACCTCGACGGCACCGTGCGCGCGACCGCGCACAACGCCGGCTGGCTCGACCTGAAGCTCGTTCCCGAGCGGCACAACACCGTCAAGTTGCTGTTGTTTCTCGACGTCGGCGGATCGATGGAGGACCACGTCCGTACCTGCGAGGAACTGTTCTCGGCCGCGCGCAGCGAGTTCAAGCACCTCTTCCACTTCTATTTTCACAACTGCGTCTACGATTCGGTGTGGCGCGACTCGCGGCGGCGCCATGTCGAGCAGTTGCCGGTCATGGACTTATTGCGCACCTACGACAAGAGCTGGCGCCTTGTCCTCGTCGGCGACGCCAGCATGAGCCCCTACGAGCTGGAAAAACCGGGCGGCAGCGTCGAACGCTGGAACGACGAGCCGGGCGCGGTGTGGCTCCGGCGCCTGTTCGACGCCTATCCGCGCGCCGCCTGGCTCAATCCCGTTCCCGAGAATTACTGGGACGGCACCGTCAGCATCGGCATGGTCCGGCGCCTTGCCGAGGATCGCATGTTTCCGCTGACCCTCGACGGCATCGACCGGGCGATGCGCGTTCTCGGGCGCTGAGCGGGCAGACCCTTATTGGCGGGTTCCGGCGGCGCCGCGCACCGGGAAATCCGTCGTGACGGTGTTCCCGTCGGCAAAGCTGAGCGTCACCGCGATCGCCTGTCCGGGCCGCACCGCGCCCGATGGCGACAGGCACATCAGATGATAGCCGCCGGGGGCGAAACTGACCGCACCATGGGCGGGAACGGTGACGCTTTTCACCATCTCCATGCGTTCCGTGCCGCCCCGGCTGATACTGCGATGTAATGTCAGGCTGCCGCAGGCGGGCGATCGGGCGCCGACCAGTTCGCGCGGCGTCGCGGTCTCGTTCGACAGCGTGAAGTATCCGGCGGCGGGGAGCGAGGGCAGGATCGAGCGGATCCACGGGTGGCTGATCATCAGCCCTCTCTCGGCGGCCTGCGCCGCGCCGGCGAGCGCCAATACGGCGGCCAGAGCGCAGAAGAACGGAGCCGCGGCGTGGACCGGCTCGGCGCTGCGTGGGCGCGGCAAGGAGTGCTGTGCTACCAGCATCATCACTCTCCCTTTGACAATGGATCAGTGGACATGGCCGGCATGGCTCGGGGCAGCCGCAGGAATGCGGGCGACCTCCAGGGCGTCGGCGACGAGCGTTGCGGGCGCGGCCAGGCCGCTGGAAGTACCGCGGGTCCAGCGCGCGCGGATGTCGGCGTTGCGGTCGAGCATCAGTTCCGTTTCCCCGCCGTCGTCAGGGGAGCGGAACAGCGCCAGCGCGGACTTTGCCTCAGACGACGCGCCGACGACGAGGGGGAGCGAAGCCTCGCCGTCCCGGGAATCGCGCGACGAAGGACCGAGCCCGACCGCGATCACCGCCAGGCCGGCGGCTTTGAGGCGCGGCGTTGCCGCCGCCAGTTGCCGCAGCCGGCCGGTCGGCGCAGGCGGCGCGAACAGCACCAGCAAGACCGGCCCTCGGGCAAGCCTTTGCCGCAGCGTTTGCTGCGCGCCGTCGGTCTCGAAAGCAAAATCGGGCAGCTGCGGCGCCGCGTCGGTCGTGACCCCGCGCCCGATCCGTTGCGCCAATACGCCGGCGGCGCGGGCGCGGATGAAATGGATCACATCCCAGCGCCGGCGCGGCGTCAATACGCGGGCAAAGCCGGGCATCACGCCGTTGGCGCGGCCGTGGCTGATCCACCAGAACAGATCGCCCGGGCTGTGCGCGAACAGATGCGGCTCGGTCAGATCGGCCGGGCGGATCGGCAGGCCGGCGGCGGCCGGGCCGTCGCCATGGCCGCCCGCGCCGTGGCAGATCGCGCAATTCTCGGCATAAACGGCGGCGCCCGCGGCGACCGCGGCGGCGCTATAGGGCTCGGCGGGCGCGTAGAAGCTGGTCGGGTAGGCCGGCGTGACGACCGGGCGCAGCGGGACCCAGGCAATTGCAAGGCAGAGCACGAGGCCGGCGACAGAGGCGGCCGAGCGCCGGTAGCATCCGGCTGCGGCAGCCGCCACCGCGGCGACCGCGCACAGGCAGAACAGGGCGGCAAGGAAAGCCAGCAGGAATTTCGCTTCGATCGCAAGCGCGGCGAGATCGACGCGGAACGGGAACGGCCAGCCCGGCTCGGTATGCAAGCCCGGCGGCAAGGTGCCGAGGATGCCGACAATCGCCAGCACGCCAAAGCCGATCGCCGCTTCGAGGAGCGCGTTGCGGCGCAATTGGGCAGTGGTCCGGGAGAGCGCGGAATGGGCGGAAGCCGCGAGCCGCGGCCCAAGCCGCAACAGGTTGACCGCGGCGATCAGCAACATCGCGATAAACAGCGCGATCTTGCCGAGCAGCAGGCGGCCGTATGCGGTGCCGACCAGGGCCGGGACCGTGCCGGCGAGGAACCAGGTATTGACCACGCCGCCCGCAAGCAGAACCGACACGCTGGCGAACGCCAGGGTCGAGTAGCGCCGCATCGCCATCCGTGCGGCCGCCGCCCAGCCGGCATCACCGGCCCGCCGCGCTTCGGCCAACAACAGCGCCAGCGGCGGCAAGGTGCCAAGCCACAGACCGGCGCCGAGCAGGTGCAGGACGTCGGCGGCAAGGTGCAGATCGCCGGGCGATCCCGGTGTCGCCGCGCCATGGCCGGCCCAGGCGAGGCTGGCGAGCAGCACCAAAGCGAGTGCAAAGCCCGCCCACAGGACGGCGCTGAAAATCCGCAATCGACGCTGCGGCACCAGCAGGCAGAGGCCGATCAGCACGGCGAGGCCCAGACGCAAGAGCCAATCGATGCCGAAGTGCGTACTCGTCAGCACGACCCCGACGACGCCCTGCGACAGCGCGAGGCCGAGCGGCTTTCCGCTCATATCCGCCGCAACCGCGACAAGCCAAGCCGCACCCGAAATGAGCGCCACCAGCAGGCTCGCCCCGGCCAACGCCCCAAGCCGCCGACGCAATCGCCCGGCACTGGCGATCCCGACATCGCAGCGCCGGAACGCCGGGACGGCGACAAGACAGACAAAGCCGAAAATCCCGGCCAGTACTATCGTTGCGGCAAAGTGGAGGGCGCGCGCCGCGATCAGGATGCCTTGCATCGCACGCCCCGCCTTTCGGAACCGCCGCTCATCCGCCGCCGACCTGGAAGGTGAACGTGCCTTCGGTCGGATGCGTGTCGACCGAGACGACGTGCCAGCTCACCGTGTAGGTCCCCGGCGGCAGCGGCTTCAGCCCGACCTGCAATTCGGCCGGTTGGCCGGCGGGGATCCGGGCGTTGCCGAGATCGACGCGCTGCCCCGCCTGGTTTGTCACTGTCACCGTGCTGAATGCCGGTTCGAGATCCTGCGTGAACCATAAGGTGACGGCAGGCGGCGCCGTCGGCACCGCACTGCCGACCGCCGGACTGGCATGATCGAGAAAGGCGTGTGCCCTTGCCGTCGCGGCGGCGAGGATCAGCATCGCGCCCGCCGCCAGCGCCGCCGTGATCCGCAGCATCCCTACCACTCCGAGACCGGCTTGCCGATCGTGTTCGGGAACAGATCGTCCAGGTAAAAATGCACTTGGACGACCCCGCCAAACCCGTGCCCGCTGGCGCCGGTTGCCGGGATGATCGCCTCCGCGCCGATCTGGAAATACGTCCCGGACCAGATGATCCCGGGCTGGATCGTGCCGACCGTCCGGCTCGCTCCGATGCGGTTGATCGGCGTCGTGAAGGCAATCTCGACCAGCGGGATCAGTTGGCTGAACGGACGGCGCAGCCCGATGTCCTTCACGCAGCATTCAAGATAAGGAAGGCTGTATTCGAAGGCGAAGCCATAATTGAAAGTGTCCGGATTGGGCGTGCCGGCGCTTTCGCTCTTCAGCGGAAGATCGAAGCCGAGATTGCCGGTGATCGCGATCGGACGCAGGAACGGCCGCGACGGCGGCAGGTCGCCGAAGCCCTTGCCGAAGGCGAAGGTCGGGGACAGGGTCGTAAAATCATCTGCGCCAAGGGCCTGGACGCGGCCGGTATGCGCCCAGGTCTCGCCGAGCCCGATAAGGCCGATCGCTTCGTGCGGCCCGTTGATGAAGAGCTGATATTGCTGGCCGGTTTCGAGCGTGCCGAGCCCGGTCGCCGCCGGCAGGCCCTCGGGCTGCAGATAGTGCCATTGATCGCCCAATGTGATGCCGAAACGCGGCGTGATGCGCTTTGACAGATCGACGTCGATATCGATCTCCTGATCTCCGTCCGGGGTGGTCGGATTGCGGGTGACGGTCGGCAACGAGATCTCGTCGGCGACAAACGGATCATCGTTGAGGATTGTTGCCGGGAAGAAGCGCTGGCCGGCAAAGCCGTGCGCCAGCGCGGCGGGGCTCGCACAGACGAGGACCGCGGCCGCGGCAGCGGCCGCACATAAATACATGCGGCTCATCTCAAGGCTCCCGAAATGGCAATGCCAAATCGCCGCGGCCGCGCAAGGACGGCCCGGCATTGAACGACAATGGCCGGTTCAGATGACCGGGGGAGCGCGGGAGCGATAGACGGCGGGCGGCGCGGCCGGAGGTTCGCCTTCGCTTGCGGAGGGTGCCGCCGCGCTTGCGATCGGGGCCGGTGTCGCCAGCGCCGCAGGCGCCGCCAGAGCGAGACCGGCGAGCGTGCCGAGGGCGCTGCAGACCGGGCAGACGGAGCTGTGATCTGCGCCGTGCTTATGGGATTTGTCGTCGGCCTCGCAGTGGTCGGTGAGCCGGACGAGGAGGCGCCATGCGGCGCTGTGCGCCTCGGCGTATGCGCTCTGCGGCCGCGCCGCCTCCAACGCCTCGGCGAGATCGAAGGCGAGGTGGACCGGCACCAGCGCATTGAGGACGAGCGCGAGGAGGCCGAGCCATACGGCTCCCGCCATGCGCCGCGATCGGCTTGACCTCACGGTGACGCGCCCCTCCCCTGACGCACCTCACGATAAGGGGAGGCGGCGCGCTCGGCAACACGGGCAAAGACCCTCCCCGCCCGCGGCGGGCGGAGAGGGCTTGGCGGGCCGCCGGTTTAGGCGGCTTCGGGCTTCTGGTCCTTCGGACGCAGATAGGCGCGGGCCGCGTGCTCGGCGCAATAGGGCTTGCCGGACACGGGGCGGGCGCAGCAGAAGTGGAAATCCGGCTCGCCCGGGTGGCCGATCGGCCAGAGACAGCTCGGTCCGGTAAATTCAAAGACGTTGCGCGGCGGCGGCGGCTTGATCGTAACGACGCGCGGGCTCAAGGCGATGCGATGCACCTTGCCGATGATCGCGTTTTTTGTCAGCCCCATGCGACGGCCGATCTCGGCCGACGGGATCCCCTCATCCCAGAGCTGCGTCAAAAGCTGGATGCGCTCGGATGTCCAAGTTATTTCCACTTGATCCCCCAACTTTATCCTGTGCCCGTTCCCCTACGGACAACAAGATGTGTATCACCCTTGTAGGATCATGCCAAGATATCTCTAGATTTAGTAGGTCAGGACGTCACCTCCCCGCCCTCCCGGCGATAGCTCACGACTTTCGAAAAGTAGGCCCTCTTGCGTTCGCCCGGGATGAAGCCGGGGCTGAACAGCCGATCGAGATCCTCGCGCACATAGCTCGCGTAGTAAGGCTCGTGAAAGGCGAGCGGAAACAGGTCGAGCATAGTGTCGTAGAGGGGCTCGTCGCCTTTCTGCAGCGAATCGACGAGAATCATCGTGCCGCCCGGCTTCAGGACCCGGCGGATCTCGGCGACGGCGGCGCGGCGGACGCGCGGGGGCAATTCGTGAAACAGATAAATGCAGGCGACCACGTCGAATTCGCCGGCGGCAAACGGCATCGCCTCGGCCGGGCCGGCGACGAGCCGGGTGCGCGACCACGGTGCTAAGAGGCGGCGCGCGACCGCCAAATAATGCGGCGAGAGATCGAGGCCGGTGACGTGGAGGCGCGGGTAATTTTCTTTAACTTCGCATAAAAACTGTCCGGTGCCGCAACCGAGGTCGAGCAGCCGCGCCGACCCGCCGCGTCCGCCGAGCGCCTCCCGGAGCGGCACCAGCGCCTGGCGGCGCATCGCCGCCGCGCCGCCGCCGAACAGGACCTCGACCTGATGGTCGTAGCGCTCGGCCGAGGCCCTGCTCAGATAGCCGTCACTCTGAAAATGGAAGTTTTGCAGGTAATAGCGCGGGTAGCGCCCGGGGGGACCGGCGGCGAGCCGCCTCCCCTCCCGCCCGCCGTGCCGGCGCTCCTCGACCGCGGCGAGATCGGTGAAGAAATCGACCGCGCGGGCGAGTTCGGCGAGCGGATTGCCGAGCCCGACCCGCGGCGGGGCATAATAGCCTTGCTCGACATTGCGCCAGTCCTGCTCAAGGAGCGCGCGCAGGTCGGCAAGAATGTGCCGCCGATCCGGCATCGGCCGATCGCGCCATTCGGGCGGCAGCGGAACCGCGCGGCCCATCCGCGCGGCCAGCAGTTTCTGCCCGAAGAACCAGGAGATCCGCGCGCTTTGCGCGGCGTCGAAGGCGAATCGGTCGAGCGCCGAGGGCATGGCAAAGGACTTGGGGCGCCGCCCGCGCCGGACAAGCCGGGAGTGCGCAAGAGGGCGCCTGCGCCGTTCCTCGTCCGGAAGGCGCATCGCGGCGGAGGGTTTGCATGAGTCCAGCACTTCGCCATCCCATGCCGGCTGCCGCGCGCCGTGCCGCGCGGGTTCGGCCGCATCCTCGGCCGCTCCGCGGATCCCCAGAACACGGGGCGCATGATTACTTTGAAGACCTTTCTCAGGTCTATCGTCAAGGTGGATTTGACAAACCAACGCGGCGGCCGCGCAGAAAATGCGCGGCGCCTTGCCGCGGCCGCAGCCGCTCCCTATCATTCTCGCGTGACTGGGATGATCGGCCGGCAATGTCGGAGTTGAAGCCGGGGCGCGGCCCCTCGATGCGCGGCATCCCCGAGGGCGACAACCGCGAGCGGATGATCTGTCGGGAATGCGGCTATATCCTCTACGACAATCCGAAGATCGTCGTCGGCGCGGTGGTGCGCCAGGACGACCGCATCCTGTTGTGCCGGCGCGCAATCCCCCCGCGGCAGGGCTTTTGGACCCTGCCCGCCGGCTATCTCGAACTCAACGAATCCGCCGCCGGCGGCGCCGAGCGCGAAGCCTGGGAAGAGGCGCGGGCGCGCATCCATATCGAAGGGCTGCTCGCCGTCTACGACATCCCGCGCATCAGCCAGGTCCAATTGATCTATCGCGCCCGGCTGGTCGACCCTGAGATTGCGCCGGGGCCGGAAAGCCTTGAAGTCGGCCTCTTCGCCTGGGCCGACATTCCGTGGAGCGAACTCGCCTTTCCATCGGTGCACTGGGCGCTGACGCAGGAGCACGAGGCGCAGGCCAAGCAGGATTTCACGACCCGCTCGAACCCGCCCGGGGGGTGAGAGGGCATGGCCGTAGAGTATTACACGTCGAGGCCGACGAGGCTGCGGGCGTAGGCGCGGGCCTCGAACGGGCGCAGATCCTCGGCGGTTTCGCCGACGCCGAGGAAATGGATCGGGATGCCGTATTTCTCGGCGAGTGAGACCAAAACGCCGCCCTTGGCGGTGCCGTCGAGCTTGGTCATGACGAGACCGGTGACGCCGACCATCTCGCGAAAGATCTCGGCCTGGGCGTGGGCATTCTGGCCGGTCGTGGCGTCGAGGACAAGCAGGACCGAATGCGGCGCTTGCGCATCGACCTTTTTCAGGACCCGCACGATCTTCTGCAATTCGCCCATCAGATTGGCCTTGTTGTGGAGGCGCCCGGCGGTGTCGATCAACAACACGTCGGCGCCCTCGCTGCGGGCGGCGACGAGCGCGTCATAGGCGAGCCCGGCCGCGTCCGAGCCGGGGGGCCGCGACACCACCTTGCAGCCGATGCGCTCGCCCCACACTTCGAGCTGCTCGACCGCGGCGGCGCGGAAAGTGTCGCCGGCGGCGAGCACGACCGCGAGGCCGTCCTCGCGATACTGCTTGGCGAGCTTGGCGATCGTCGTCGTCTTGCCGCTGCCGTTGACGCCGATGACGAGGATCACAAAAGGCTTTTTCGCCGGGTCGAGGCGTAGCGGCTTCATCACCGGCTCGACCAAGCGGATCACCTGCTCGGCAAGCGCGGCCCGCACCTCGTCGGGCGCCACCTCCTGGTTGAAGCGGGTCCGGCGCAGCGAATCCGTGACCTCCCCGGCGATGCCGACGCCCATGTCGCTGGCGATCAGCAGCTCTTCGAGTTCTTCGAGCGCTGCGTCGTCGAGCCGGCGCCGCAGAAAGATCGTGTTGATGCCCTGGTTGAGCCGCGCCGAGCTGCGCGAGAGCCCGGCCCGCAAGCGGCCGAACCAGCCGCCCCGCCCCTCCGGCTCCGCAGGGACGGCAGGCTCGGGAGCGATTTCGGCCGCTTCGGGCGGGCTCTCGACGATTTCGGGGGCGGCGGGCGGAGGCTCGGCGGGTTCGGGCGGCGCCTCAAAGGTTTCCGGGGGCTCGGCGGGTTCGGGGGCCTCGGCCGGAGGCCCGGCCGGCTCCTCCGGCCGCTCGCCCGGCA
>DATFCQ010000244.1:0-12887 GCA_035252905.1 Allostellaceae bacterium | reverse complement strand
GATGGCGGGCTTTGCGCGCCCGGCGCCGGTTATGCCCCTGGCGCGGCTCGGCGAAGCTGCCGACATCGTCGTCGAATGCGCCCCGGCGGCGGTATTGCGCGCGATCGCCGAGCCGACGCTCGGGCGCGGCCGTACCCTCGTCGTCTTGAGCTGCGGGGCGCTCCTCGACAATTTCGACCTCGTCGATCTGGCGCACCACCGGGGCGGCCGCATCCTGGTGCCGACCGGCGCGCTTCTCGGGCTCGACGCGGTCCAGGCGGCGGCGCAGGGGGAAGTCAGCCGCGTCCACATGATCACGCGCAAGCCGCCCCGCGGTCTCGCCGGCGCCCCCTACCTCGTCGACCACGGCATCGAGGTCGAGGACCTCTCCGCCGCCAAGCGGGTTTTCACCGGCACCGCGCGCGAAGCCGCCCGCGGGTTCCCCGCCAACGTCAACGTCGCCGCCGCTTTGGCTCTCGCCGGCATCGGGCCCGAGCGCACGACGATCGAGATCTGGGCCGATCCCCAAGTCACCCGCAACACCCACCGCATCGAGGTCGAGGCCGATTCCGCCCGCTTTGCGCTCGAAATCGAGAACGTGCCGAGCGCCGAGAACCCGCGCACCGGTCTCCTGACCGCGCTCTCGGTCGTCGCCCTGTTGAAAAAACTGTCGAGCCCCTTGGCGATCGGGACCTGAACGGGGAGATGAGGCCCGTCATTTGTTGCAGTGCGACAATCTGACGACGCACTCCCCGGCCTTGCGCTTGTTGCAGATCGAGAGGGCTGCGAGCCGGGCCTGATCGAGCGAGGGGCGCGCGGCGGCGCCTACTCCTTTGTTGTTCTCGGTGGAGGCGAAGGCGCCGCACTGCCTTGCGCGCAGGCGGATGACGATCCGGCACCCGGTCGCGCCGCATTGGCTGATTGCGTCCGCTTCGGCGCGCTTTGGCGTCGGCTGGTCCCAGCTCATACCGTAACGGCCGGTCTTGGCGTCATAGGCGATCGCCCCGAGCTGGGCATGCGCCGGTGGCGCGGCCGCGAGCGCGCCGAGCGCGAGCATGCCGGCAACGGTCAGGATCAGCGGACGCATCACGGTCCTCCTCGCGAGAAGCAACAGAGCGGCGCGTCTTTTACAGGTTGAGCGGTTCGAGGTCGACCCAGCGCCGCTCGCGATCGCTCCTATGGCAGGCCTCGGCGAGCTGGACGCTTTTCGCCCCTTCGAGAAACGGCGCAGGGAACGGCGCCCCCTCGGCGACATGGCGCAGGAACTGCTCCCAGCCCAGGCGATAGCCGTTCTGCACCGGCTCCAGGTCCGGCATCTCCTGCCATTGCGCGGCGAATACCATCGGCTGCGGCCGCTCGGGATCAAAGAACGGCCGCGG
The DNA here is from genome assembly GCA_035252905.1 of Allostellaceae bacterium. Classification (GTDB taxonomy): domain Bacteria; phylum Pseudomonadota; class Alphaproteobacteria; order ATCC43930; family CGMCC-115725; genus AP-15. The sequence goes on along the minus strand of DATFCQ010000244.1, from coordinate 11,529 downwards.
CGTCGTGGCGAGCGGCTGGATGAAACAGCGGTGCAATCCGGCCACCGCCGAGCCCAGGGTGCCGTCGACCTGGATCTGCAGCAGGTCGTCGCGTCGGACCCGGCTTGCCCAGGACGCGCTGATCTGGGCGACAACCCCGTTCGCCAGCTCGAACTGGGCGAGCGCGGTGTCCTCGACATCGACCCTGTAGCGCTCGCCGCGCTCGTCGCGGCGGGACGGGATCGCGGTCGCAACGCGGCAGGAGACCGCGCGGATCTCGCCCAACAGGCGGTCGAAGATGTAGCGCCAATGCGCGAACATGTCGAGGACGAGCCCACCGCCCTCGGCCCTCTGGTAGTTCCAGCTCGGCCGCTGCGCCGGGTGGAAATCGCCGTCGAACACCCACCAGCCGAAATCGAGCCGGACTCCGACGATCCGCCCGAAAAACCCGCTATCATAAAGCTTTTTCAATTTCCCCAAGCCGGGAAGGGCGAGCTTGTCCTGGACGATCCCGCTTTTGCGGCCGGCGCGCGCGGCCCGGCGCGCCAGATCAAGCGCCTCGGCGAGGTTTTCGGCGAGCGGCTTTTCGACATAGACGTGCTTCCCCGCGGCGAGCGCCGCGGTGACGCGCGCCGCCCGCCCGCCGGTCGCGGTCGCGTCGAAATAGATCGCGATCGCCGGGTCGGCGAGAGCGGCGTCGCGATCGGTGCCCCATTTGAGGCCGCCCTCGCGCGCCGCCAATGCGGCGAGGCGCTCGGCATTGCGGCCAATGAGGACAGGCTCGGGCACAAGGCGGTCGCCATCGGCCAGAGGCAGCCCGCCCTCGCCGCGGATCGTTGTCAATGCGCGCAGATGCTGCGTCGTGCCGAGCCGCCCGGTCGCGCCGTCGAGCGCAATCCCGATCGTCCGTGTCGCCATAAGGGCCTCTGGAAAGAGAATGTGTCACAATGAGGCAGCGAGACAGCGAGAAGGAAGCATTGCGCGCTTCGCGCGAAAAGCATTTCTCACTGCCTCACCGCCTCACTGGTGAATTACCTGTCACGACAAAAGGGAGGTCCGCAGCTCCTAGGCAGTCGCCGCGACGATCGCTTGCCGCAGGATCTCGGGGATGCGGTCGAGCGTCTCGGTCGGCGTCATCAAGGGCGGGGCGAGGCAGATCGTGTCGCCGAACGCCGGCTCGGCGCTGCCCCCGCGCACCCGCGCCAACAGGCCGCGGTTGAGGGCCTCGCGCGCGATGCGCGCGCCGATCCCGAGCGCCGGCGCCTTGGTCGCGCGGTCGGCGACCAGTTCGACGCCGCACATCATGCCGAGCCCGCGCACCTCGCCGACGACCGGCAGATCGCGCAGGCCTTCGAGCCCGGCGAGGAGCCGCCGGCCCATCACCGCGGCGCGCTCGACAAGGCCGTCATGGTCGAGGATCTCGACATTGCGCACGCCGACCGCGCAGCATACCGGGTGGCCCGAATAGGTCGCGGCGTGCATGAATTTGCGGTCGAGCGGCGCGCTCTCGATCGCCTCGTGCACCGCTTTCGAGACGATGACGCCGCCCAGAGGCAGATAGCCGCTGGTGACCCCTTTGGCGAAGGAGACGAGATCCGGCTCGATCCCCCAATGGCCGAGCGCGAACCATTTGCCGGTGCGGCCAAAGCCGGTGATGACTTCGTCGGCGATCAGCAGCACCTGGTAGCGGTCGCAGATCTCGCGCAACTTCGGAAAGTAGGAAGGCGGCGGCACGATCACGCCGCCCGCCCCCATGACCGGCTCGGCGATGACCGCCGCGACCGTGTCGGGGCCTTCGGCCTGGATCGCCTTCTCGACCGCCTCGGCGGCGCCGATCCCGGCCTCCTCGTTGCCGCTCCAGCGATAGGCATAGGGCGCCGCAACCTGGATGAAGCCGGGGACGAGGGGCCCGAACATCTTGTGGTAGGCGGGCATGCCGGTCGCGCTCATCGCCGCCATCGATACGCCGTGATAGCCGTGAATGCGCGAGATGATCTTGACCTTGTCGGGCTTGTCCTTGACCTTCCAGTAATAGCGCGCGAATTTGAACGCCGAATCATTTGATTCGGCGCCCGCGGTGGTGAAATAGACCGCGGCCGAATTGGCGTAGGCGCGACGCACGATCATCTCGCCGAGCCGCACCGCCGGCTCGTTGGTGGCGCCAATATAGGCCGAGGCGAAGGCGATCTTCTTCATCTGCGCCGCCGCCGCGTCGGCCAGTTCGGCGCGGCCGTGGCCGATATTGACGTTCCACAACCCCGCCAGCCCGTCGATGAATTCGCGGCCCTCGGCGTCGCGCAGCATTGCTCCCCTGCCCTCGACGATGACGAGCGGCTCCTTGTGGTCGGTGGGATGGTGCAGCGGATGAACGATGTAGCGCCGGTCGGCTTCGATCAGGCTCGTGTCCATGTCTTCCTCCAGACGGGTGCCGGCCCCGTGTTTCGCGCCAGTGTAGTATGTAGGGCGGAAAAGCGTCAGCGCATTCCGCCGATAGGGACCGCCGGCGCCGGCCGCAAAAGCGGCGGAATGCGCTGCCTCGGCTTTCGCCGTGGCAGCTTTTCCGCCCTACGCGTGCTATCTGCGTCGGCCTCCTGACGGCGACAGGGGATCAGCGATTGACGAGGTCGAGCGGATAGATCGGCCGTCTGACGTTGCGGAATTGCAACTCGCCGTAATCGGAGGTGCACACGCCGACCCCGGCGCATTCGACGACCGCCTTGGCCACGGCGCCGAGCCCGGCGCGCCAGTGGATGCGGCTCTTCAGCATCACATAGCGCTTCTGCATCGGATCGATGCCGAGCGAGAGCAGACAATTCAGATCGGACGGCTCGACATGCCGCGAGATCAACACGATCTCGACCACCCCGGTGTCGAGGACGACTGCGGGCCCCATCTCCATCGCCAATCCGCGCGCCATCGGCCCGCGGTTGCGGTAGCGCCCCTGCGAGATCGTCTTGACCGTGCCGGTCACGGTGAGCGGCGGGCTCTCGCGCGGGATCGCCGGCATCGCCATCTTGCCGCCGATCGACACTGTGATCCGGGCGCCGATCCCGGCGGCGATCGCCTCGCCGACCGCCTGCGGATCATGGATCGCAAAAGCGGCGACGTCTTCGAGCCCCTGGCGCAGGATCTCGGCGAGGACGACGGTCGTGTCCATCGTGCCGCCCGAGGCGGCGTTGTCGTAATGGTCGAGCAGCACGATCGGGCCTTCGCCCGGCCCCGGTCGCGGCATCGCCTTGGCGCGCGCGACCGATTGCGCCAACGGCTCGATGCGATAGACAAAAGTCTCGCGCTCGTCCCAGGCCTGCCGCAGCAGATCGTCGCGCAGCCTTTCGGCAAGCGCCCGGTCGCCGTCGGCAACGACGACCGCGGACAGCCCGGCGTTTTTGATGTCAGCATGGGGAAAGCCGGTGAAGAGGCTCGCCGCCAACGCGCCCTCGCCGGTCATCTCGGCGACGCGCCGCTGCAAGGCCTGGTTCGGATGATCGTCGGTGCCCTGGCGCATGACGTGCGGCAGCATCGGCACATTGCCCCAGGCCATGACCGGCCGCACCTCGCCGCGGATCGCGCGCAACAGGATCTCGCCCGCGCGTTTCGCGGTCTCGTAGGTGTCGACATGCGGATAGGTGCGATAGCCGGCGACGACCGTGGCGTTTGCGATCATCGCGTCGTAGAGGTTGGCGTGCATGTCGTAGGCGACCGCGATCGGCGTCCCGGCATCGATCGCGCGGATGCGTTCGAGGAGCGCACCCTCGCCGTCCTCATGGCTCTCCGTCACCATCGCGCCGTGCAGATCCAAGAGGATGCCGTCAAACCCGCCTCTTTCGACCGCAGCACAGATCGCATCGGTGATATGGGCATAGGCGCCGTCTTCGACCGGGCCGGAAGGCGGCGCGCCGGCGGCGATCGGCAGCACGATCTCGGCGCCCTCGGCCCGCGCAAGATCGAGATAGGCGCCGAGCCCGGTGCCGGTGCCGGAAAACGCGCGCACCGCATCCTCGCCATAGAGCGGCCCCGGCCCGTTGCCGAAGCGCGCGAGCGGGGTCGGCACCGGCGAGAAGGTGTTGGTCTCGTGCTTCATCATCGCAATCAAGAGACGCATGATCGAACCCTGCGCTGTTCAGCGCAACGATAGCGCCGGCCCGGCCTGCCGCGTAAGCCCCTTGCGATCATCCGACAGGTAACAGAGCCCGTTTGAAAATGGCTATGTTTCGACCTGAGGCTGCGCGCGCCGGATGCCTTTCATATCGCAATCGCTCGACGTCACACTGGTTACTCTCGATTGGCGCCCGGCAAATGCTGCCCAGGCGCTTGGCATCATGGTCAAGACGCCGCAGACAGGTTATCCGATCCGCGCAAGGCATCGTCAGGAGGGCGAACATGGGAGAGATCCGCAACCCGGTCGAGGCGCATTATACCAACCGCGACCTCGGCGCGGCGATCCTCGCCGCGCTGGCGGCGATGGGGAAGGATATCGAGCACCTGACCCCCGATGACCTCGCCCCGGTCGACGAGTTCCACGGCGGCCAGCGGCCGGCGACAATTCAGCTCGCCGAACTGGCTGGGATCACCGGCGGCGAGCGGGTGCTCGACGTCGGCTCCGGGCTCGGCGGGCCGTCGCGCTATCTCGCCTGGCGTTACGGCTGCCGGGTCAGCGGCGTCGATCTGACCGCCGAATTCTGCCAGGTCGCCGAAATGCTGACGCGCCGCACCGGCCTTGAAGGACGGGTCGATTACCGCCGGGGCGACGCGCTCGACCTGCCGTTCGGCGACGAGAGCTTTGATGTCGTGTGGTCACAGAACGCGGCGATGAACATCGCCGACCGCGGCCGCCTCTACCGCGAGATGCGGCGGGTGCTGAAGCCGGGCGGACGGCTGGCGCTGCAAGAGGTCGCCGCCGGGCCGGGCGGGTCGCCGCACTACCCGGTGCAGTGGGCGCGCGAGCCGGGCATCAGTTTTCTGTTTTCTCCCGATCAGACGCGCGCCGCCCTCGACGCCGCGGGGTTCCGGGTCGTCGCCTGGAGGGACACGACGGAGGCGGCGCTGGCCTCGGCGCGGGCGCGGGCGCGCCATGCCGATGCGGGCCGCCCGCCGCCGCTCGGCACGCACCTGATCCTCGGCCCCGACTGGCAGGACATGGCGAAGAACTCGGCCCGCAATCTGGAAGAGCGCCGGGTCGCGCTGTTCAACGCCGTGCTCGAACGCGTCGATTGAGGCTGCGCTACTCCTTCGGCATCACGTCGAGGCGGGCGACGACGCCTTCGAGTTCGGGGCGCGGCGCCGGGTAGCGGCGCAGCACCAGCGGGTCGTGCCCCGGCACGATGTGCTGCGGCGAAGGCGCCGCTTCCCGCAAGGCGTCAAAGGCGTCGAGCATGTCGCCAACGTGAAAGGCGGCGGTGAAGGGTCGGCCGCTTTCCATGTTCTCGTAATAATGGGTGACGTCGGAAGCGAGCACGACCCAGCCGCGCCGGGTATGGACGCGGACGAACTGCATTCCCGGCGTATGGCCGCCGACCGGGTGCAGGGTGATCCCCGGGAACATTTCGGCCGGCCCGTCATGGAGTGCGACGCGGCCGGCAAAATTGAGCCGCACGATGCCGACCACGTCCTCGACCTCAAACGAGCGGGCGAGAAAGGGATGGCGCATATGGCGGCTGGTCGTATAGGCGAGTTCCTTTTCCTGCAGGTGGAAGCGGGCAGCGGGAAAGCGGTGGAAATTGCCGGCATGGTCGTAATGCATGTGGGTCAGGACGACGTCCTTGACCTCGCTGCCGGCGACGCCGACGAGCCCGAGCGCCTCGATCGGACAGCGCAGGAACTCGCGCTTGCGCGCCGCCGCGACCTCGGCGGTGAAGCCGCTGTCGATGACGACCGCGCGCTCCGGCGCCACCGCGACCCAGACGAAGTAATCCATCGGCATCGGCCCGTCATGCGGGTCGCCGCCGATGAAGTGATCGGCGCGGCGCGCCTCGCGCCGCGCATAGCGGATCGCGTAAAGCTCGTATTGGGGAAGCTTGTCGTCCATCGGCCGCCTCTTCTCGCTCGCCCGGGCGGATAAGGATTGCGAAGCGCCGCCGCGAGTGCAAGCCTCGCGGACGACGTGCGCCGAAAGGACGGGCGATGAGCGAACTCTCCTACCAGGTCGCGGCCTACAACACCGCGAGCCTTTCCGACAACAAGATCCACGACGACGCGGTCGCGCGCCGCTTCGGCTTTCGCGGCGGGCTGGTGCCGGGGGTCGACGTGTACGGCTACATGACGCATCTGCCGGTCACGCGCTGGGGCCGCGCCTGGCTCGAACAGGGCAGCGCCGAATGCCGCTTTATGAAACCCGTCTATGACGGCGACATCGCCGTCGTCGGCGCGCAGGAGACTGCCGCCGGCCTCGAATTGCGCGTCGACAGCCATGGCGAATTGTGCGCCGCCGGAGAGGCCGCACTGGCGAAGGTGGCCGCCCCGATCCCCGCCGCCTTCGCCGAGGCGCCAAAGCCGCCGGAACCGCCGGCAATCCGCCCGCCGGCCGGCGAAATGACGCTCGCCCCCGGCACCTGGCTGGCGATGAACCCGATCCGCGTCACCGCCGAATACCTGGCGGAGACATTGCGCAACCTGCGCGAAACCGCGCCGCTCTATGCCGCCGAGGGTCTCGTCCATCCGGCGATCGTGTTGCGCACCGGCAATTGGGTGCTGAAGGATAATGTGACGCTCGGTCCGTGGATGCATGTCGGGAGCAGGGTGCAGCATTTCGCCGCCGCCCGGGTCGGCGACGAACTCTCCGCCCGCGCCTGCGTCACCGCCAATTACGAAAAGAAGGGCCACCTGTTCGTCGATTGCGACGTCCTCGTCTATGCCAACGGCAACGCGCCGGTGGCGCGCATCGCCCACACCTCGATCTACCGCCCGCGCCAGGCGGACGGGTGACGATGATCTGTATTTCACAATGAGGCAATGAGACAGCGAGAGGGAACTGCTGCCCGCCAAGAGCGCGCGAAAACTATCTCTCACTGCCTCACTGTCTCATTGTGATACCAACCCGCGCCAAGGTCAGCCGAGGCTCCTCTCCAGCAAATCCAAAGCGGCGACCGCGAAGGCGCGCATGTTGTCGACGCGGTCGTTCTTGCCGGTTTCGAGCGTCATTGCGCGCTCGCCTTGGGGTCCGACGACGGCGATGCAGGAATGCCCGGCCGGGTCGCCGTAGCGGCTGCCGGTCGGCCCGGCGGCGCCGGTTTCGCCGAGCGTCCAGGTGGCGCCGATGGCAGCTCGGATCTTGCGCGCCATGAGCAGCGCATAGGGCTCGGTATCGGGCCGGATGCCGGTCAACTCGGCCTCGCTGACGCCGAGAAGCGCGGTGCGCGACTGGCGCGTGTAAACGACGGCGCCGCCGAGAAAATAGGCCGAGGCGCCGGGGATCGCCAACAAGGCCGCCGAGACCAGCCCGGCGGTCGAAGATTCGGCGATCGCGACGGTCTCGCCGCGCGCCTTCAATTTCTGCGCGATGCGTTCCGCTTGCGGCAGCAATTCCTGTATCATCGCCTGTCCCTTCTAAAGATCGGCGCGGATGTCCCCCGCCCGGGAGATTGTGCGCGAGCGCGCCGCCGCAAGACACCAAAATCTCGGGTGACATTCATCGCCCGAAGGGCGAACCCTGTTGCGGCGAAGGTGCAAAACCGGATAATGGCTCTGCCGACGCTGCCGCCGGGGGGATCCATGCGTGCCGCAGGGTGGCTCGTTTTGTCGCTGCTCGCCGTGGTGTTGCCCCGGCAGCCCGCCCTGGCCCAGGCTGCACCGGCGGAGCTGGTTCTGCCCCAGATCGAGGTGATCGCGCCGACGCCGTTGCTCGGATCGGGGGTCGATCGCGCCAAGGTGCCGGCCGAAACCAGTGTCCTGACCGGCCAGGACATCACCCGCAGCGGCAACGCCAATGCGCTGCGCGCGCTGAACCAGCAGGCTCCCGGCGTCACCCTCGATTCGGCCGCCGGCAACCCGTTTCAGCCGAGCCTGTTCTATCATGGGTTTCAGGCTTCGCCGTTGCAGGGCAATCCGCAGGGCCTTGCCGTCTACGTCAACGGCGCGCGCTTCAACCAGCCGTTCGGCGATACGGTCAATTGGGACCTGATCCCGAACATCGCGATCGAGCGCCTCAACCTGCTCGGCTCGAACCCGGTCTTCGGGCTCAACGCCCTCGGCGGCGCGCTCGCCGTGCAGATGAAGAACGGCTTTCTCTATCACGGCGGCGAGGTCGACCTCTTGGGCGGCTCCTTCGGGAAATACCAGGGGGAGACGCAATACGGGGTGCAGAGCGGCAATGCCGCCGCCTATGTCGCCGCCAGCGGATTGCACGAGGACGGCTGGCGCGAGACGCAATCCTCCGACATCGCGAATTTTTTTGGCGACCTCGGCTGGCGCGGCAATCGCGGCGAACTCCATGTCGACGTCACCGCCGCCAACAACCGGCTCAACAACCCCGGCACCACCCCGGTCGAATTGCTCGCGGTCAACCCGGCCGCAGTATTCACCGCTCCCAACCTGATCACCAACAAATACGCGAGGATCAATCTGACCGGCCGCGGCGATATTTCGGATCGGACGTCATTGCAAGGGAACGCCTATTACGATTACTTCCGGCAGAAGGTGTTCAACGGCGATGTTGCGGCTTTTGCGCCGTGCGACGACGGCGCCGGCCTGTCCGGGTTCCTGTGCGCGGCGCCCGGGGTGGTCGCCACCGACCGCAACGGCAACCCGATCCCCGATTTTCTGCACGGCGGCCCCTATGCCGACCTCGACCGCCAGACGACCAACACCAACGGTTATGGCGGGGCCCTGCAAGTGACCAACCGCACGCCGCTGTTCGGGCGCGCCAACCACTTCGTTGCCGGCGTCAGCTTTGACGGCGGGCAAACCCTGTTCGGCGCCAGCACCGCGATCGGCGGCTTTGCGCCGCAAACCCAGATGGCCTTCGGCGGCACCGGCATCGTCGTCGACCAGCCGGACGGATCGATCGCCCCGGTGCGGGTCGCGATCTCGAACGCCTATTACGGCGCGTTCTTTACCGACACCTATGACCTGACCCCGGTCCTGTCGGCAAACGTCTCAGGCCGCTTCAATCTCGCCGAGATCGATCTGCACGACCAGCTCGGCACCGCCTTGACCGGCAATCACACCTATAGCCACTTCAACCCCGCGGCCGGGCTGACCTGGAAACTCCGCCCTGCGCTCTCGCTTTATGCCAGCTATGCCGAGGCCAACCGGGCGCCGACCCCGGCCGAGTTGAGTTGCGCCAGCGCCGACAGCCCGTGCAGCCTCGCCAATTTCTTCGAGGGCGACCCGCAGCTGAAGCAAGTCGTCGCGCATACGGTCGAGGCCGGGGTGCATAGCCGGTTTACCCCGTTTGCCGGCGCCACCCTGTCGTCCGAGATCGCGTTCTATCATACGACGCTCGACAACGACATTCAGCCGGTGTTCAGCCCGATCCCGGACCGGGCGTTTTTCCAGAACGTCGGCAGCACATTGCGCCAGGGCGTCGACCTCGGCCTCCGGCTGCAAACCGACCGTCTGCTTGTCCAGCTTGCCTATTCCCATATCGACGCCGAGTACCAGACCGGGTTCATCGCTTCGAGCGTCAACAATCCCGGCGCCAATGCCGAGGGCGAGATCCAGGTCAGACCCGGAGACCGCCTGCCCAACATCCCCGCCAACCTGTTCAAGCTCGGCGTCGACTACAAGGCGACCCCGGCGTGGACGATCGGCGGTACCGCGATCGCCGCGAGCGGCCAGTTCCTGTTCGGCGATGAAGCCAATCTGCTGCCGCAGACGCCGGCTTATATTGTGTTCAATCTGCATACGAGCTACCAGATTACCAAGAATCTGCAAGTGTTTGGGCTGCTCGAAAACATTTTCGATGCGAAATACTATACTTTCGGCACCCTCTCTCCGACCTCGTCCATCCCTAACGTTCTGGCACCGGGCGCCACCAACCCGCGCAGCTACAGTCCGGGCTCCCCGATCGCGGTCACAATCGGCCTGCGCGCGACCTTCTAATGGGTTCTCGCCGGCGGGCGCGCTCCTCCCGTCGGCCCGGCCTCTGGTCCTGATTTGACTTCGCCCCCGCGCCGATTATAGTCGTCCCGGTTTCTTCAGAATGCGACACCTTGATCATTGACAAACTGTGCACCCTGGATGTGTTTGGCGCTATAGAGGGCATACAGCTCGAAGATATCGAGTAGAAAATGGGCTAACTCCATTTGCAATTTCCTAGATAAGGACTTGCTGAATTGGAGGTTTAGGAAAGGCTCACAGTGAACGATCCTGCCGCATCGCTGTCGGTCGTGGCGCTGTTCCGCCATGCGGACATTGTCGTCAAAAGCGATCTCCTGATACTCCTCGTCGCCTCGGTCTGGAGCTGGACGGTCATCATCGAAAAATTGTGGCGGATCTTTCTCCTTGGCCGATCGGTTGCGCGTCACGAAGCGCTCGCCGCCGCGGCCCGGTCGGCGGAGGATCTTCTGCCGCAAGCGCGCTCGCGCCGTGAAGATCCCGCCGGGCTCGTCCTCTCGGCCGGGATCGCCGAAAGCGCGGCCGAGGGCGGACCCGAGGCGGAGACGACAGAAGGGCGGCGGGAACGGATCGAACGCGCGATGCGGCTCGCCTTGCACGGCCAGTTGCGGCGTCTCGAACTGCGTCTGCCGTTTCTGGCGACGCTCGCCTCGGCGGCGCCGTTCATCGGTCTGTTCGGCACCGTCTGGGGGATCATGCGCAGCTTCGCCGGCATCGCGGCAGCGCATAATACGAGCCTTGCCGTCGTCGCGCCGGGCATCGCCGAAGCGCTGTTCGCGACCGCGATGGGGCTCCTGGCGGCAATCCCGGCCGTCGTCGCCTACAACAAGATTACCGTCGATCTCGGACGCTTTTCGGGGCGGATGCAGGGCGTGATCGGGCGGGCCGGCCGGCTCCTCTCCCGCGCCGCCGCGGGAGGCTGAGCGATGGCGCGCCCGCTGACGCCCGAGGACGATCCCGGCACTGGGGAGTATGCGCCGCTGGCCGCGATCAACGTCACGCCGATGGTCGACGTGATGCTCGTATTGCTTGTCATCTTCATGGTGACGGCGCCGTTGTTGAGCGTCGCCGTGCCGCTCGACCTGCCGAAATCGCGTGCGGCGGCGCTGGTCCAGCCGAGGAAGCCGATCATTTTGAGCCTCGATCGGCAGGGCAAGGTCTTTATCGGGGACGAGCCCGTCACCGCCGACGCCCTCCAAGCCCGGCTCGCCGCCCTCGCCGCCGCGGATCCGGACCGCATCGTCTATGTCCGCGGCGATCGCAGGATCAGCTACGCGCAATTGATGGACCTGCTCGGCCGCGTCAGCCATGCCGGCTTCGCCAAGGTCTCGCTGTTGGCCGAGCCGCCCGGCCGCCGTGAGTGACCTCAAGCTTCCTCTCGCGCTGTCATTGGCGGGTCACGCCGCCTTTGTCGTCATACTTGTCCTGTTGGTGACGATGCCGCCGCCCGTGCCGGCGCCGCCGGCGCTGCGCGGCATCGAACTCCTGCTCGCGCCG
>DATFCQ010000243.1:0-2145 GCA_035252905.1 Allostellaceae bacterium | reverse complement strand
GGCCGGGGACGGCCGCCCGGCCTTGATCGCCGAGATCAAGAAGGCCTCGCCGAGCGGCGGATTGATCCGGCCCGATTTCGACCCGCCGTCCCTGGCGCGGGCCTATCGGGCGGGCGGCGCGACCTGCCTGTCGGTGTTGACCGACGCGCCCTATTTCCAGGGCAGCGACGCCGATCTCGCCGCGGCGCGCGCCGCCGTGCCGTTGCCGGTGCTGCGCAAGGATTTCATGCTCGACCCCTATCAGATCGTCGAGAGCCGCGTGATCGGCGCCGATTGCGTGTTGCTGATCATGGCCCTGTTGCCCGACGCGCGGTTCCGCGAACTGGCGGCGGCGGCGGCCGAACTCGGCCTCGATGCGCTCGTCGAGGTGCACGACCGCGACGAACTCGACCGCGCCCTGGCGCAGGGAGCCCGGCTCGTCGGCATCAACAACCGCAACCTGCGCACCCTGAAGACCGATCTCGCCACGGCCGAGACTCTGGCGCCGTTGGTGCCGCAGGATTGCCTCGTCGTCGCCGAGAGCGGCATCCGCACTCCCGAGGATCTCGACCGGCTCGCCGCCGCCGGGGCGCGCGCCTTTCTCGTCGGCGAATCCTTGATGCGCGAAGGGGACGTCGCGGCGGCGACGCGGCGGCTGTTGCGGCGTCCAGAACTGACCCATCTCGACACTGACGGCCATGCCCGTATGGTCGACGTCGCCGACAAGGCCGAGACCGAGCGCGTCGCCGTCGCCGGAGCGCGCATCTTCATGCGGCCCGAGACCTTGGCCCATATCAGGGCGGGCGATCTGCCCAAGGGCGACGTGTTGGCGACCGCCCGCATCGCCGGCATCATGGCGGCAAAGCGCACGGCCGAACTGATCCCGCTGTGCCATCCGCTGGCCCTCGCCGCGGTCGCCGTCGATCTCCTCTGCAACGAGGAGCGCGCCTGCGTCGAGATCACCGCCACCTGCAAATTGAAGGGACGCACCGGCGTCGAGATGGAGGCGTTGACGGCGGCGAGCGTCGCCGCCCTGACGATCTACGACATGTGCAAGGCGATCGACCGCGGCATGATCGTCGGCGATGTTCGCCTGCTGCGCAAATCGGGCGGCCGGTCGGGAAGCTGGGAGGCTCCGCGATGATCTCGGTCGAAGACGCGCTGTCGCGCCTGTTGGCGCCGCTTGCCCCGCTGCCCCGCGAGCAGATCGCGCTCGCCGACGGGCTCGGCCGGGTGCTCGCCGAGGACATGAAAGCGCGGCGCACGCAGCCGCCCTTTGCGGTCTCGGCGATGGACGGCTATGCGGTGCGCGCCGAGGATCTCGCCTCCCTCCCGGCGACGCTCCGGATCATCGCCGAGATCCCGGCCGGGGCCGGCTTCGGCGGGCATATCGGCCCCGGCGAGGCGGCGCGCATCTTCACCGGGGCGCCCTTGCCGCAGGGCACCGACACGATCGTGATCCAGGAGGACGCAGACCGCGACGGCGACCGGGTCATCATCCGCGAGGGGGCGCCGCGCGGCCGCTACGTCCGCCGCGAAGGGCTCGATTTCCGCGCCGGCGAGGTGTTGTTGCACAGCGGAAAACGCCTCACCGCGCGCGACGTCGGCCTGCTCGCGGCGATGAACCGGCCGTGGCTCTTTGTCCACCGCCGGCCGCGCGTCGCCGTCCTATCGACCGGCGACGAGATCGTGATGCCGGGCGAGCCGATCGGGCCGCACCAGATCGTCAGCTCGAACAGCCTCGCGCTCTGCGCCTTTGTCGCCGCCTGCGGCGGGGTCGCGGTCTCGGTCGGCAATGCGCCGGACGATCCCGAAGCCTTGCGCCGGATCGCCGCCGCGGCGAGCGGCGTCGATCTGTTGGTGACGACCGGCGGGGTTTCGGTCGGCGAGCACGACCTCGTGCGCCCGGCGCTCGCCGAAGACGGGCTCGCGCTCGATTTCTGGCAGATCGCGATGCGCCCGGGAAAGCCGCTGATGGTCGGCCGCTACCGCGGCACGCCGATGATCGGCCTGCCCGGCAACCCGGTGTCGACGATGGTCTGCGCTCTCCTCTTCCTGAAGCCGGCGATCGACCGCCTCGCCGGCCTCGCCGGGCCCGCGGAGGCGACCGCCACCGCCCGGGTCGGCGCCGCCTTGAGCCGGAACGACCGGCGCCAGGACTATCTG
>DATFCQ010000242.1:0-13009 GCA_035252905.1 Allostellaceae bacterium | reverse complement strand
CCTGAGGTTCTCGAAGGGCCGCCCGCATTCCCGGCGCCTTCCGCCCTTTGGGGAGGGCCGGCCTGCGGCCGCCTGCGGGCGACCCTTCGCTTCCTCAGGAGCCCGCGGTCCGGTATCCGGGGTAAGGCCGAGCGCGATTCCTGCGAGCCATACCTACCTCTGTCAGCCCGTCGAGGGGGAGGGAGTAGGGTGTCCGGACCGAGAGGAAACTCCACCCGGAAGCCCTCAAGCTCGTCGATGACGAAGGTTCGGCTCTGGTAGGGACGCAGTTTGTAGATCGGTTGGCTGCCGACTGTCAGCGTGAGTTGTTCATCGTTGTCCTGCCCGACAACAACAGTCGTAACCCCCAGACTGAACGTGCCGGCGCAGTGCTGGCGGAAGGCCGGATTCGTGCAATCGCCGGCTGGAATGCGGGTGAAGACGATATCCTTACGCCCAGTTCAATTCACGAAAACGATCGAGCCAGGGTATCGGCTCTTCGCCGTGCGCCCGGTCGAAGACATAATTGGCGAGAATTTCCGGAACGATGCTTTGATTGCGATTGGTGAACACGGCAACACCGACGCCGCGATCGGGCAGCATCGTCATCAGCGTACTCCAGCCGAACAACGCGCTCTCCGCGATAGCTGAGAGCGGAAGCCGAGGCCATATTGCACATCACCGTACTCGGAGAATTCGGATGCCGCGACCGGAACGTGCATACTGGGTGGAAGCCGACAAACGGATCTCAGCCGTAAGCCAGGCACCAATCCGGCCCCTTTAGCCAGCACTGCTCCTCAGGCACGTCGCCGCGGCGATGGAGCCGCGTCACCCGGTCCCAGCCGCCCTTCTCGAACGCCGCCGCCAGCGCCCGCTCGGACTCGGCGTCGCGCGCGCCCTCGCACGGAAAGATCGCGACCGCCGAAATCCGTTTCGCGAGGAATTCGTTGCCGCGGCGCTCGATGCGAAAGACCGCGCCGCGCCGCTGGATCGGAATGTTTTCGGGGTTTTCTCCGAAACCTTTGTCCGAGGTCAGCGGCAGGATCAGCCGGCCGTCCTCGTTGAGCCGGTCGAGCCAGAGGTCGGCCGGCCGGGTCGCGCCGGCGTTCACGTAAATCACATCGGCCGGATCGAACGCGATCTGCGCACCGTCGCCGTGCAGGGCACGCACATTCGGCTGCCCGGCGAAATTCGCCGCAAGCCGCTCGGCGAGGCCGCCATCGAATTCGATCGCCGTGACTCGACCGCTCTCGCCCGCCATGTGCGCCAGGATCGCCGTGTAGTAGCCGACCCCGGCGCCGATGTGCACGGCATGCTCGCCCGGCCGCGGCGCCGCCGCCGCAATCAGCATTGCGTGCAACCACGGCTGGCCGTTGTTCAGGCCGCGCTCCGGAATGATGCCGAACAGCGCGTCCTGATAGAGATAGACCGGATCGTCGCTTGGCGTCGGTACATAACGGCGCGGCCAGCGCAGCATCGGCCACGGCCCCGGCCCGAGGAAATGTTCGCGGCGCACCGCGGCGAACGCCGCCTCGACGCGCGCGTCAACGACGTCGGCGTTCGCCAGCACATGCTTGGCGTAGGCGCGCCGGACGATCGCCAACTCCTCCAGTTCCATCCTGTCGGGGACCCGGGCCATGTGCGGTTCGACTTGTTCGGGGGCTGGCGTCATCATGCTCTCCTTTATCGCGCAATGCGCGCGGCGCGGCGAGACGCGGACGCCACCGGAATTTTATTTTTTGTTCACCGCTGTCCGCGTCCATGCTCCAGAGGCGCATAGCATCCGGGAGGAGCGATGGCCGACGCGTCACAACAGGTCAAGGAATGGGGCCGGCATGCCCCGCCGCTGCAGCGGGACGTGGGCGCGGCGCTGGCCGCGCTGTCGGAGGAAGATCTGCTGCGCCTGCGCGCGATCGCCCGGCTGCGCGCCCGCTCCCTCCCCGACGGCACGTCGTGGTCCGACCTGTTGCACGAGGCGGTGTTGCGCGCGCTGACGGGCGCGCGGCCGTGGCCGCCGGGCGTGCCGTTGCTCGCCTTTCTGGCGGGCGTGATGCGCAGCCTCTGCGACGAGCACTGGCGCCGCCACCGCCGACAGGATTATCTGCCTGCCCCGCACGACAGCGGCGGGGCCGACGACCCGGAACGGGCCTGCGCGGCGGCGGAGGCGCTCGCCGCCATTCAACGGCTGTTCGCGTCCGACAAGACGGCACTGAAAGTGATCAACGGACTGATCGGCGGCATGGCAGCGGAGGAGATCCGGCTCCATTACGACATGACTGCCGTGGAATATGACACGACGCGCCGACGGATACGGCGGACCCTGCTGCGCCACGGTTTGACTTGGTCTTGGCCATGACTCGCATGGGTTACCCTCGATCCGGACTGGCGACGTTGCTTGACGCCTTGGAACGGGAACTCCTTGCCGCACAGGCAGACGAAATGCCCGACGCCTGGCGCGAAACCGGTCGGTGGCGCGACATCGCTTGCCAGGAAGTTCGAGCGTTGCTGAACGAGGCCATTGCCGCGAGCGAAGACGGCTCTGCTGCAACACTGCCGCCCGACACCTGCGCCGGCGCCGGACCGGATCGGCTTCTTGGCGTTTCGAGGAAGCTTCGATCTGCGGTTCGCTGCCATCCTCACGCCGGCTCTGTTCCCGCTCCGGGCTTCCGCCGGCACTAACCTAGTGTTGGCACCCATCTCGGGAACATTTTCAAATTCAAGAGTATAGCCAATCGGATGGGAATCTCGGACCAAGGGTCGTGCGTCTCCTGAGGAGCCGCCGCCTGGCAGCGGCGTCTCGAAGGACGCTCCGGCGCTCCTGCAACTATCGCGGGATGTGTGGAAACGCTAGCCGGCACTAACGGGGAGAGTCTCTTCTGTAAGTCAGGGCAAACGGCTGCTATGGGTCGAACCTTGCCCATTCCTCAGCCACGACCAACGACCGGACTCGGCGCCAGGGCGTCATCGACTGCGAAATCGGTGTGATCGATCCTCCAACCAAAGCCGGGCATGATCGCGCCGGCGCTATCCCTTGGATCGGCGGCGCCGATCATTTGGCAAACCGCCTCAGTACGTTCTCCAATATGCGGGAGATGTTGTTGTCGTAATTGTTGTGGGACAGGCTGCCGCAAAACGTGATCGAACCCGTCGAAAACACGGCGCCCCCTGACAGGGTCTCGAAATAGACGATCTCGGCCCGGATCAGCGCTTTTGGACTCTCGCCGGTGACCGTAGTGACATGGGTCAGAAGCTCTTCCGGAACGGGAACGAAGTGCTGCTGATGTCCTTCCGATCGCGCGAGGATCAGGGCGTTGGGAGGCGTTCCCAGCGCGAAATCGGCGCGGTCCATCTCGAAGCCCGCCGCGCCGCCGCCCGACAGCCCGAAATCACCGATAATCTCGTCCTCAATGCCGTCGAAAATCCACGCCGCTCTCGGGTCCTCCGCTGCGGATGTCCGGCGATAATAGGAACCTTCGAACAGACCCTGGGCCGAGAAGCCGACCCCGCACAGCTCTTGCGGCGGCCGGCCGTTGCGGCGCCATAGCCCTCCGTAACCGCCGTCCAGCGCATGGAAGGACTCGCCGGGCTCGGCGGCCCAGGCGCGGATCCCGCCTTCCGCACGGCGGATTTCCAATACGTCCGAGATCGCGGAGCTGTTGGCAATGCGCCAGTAGAAACCATTGCCGCCAAGATAGGCAAGGCGGCCGCCATTGGCGAGATAGTCCTGCAGCGCATTCAGCGTGTTCGGGGTGTGGTATTCGGGGTGCGAACCGGTCAGGACGGTCCGGTACGGCCGCAGCAGCGACTCCCCTTCGCGGTCGAGGTCGTGGTCGGTGATGACGTCAAAGGCGAGGCCCTTCACCGTCAGCCAATCGATCAAGTGCGTATCGGCCGGGAAATGCCGCAGGCCGGAGCCGCGGTGATCGAAATACGTGATGTAGCCGGGCCGCATCGTCAGCAGAGGCCGGCGCATGCTCGAATAACAGATGCCGCTGCCGTCGGGATGCACGTTGTAAGTCGAGCCGGCGTATTCCGGATGATCATCGGCATTCCACTTGTATGCGCCCCAATCGGCCTGGCGCCGGCGGAACGCGTCGTCGACATTGCCGCGCTGATGATTGCCGTAGATCTGGTAGGTGAACGTGGAAGCGAGGAAGGCGATCGGCGCGCCGGCGCGGCCGCGCGGCGGCAGGACATAGAACGGGACGATGTCCTCTACGTCACCGCAGCGCAGCCGCACGCCATAGACGCCACTCGGCATCTCTTCCGGAATATCGACCGCGAAGTCGATCTCCCAGCCGCAATCGTAGAGATCGTCCTCGTGGAAATGGATTGCCGCGTAATGCCGCGGCGCGTGCCGCCAACACGTCTCCTCGCCGGTCCAGCGGGACCCGCGCACGGCGCGGGTCGGCAGATTGCGCAGCGAACCGTTGAGGCCGTAGGGTCCACGATCGACGATGCGGTTGGTTGGGATCTCCGCGCTGAAATCCCACCACATGAGGCATCCGGTCTGGCTGGGATCGATCGGCGCCTCGCTCGCGAGGGCGCCGCCGAGCACGGCCGGATCCTCGATCCGCCCGTTGAAAAAGGCCGAATACGGATGGGCGTCCGGCTGCCCGCCGGCGGTGAGATGGGCGCCGAACACAATACGCAATCCGGGCTGGGCAGGGGCGCCGACGGCACCCGGCATTTCGGCTTCGCCGGAATCGGCGACGCCCCAACTGCGCTGCAACGCCGTCTGGCGCAAGCGAAGCGCGCCGGCAGAAGCAATGATGCGCAACTCGTACCAGCGCCGTTTCAGCATCGGCGCCGAGACCTGGAGCCGCCGGCCTTGCGCGTCCAGGACGGCGCCCTCGGCTGCGACCAAGAGGCTCAAGCCGGCCTCGAACGCCAGCACCGTTTGCGGCCGCCCGTCGAGCAACCAGGGCTGCACGCGCACGACAATCGTGCAGGGATCGGGGAGGCCGATCGGCGCCGGGATCGTGACGACGCCGCACGAGCCGGGATGCACCGGCTGCCGCCGCGACGGATATCGGCCCGCGAAACCTGCCTTCACCTCTTCGAGCTTGATCCCCGGCCCGGCCGGGTTCGCGTCGCCATGGAGGATCCGAACGAGATCCGCATGATAAGGCTCGTCCTGTTGACTGGAGACCTTGACCGCGATCCGCTCGCCAGGCCGCGCCGAGAAGCGGTCGACATAGCCGATCAGAGGAACCACCATTTTGCGCCTCGCTGGACGATCCCAGGGGAGGGTAGTCGCGGCGGCGCGCCGCCGGAACGATCTTCCAAGCGAGGTTGCCGCGATGGCCGTTTTTGGCGCAACATGTTTGCCGTGCGGGTTCAGCCGGGCGGCATTGCAGGCCCCCGAGGGGTGCGCCCAAGGGAGCGGGGCGTCCTGTCGCGCGACGGCCTGGCCCGGTTGTGCGGACATTCGCGGTGAGGGTTTCTGATGCTGACGGATCGCTACGGCCTTGCCTTGTCCACTGCGTCCGCTGCCGCGCGGGACGCCTATGTTGAGGCCTCCGATCTGGCGCTGACGTTCTACCCCGGCGCAGCCGAGGCCTATGACCGTGCCATCGCCGCCGACCCCGGTTTCGCTCTGGCCCACGCCGGCAAGGCCCAGCTGCTGATGAGACAAGGCGACGTCGCGGCGGCGCGGGCGGCCTTGGGAGCAGCCAAGGACGCGGCTGCCGCTCTGTCCGAGCGCGAGGCCGGTCACATTGGGTTCTTCGACCTTGTGTTCGCGGGCCGCACCGATGCCGCGATCGCTGCCTTATACGCCCATCTGGCGGCCTGGCCGCGCGATGCGCTTGTCGTCTCCAGTGCTGCGAACCCCAACGGCCTGATCGGCGGCTCCGGCCGCATCGGACAGAAGCACCAGATTGCGGCGCTGATGGACAGCCTGGCCCCGCACTACGGCGACGATTTCTGGTTCCTGGCCTATCATGCCATGGCGCTGTCCGAGGATGGGCAGCTTGCGTTGGCCCGGACGAAGATCGAGCGCTCCGTGGCGGCGAACCCGAACAACGCGCATGGCGCCCATGGCTTCGCCCATGTTTGTTACGAGAGCGGCGATCTCGACACAGCCCGCACTTACCTCTCCTCGTGGCTTGCCACCTATCCGCGCGACGGCTTTTTCCATGGCCATGTGAGCTGGCATCTCTCGCTCTGTGAAATCCAGGCCGGCAATTGGGCGGAAGCGTTGCGGCTGTATCAGGACGCCCTCGCGCTCGACCGGCACAGCGGCGGGCCGCAACAGAAACTCTCGGATGGGGCGGCGTTTTTGTGGCGTTCCGAACTCGCCGGCCATCCGCGCGACGCCGCCGCCTGGCGCAGGTTGTACGATTATGCAAACAGCGCACTGCCGCAGCCCGGCAACGGACTCGCCGATCTGCACGTCATCCTGGCTCAGGCGGTCATCGGAGATGATGCCGCGCTCGATGCCCGTGCGCGCCAAATGGCGGCGTTGGCGCGAGAGGGGCGTTACCCGTCGGGCTCTTACCTTCCCACGCTGGCGCGCGGCTTTGCGGCGTTCGAACGCGGGGATTTCGCCGGCGCGATCGAGGCGCTTGCGCCGCTCGCGGGGGAAAACGAACGCATTGGCGGCAGCCGCGCGCAGCACGATCTGATCGAGTTCACATTGTTGAAGGCCTACCTCAACGCCAATCGGCTGGAGGAAGCGCGGCGTCTGCTCAGTGTGAGGAGACCGGGCGCTTCCGGCGTTCCCGTCATGGGGGTTGCGGCGGTGCATTGACCGCGAGATCGCCCCTGGTCGCCAAATTCCGGTGACGGTCAGGGCGGCTGCTGGATCAATTCCAAGCTGTTCGGCCGGATTTAAGAAGGACGGCCGCGGCCCTGTTATACCAAATCCCGATAGTAAGGACCGATGCTTTCCCGCGTCATTGCGGGGGACCGCATCACCCCCTCCTGAGCTTGTCGAAGGGCCAGCCCTTCCCCTTGATGGCTAGTGTCGGCACACGTTTTTCCCAAGTTGAATCAGACATTTACTGTCATGGCCGGGCTTGACCCGTGGGCCTTCAGCCCACGGACTTGATCCGTGGGCATCCACGCGGTGCCGTGCCTGCGAATACATGAGGCACGGAAAGGCGTGGATGCCCGGAACAAGTCCGGGCATGACGAATGTAAGTAACTGTTGCAATACGGCGAGATAAAGATGTGTGCCGACGCTAGCCCTTGATGGGGGAGGGTTGGGAGGGGGTGATCCACATGAGTTCCAATCAGAAGGATCTGATATTACTCCGCCGCATCTCTGTCCTCGCTCCCGAACACGTTGTAGGTCCGCTGCTGGTAGCCGATCATGTATTCCGTATAATAGGTCGTCGGATATTTCGGCGGTTTGTCCGGCCCGACGCAGGTCGGCACCGCGGCGATCGGCCAATCGATCGTGCTGTCGCAGAAAAAAGCAAGGGCGTACCGCTCGCCGCCCGAGCGGTTGACCGCGCGGTGCGGGGTGGCAAGGAAATGATCGTTGGTCCAGCGCTGCAATAACTGGCCGCCGTTGACGACAAACGCGCCGGGAATGGCCGGCGCATCGATCCATTGGCCGGTTTGCGTCCGGATCGACAGACCGGGAACGTCATTGGGTGCGAGCAATGTCAGAAAGCTGGTGTCGGTATGCGGGGCGATCCCGAACTCGTCCGCCGTCAGGTCGCTGTGATACGGGTAGTGAGTCATCCTCAGTTTGTATTGCGGCTCCGCGAAGGGTTGGTCGAAATAGTCCACAGGGAGACGCAGGGCGCAGGCATAGAGGCGCACCAGTTTGCGCACCAACTGCTCCATCGTCTCGCAATAGCCGACAACGGCTTCGCGAAAGCCCGGCAGATCCGACGGCCAGCGGTTGGCACTGCGGAAGCGCCGGTCCGCCACGACGTCGGGGTGATCGTTCGGCAGATCCCGGGCCACAAAGAAGGCCTCGTTGACATTCGGCTTGGTGACGTTCGCCACCGTCGAGGTGCGCAGCGTATCGCCCTTCATCGGCAGGTAGCCGACATTGTGCCGGTCGATCTTGACCGCGAGCTTCTGTTCGAGCGGCAGAGCGTGGAAGCGTGCGGCCTGGCGGAAAACGTCGCCGATCTGCGCCGCCGGCACGCCGTGATTGACGATGAAATAGAAGCCGATCTCGGTCAGCGCAAAGCGCAGTTTCTCGGCCGTGCGCTCGATCGCGCCGGGGGCTTGCGCCAGGTAAGGGCCGAGATCGATCACCGGGATGAGTTCCGCGTCGGCCATCCGTCTTCCTCCTGCCGCGGCACGATAACGTCGCGAAAGCGATACGGTCCAGAGCCGCGTGTAATCCCGATGCGCGGCCGGATGCATTGCTTGATCGGGAGGCGGCGGAGTATCGTCGCCGGCCTGCGCCATCAGCCCGGCGCATGACGGGCTGCGCCGCGCTCATAAGGGGGAACGCGATGATCCACCATGTATCGATCCCGGCGCGCGACCCGCGCCACGTCGCCGAGGTGCTCGCCGAGTTGATGGACGGCACGTGCTATCCGTTCGGGCCGCTGGAGGGCGCCTTCATGGCCGCAAGCGGCGACGCGCACGGCACGATGATCGAGGTCTATCCGGAGCGGGCGACGCTCGACATCCCGCAGAACGACGATCAGGTCGTCTTCGGCGAAAATGCAGCGCCGCCGACGACTTGGCCGTTCCACGTCCTGCTCTCGGTGCCGCTGGAGCCGGACCGGATCGAAGCGATCGGGGCACGCGAAGGCTGGCGCGCCAAGACCTTCGGCCGCGGCATGCAGGGCCACAAGCCGTTTTTCCACGTCATCGAGTTCTGGCTCGAAAACCGGCTGATGATCGAGGTCGCCTCGCCTGCGATGGCCCGGGAATACGAGGATTTCCTGAAGAACGCCCGGACCGGGGTCATGGGCGACCCGGAGGCGGTACGGCGGATGCGCGCCACGCACCTGAAGGAACCGGCCTGAAGCGGAAGCGAGGGCCGAACCATGCTCGGGGCGCCGCTCGGCGAAGATCGTCTGACGCTCTACGGCAGCTTTACCTCCAGTTCCAGCTACAAGCCGATGCTGTACCTGGCTCTGGCCGGGCTGCCGTTTTCGTTCCGTACGGTCAATCTGAAGACCGGCGTGCAAAACACGCCCGAATATCTGGCGATCAACCGCTGGGGCGTGGTGCCGTCCTTGCGGCATCGCGGGCTGACCATCCTGCAATCGAATGTGATCCTCGACTATCTGGCGCGCACGACCGGGCATTTCGAGGGCCGGACCGAAGAGGAGCGTTGGCAGGCGCGCGAATGGCTGTCCTGGGAGGCCGACCACATCACGGCGGTCGCGCGGGTGCGCCACTCGGCGCGGTTCCGCAGGATGCATGACGAGGTCATCGCCGAGTTCCGCCCGCGCGCCGAGGCGGCGTTGTCGTTTATCGACAAGGCCGTCAAAGACCGTCCCTTCCTCGTCGGCGACGCCTGCACGATCGCGGATATCGGCTGCTGGGGCCGCATGGTCTTCATGGCCGAGGGCGGGTTCGAGATCGGGAATTGGCCCTATCTGGTAGCCTGGGCCGGCCGCCTCAAGGCCATGCCCGGCTTCGCGCTGCCCTACGATTTGATCCCCAGCAAGGACCGGGAATTCCCGGCAGCGCCGCACCACAGCCGAGAATAGTCCGCAGTTTTAGAGCCTGTTTGAATGAGGAAAGCGGCGGAATGCGCTCCGCTTCGCCGCGCTTTTCCGCCCTACGACGCTCCCGAAAAGCGTAGGGCGGAATAGCGTAGAGGCTGGGCAAGAATTCGGATTTCCACTGGATCGGCGCCCTAGGTCCTTCGAGGCCTCGCTTCGCGAGGCACCTCAGGATGAGGATCTTTCTCAATGCCATCAAGAACATCCTCATGCTGAGGAGCGCCCTTTAGGGCGCGTCTCGAAGCACTCACGCAGCCGATGCAGCCTTTTTCCGAGATTCTTGCCCAGCCTTGTAGGGTATTCCGCCGACTTCGGCGCGACGACGACTTAAACAGGCTCTTATAACTGCCACCGGGGCTCGTCTCTGCCCCCTCTGTCCCAATCCCACGTCATTTCGCCTGGCGGGGCCGCCGCCTCAATCGGCGAGCGGGCTGGGACGCAGCTGGAACTCGACAACCAGGGGGCTCGAACGCGTCTCGGGCGTCGCCCCCGGCGCGCCCGGCGCCGGCGCGTCGATCCCCTCGATGTGGAAGGGGGTGCGATTGCCCGAGGTCGCCCATAGGGCGCGGCCCTTCCATCCGGCCTTCGGATCGTCGATCCGGCCCTCCAGTCCCTTCGCGAAGAAGCCCATCGGGTAGGGCACCCGCAGTTCGACGATCCCGCGGCCGACCAGCGCGTGCAATGAGTCCGACTGGTTGCCGGTGGCGATCGGTACGTTGGCGCCGAGACCGAGGATGTTGTGCTGATCGACCCAGAGGTAATACGGGTTCTCCTCGGCGCCCGGATCGCCCTGGAAGCCCGGCCCCGGCAGCGCGTAGAACGAAAAGCCTTCCGGACATTTCTCGCCCCTTTCGGCGCCCGGCCCGTTGAGCGGCCCCTTGCATTTGCGCCGGTCGAAGCTGGCAATGTGACCGCTGTCGAGCGGCATCCACACGACGCCGTGGCGGTCGACATCCATGCCGCGAATGCCGAAGCCGGGCAGCGGGATCTTGTAGATCTCGGCCAATGCCGTATCGGGCGGGTTCGCCCCCGGCGCCAAGCGGATGATGTAGCCGGGATGGGTGAGGTTCGAGCCCCAGACCGAGCCGTCGGCCGGCGACCAGGAGATCCCGTACAGGCCGTAAGGCAGGCGCGTGTCCTTGGTCGGGTCGATCGGCTGGCCCGGCTCGTTCCAGGCGGCGGTGCGCTTGCCGGTGCCGACCGTGTCGACGATCAGCGGCGTCCAGCCCTGCGATTGCGCCGCGTCATGGGTTTTCCAGAACAATGTCGTGTTGATCCAGCCGACGACCGCCAGCTTCGGCACCGGGGCCCCGCCGATGCCGGTATTATTGCTGAACCACAGCGTATTGTCGGCGTCTTCGGCGAAGTTCAGGTGATGCGTGCCGAAGCAGGTGTCGATCGTCGTGAACTGCTTCGTCTTCGGATTGTAGACGGTGACTTGGCGGGAATTCTGGAAGAAGCCGTCATGCGGTACGTCGAGCGGATAGAGCTGGGCCGAGCGCGACGGCGAGCCTTTCTTGCAGTAGGCGGGAATGTCCTTCGGCGAGCGGTTCTGCGCTGTATAGTAGACGCGGCCGTCCTGGTCCATCGCCGAGGTGTGGGCGTTGACCTTGCTGTCCCAGGTCTGCTCCATGCCCCAATAGGCCGAGGCGACGACCACCTTGTTGGCCAGCGCCGAGCTTGGCGTGCCCGGGCGCACCGGCGGCAGGATCGTCCATTTCCTGTTGTGCACCGGGTCGAGCACCGGCTGCGCGTTGCTCGAAAGCTCGGTGTCGCCGTAGATCGGGCCGTAGGCGTTGACCGTCGGGTGCCGCCGGTCGGTCGTGGTCAGGTCGTGCAGGTAGTGCTTCGGATCGAGCCAATCGCGCACCGTGATGACGAGGTTGCGCTCGATGCCGACCGGCCGCTCCGGGCTGCGACTCGGCAATTCGCCTGCCTTGATGCGGTCGGTCCAGTCGGCGAGCGCGGCCAGGTGCCCGCCCTGCGGCGTCATGACCTGCGAGATGAAATTCACCATATCATGCCCGGCAGGTCCGACCGAGAGCCGGTGCGCCCAGGCGTCGCGCGACGAGGCGAAATGACCGAACGCTTTGGGAATCGTTCTTGTCGCGTAATTGCCGATCTGGTGGCAATTGCCGCAGCCGTTGGTCTTGACGAAGTTGAGCCATTGCTCCTGGGTCTTGAATTTCTCCGGAATGCCGTTGCCATTGTCTCCGGTGCCCGGGAAGCGGCTTTTGTCCGGGATCTTGATCATCGCGGCCCAGTAGATCGCGGGATAGTATTGCGCCGCGGCAGCCAGGCTCGGCGCGACAACGGCGGTGAGGTTAAGCTTCTTGCCCGGCGCCGCCGGCACCTTCTGCGAATCGACGAGGCCGTAGCCGCGCACCCATACCCGATAATTGGCCTCGGGCAGGTCGGGAATGACGTAGCGGCCGCGCTCGTCGGTGACGACGATCTTGGCAAAGCGCGTACCGAGATCCTTCGTCTCGGCGATGACCCAGACGCCGGCCTCCGGCCCGAAGCGGCTCGTCACGACCCCACCGATCGACTTGTTGTCGATCGCGATCGCCGCCGCACCGGCCCCGGCACCGCCATTCGGCGGCATCCCCGGCTGCTGCGCATGAGCCAGGTAGGCATTGAGGAGAAGAGCGCAGACGCCCGCGGCCAATCGGGCAATCTGTGAGCTGCGGCCTACCATGCGTCCTCCCCCTGCTTTGCGAGCGCTTTTTCCGTGGACAGCATATCTCCGGAAACGCGAAGAGCGGAACGGCAATATTCGCCGGGTCCTACTCCTCACGTCGCGGTCATGCGGGGACCCCTTTCGGCACGATTGTGTCTTTTCCGGGTAGGCTGCCTCAGCCGGGCGACGGCGACCCGGCGCTGGGGTGGCAGGGTCGGCATCGGAACGGCCCGCCATCTTGGGACCGAGGTTGACGAGATGATCGCAAACAGTTCGAGGGTGCTGCGTGCCAGGCGGCCGATGCGCATCACCGTCACCACGTTGCCGGGGGCGAGGCCGTCCGGCAGCTTGAGCAGCTCGCGCCTGTCACCTTCTCGCGGTCGATCCTGGTGCAACCTGCGCCGCACAGCCGGTCGAGCGGCGCGTCGAGGAGTCCGCCCGTAGAGGTGCTGACGCGGGCGTATCCGGGGCGGCAGTTTTGCGGTTCGTTTTCGGTCATATCTTCTGCAAACCCGCGCCCCTTGCACAGGCTGGCTCAGGGGATTTGCAGAAGTCTTGCAGACTGTGTGAAAATGCGCTCGTTGGCGGTGCGGACGCCATTCCGCCGCGCCAAGCGCCATGCGGGGGTCGCCGCGCCACGCAGTCAGACTTATAGGCTGACCCGCCCCGTGTAGCAGCCGGAGAAAATGCCCAT
>DATFCQ010000241.1:0-10890 GCA_035252905.1 Allostellaceae bacterium | reverse complement strand
CGGAGCCCGAACGCAAACTCTATGCGCTCGAATCGGTCGTCGATCGCGGCTTCGAAGATATCGAAGAGGAGGAGACCCGACGCGTCCATTGGACGATCCTGAAGCGCACCGTCGCCGACCAGAAGAGCGGCAAGCAGATGTCGGCGGTCTACATCCTGCAGCGCGACGGCGTCGACCAGGAGTTCCCTAATCTCGGCGCGGCGCGCGCCGCCGCCAACAAGACCATCGTTCACCCCGAAAAGCTGACGCTCTCGAAAGCCGAACACGCCGCCGCCCGCGGCGGCGGGGGCGGCAAGAAAGAGCGGTAGCAACGGGGGAGAATACGAAGCTGCCAAGCAGCCCGGCTCGCACCACCGTGGCAGAAAATGGCGCGATACCGGCGGCATTGCCCCTCATCCTGGCCCTCTCCCTCCCCGGGTCAAGTCCGGGGAGGAGGGTGAGGGGCGAGGCTCCGTGTTGCCGCGTTTTCGCAGGAGAGCACGATGAACCTTTCGGCTTCCCCCGGTACCGGATACCGGCTCGACATCGCCGCGGCGACCGTCGACGCATACCGCGCGGTCGCCGACAATACCAGGCTGGCCGCCGATCTCGCCCGGCTGCCCTTTGCCGTCGTGCTGGTCGCAGAGATTGCGGCGGGCGTTCTCGGCAGCGGCCCGTTCGGCTGGACCCTGGCGGGTCTCGCCCATGTGGTCGGCCTCGTCATCGGCACCGTTTTTGTCGTCCGCTGGCATCGTTTTCTGTTGCTCGGCGAGAGGACGGCGAGCGCGCTGTTCACGCCGCCGTGGCGGGTCTTTTTCGGCGCCACGGTGAGACTCGCGCTGCTGCTCCTGGCCGGCTGGCTGGTGCTCCTTCTTGTCGCGCTGCTGCCGCCGCATGGGATCACCGCGCCGCTGTTTCTGATCGGCGCGATCGCGCTTGTCCTCGCCGCAGTTCGGGTCTCGCTGATTTTCCCCGCCGCCGCGATCGACAGCCCATTGTCGTTCCGCGCCGCCTGGGATCTGCTTGAAGGGAATTACTGGCGGCTGTTTGCCGCCATTATTCTGTGCACTCTGCCCTTCTCGATCGGGCGGTCGATCCTGGCGCGGATTGGCGGGGGCGCCGCCTTTCCGATCTGGCTGGTTTTCGAGGCGGCGGGGCTTGTCGTGGCCTTTGCCGGCGTCGCGGTCGTCACCGCGCTGGTGTCGGAGACCTATCGTCGACTCACCGGACCGGCTCCCGGCGGCCTTGCCAACGCAGCCGCATAGAAGACCGGCGGCGGCGCGCCGCGCCTTGACCGGTTTGGCGGGGCTGGTTTTGGTGCTCTTCGCCGGGCTGCCGGCTGCTGCCCGGCCGACTGCCGACTGCCGGCCGACGCCGCTCGCCTTGTGGGGCGACGGCCGGCATGACGATACCGCCGCGCTCAATGCGTGGTTCCGCGGCGAGAGCGTGGTCTGGGCCGATACCGGCAAACCGGTCGGCGCCGCGATCGTCGACCGTGCCTTTAAATTGTCGGCTGCGATTTATGTCCCGAGCGGCACCGGCCGCACGATCACGCATTTCCGCTTCGTCTGGCCGTGGACCCATGAGGAGGTGACGGGCGGCACGATCGCCGCAGGCACGAACCCCGACCTGCCCGTTGCCGAGAGCGGGATCCGCAAGACCGGGGGCGACCCGTCGGAGGGGATCTCTTATCGCGCTCCCGCCGCCCCGCGTCCCGCGTACCTGTCGCCGGGCGCGTGCCTGGTGTCGTAAGCCGGCGGCTATTCTACAGAGACCCCGGCCTTGAGTTGCAGACGCACCCCGCGCAGCGGCTCACCCGCGCCATCGGAAACGACAATCGTATGGCAGTGGACGTCGTCCAAAAGCTCGCGCGCCCGCGCCAGCGCCGCCGGCTCGGTCGGAAAATATTCGTCGCGCAACCGGCCCTCAAAGTGCCGCGGCTCGCCCGGTTGCGGCGCCGTGTCGACATAAGAAACCCGATACGTCATCTCGCCCTCCCGTCATAACAGCCTGGACGGCGCGGCTTCCCCTTCAGTTGCTGAATGATGGTGTCGAACCGGGGCAAAAAAAGGGGCGCCCGAGAAATGCCATATTTTTCGCTCAGCGCCGGTGCAACAAGACATCGCGCGCCTGGTTGATCTGGGTCGCAAGATAATCGGACCCGCCGTGGTCGGGATGCAGTTTGATCATTAGCCGACGGTGCGCTTCCTTGATCTCGTCGGGGCCGGCGCCGGGCGCAAGGCCGAGAATCGCATAGGCCTCCTCAGCGCTCATCGTGCCGGAACCGGGGTGCGGGCCGGCGCGCTCGCCCTGCAATTCGTCGCGCCAGTCCGGGTGAACGCGGTCGAGATAGGCTTCGAGCAGGCGCGCTCCCTCCTCGTCCGCCGATCGGCATTCGCGCAGCAGCGCCAGCAATTCGCCGGGCGCGAGCTCGTCGAGGCGCATGCCGGCAAAGCGACCGGCGAGGATCGTGCCGCTCATCATCCCGGTGTCGTGATCGAGCGTCATGCGCAGAAACGGGGTCGTTACGGTCGAGGTCTGGCCTCCGGCACCGGCGGTGCGGCCGCCGAAGGTAGAGCGGAAGGCGCTCTGCCAGCCGGCAAAGCGACGACCGTGGCGCGAGAAGATCCCCCACAGCAATGGCAACGACAAAAAGAAGACGAAGACCCCGGTAAACAGGGCGAGCGCCAGCAGCAGCAGGGCGAGGACGGCGATGCCGACGATCTTGAGGGCGCGCGCGAGCCGCAGCGGGTCGGCGTTGACGAACAGGTACAAGAGCGCCAACAAGCCGCCGAGGATCGCGACCCCGCCGGTGAAATAGAGGACCGCCTCCATCAGCCGCGCAATTGCGACGTCAGCCGCAACACCGCGCCGCCCTTCTTCGCGCCGTAATCCGCAAGGGCGCGATAGCCTCCCGCGGCATAGACCGCGACCGCGCCAAGCAATTCCTTGAGCCGCTCGGCGCTGGCCAGATCGAAGGCGAGATAGGCGCCGCGCGACAATTTTGCGATCTGGCGGAAGGCGGCGCCGGCGATCGGATCGCCGCCCTCGTGAAACACAAAGGCCGGTACGCCCAGGAGCCCGAGCTCGCCGGCGAGCTGGCACAGCCGGTCGACATTCTCCTCCATCGCATCGCCGACAAAGATCAGCGCGCCGACTCGGCGCCGGCCGGTCTCCGCGATCGCGTGGGCGAGCACGCGCTCGATCTGGGTCTCGCCGCCGACGCAGAAGACCGCGCGCATCGCACGGTGCAATTCGGCGGCAGTGGTCATCCAGCGGCTGGCCTTGCACTCGGAAAAGCCGCGGTAGAAGACGAGCTGGATGGCAAGCCCCCCCAGGCCCGCCGTCGCCTCGAACATCTCGCCCTGGATGCGGCAGGCGCGCTCCCAGCTCGGCTCGCGGCTCGCCGTCGCATCGAGGGCGAAGATCAGCCGGCCCTGCCCATCGCCCGGGCGCACCGGCGGGGCTTTTTTGACCTGGTTCAGGAATTCGTCGATCTCGGCCGAGCGCGACCGCGTCGGCAGCCCTTTGTTGTCTTCGCTCATCGGAAGCCCCTCATTCCGGGCGCAGCCATACGGAGGTGTCGTGAAACACCGCCCCGCCGCGCGGCAGACCGGGATCGGCGCTGGTCAGCAGGTTGATCCCGATCCCCTCGGCGAAGGCATGGTTCGGCCACAGCCCCTCGACCACCACAACCCGCCGCTGCAGTCCGGAAAAGGCGCGGGCATGGACGACGACGCTACCCTGCCGGTTGCCGATGCGCAGCCGGTCGCCGCTCCCGAGGCCGAGCGCGGCAAGAACGGCGGGGTGGACGAGAGCAGTCGGCCGGCCTTCGCGGGCCGCACCCGACGGCGTGTTGTTGAAACTCGTGTTCAGAAAGGATCGCGACGGGGCCGGGACGAGGCGAAAGGGCCGTTCCGGGTCGCCGTCGTCGGTTACCGCGACATGGTCGGGAAAGGCCGGAAGTCCCGGGTAGGGCCCGAGCGCCGTCCAGTCGGCGCGGAAATGAAACTTTCCGTCGGCGTGGGCGAAGCCGTCGAGGAAATGCTCGGTCGCGAAAGGCGGGCGGCAATCGAGCCAGCCGCCGGGGGCAAATCCGGCCGCAGACGGCAGCCCGCTTGCCGCGAGCGTGCGCTCGATCAATTCCAGCGCCGACAGTTCGAACCCGGCATGGCGGGCGCCGAGCCGCTGCGCCAGGGCGCAGATGACCTCGTGGTTCGAGCGGCACGCGCCATGGGGCGGCAGGACCGCCCGGGCGATCTGCAGAAAGCCGTGCCCGCCCGCGGTGTAGAGGTCGTCATGTTCGAGAAAGGTCGTTGCCGGCAAGACGATGTCAGCCATTGCCGCGGTCTCGGTCAGGAACTGCTCGTGCACGCAGACAAACAGATCCTCGCGCGCCAATCCGCGATGGACGAGAGCCGAATGCGGCGATACGACCATCGGATTGGTGTTCTGAATCAACAACGCGGCGACCGGCGGACCGTCGCCGAGATCGCGCCGGTCGCCGACAAGGATCGGTCCGATGCGCGACTGGTCGAGGATGCGGGTCGCGGGATCGACGACGTCGAGCCCCTCGACGAGGGTGCGGTCGAGAGGGACAAGACCGTGGTTTGAATAGAGGGCGCCGCCGCCCTCATGCGCCCAGGCGCCGGTGACCGCCGGCAGGCAGGTCACGGCAAAAAGCTGCGCCGCGCCGTTGCGCGAGCGCGAAAAGCCGTAGCCGACGCGGATATAGCTGCGCTTGGTGCCGCCGTAGAGGCGGGCGAAGGCGACGATTTCGGCGGCCGGGATGCCGGTGATGCCGGCGGCCCATTCGGGGTCGCGGGTTTCAAGATGCGCTTCGAGACCCGCGGTGTCGTCGGTGTAGCGCGCCATATAGGCGCGGTCGGCATAGCCTTCGTTGAACAACACGTGCATGACCGCGCAGGCGAGCGCGCCGTCGGTGCCGGGCAACGGCATCAGATGGAGATCGGCGACCGCCGCGGTCGCGGTGCGGTAGGGGTCGACGACGACGAGCCTGGCACCGCGCTCCTTGCGCGCTTTTGCGATATGGGCGGCGACGTTGATCTGGGTCGAGACCGGGTTGCCGCCCCACACCACGATCAGATTGGATTTGGCGATCTCGCGCCCGTCGACGCCGCGCTTTGCGCCGACCCCGGCGAGCCAACCGGCGTCGGCAAGGGCGATGCAGATCGTCGAATGCTGCCGCGAGTACCGCATCGCATGGGTCAGTCGGTGGATGCCGTCGCGCTGCACGAGCCCCATCGTACCGGCGTAGAAATGCGGCCACACCGCCTCCGATCCCCAGCGCTGCGCCGCGCGCGAGAAGCGTTCGGCAATCTCGTCAAGCGCATCGTCCCAGGCGATCGGCGCAAACGCCTCGCGCCCCGCGCCCTTGGCGCCGATCCGGCGCAGCGGCGTCGCCAGACGCTCTGGGTGGTGCTGGCGCTCGGCATAGCGCGCGACCTTGGCGCAGACGACCCCGTCCGTATAGGGCTGAGCCGCGGCACCGCGGATGCGCCCGATCCGGGTCCCGCCTATGCGCTCGACTTCGAGCGCGCAGGCGCTCGGGCAGTCGTGCGGACAGACGCTGGGGACGATGTCGAACGGCAAGGCCGGGCTCCACGATCTTCCCGACATATATGGGGAGGCGGCGATCGATAAAGGCCGGCGCGCCGTCGGGGCCTCAGAGCCTGTTTGGTCGTCATTCCGCGAAATCGGCGGAATACGCTGCGCTATTCCGCCCTACGCTCCCCGCTTGTCGGAGGCGTTGTAGGGCGGAAAAGCGGAGCGCATTCCGCCATTTTCCGCACGCAACACTCAGTACAGGATCGACGGCAGATAGGCACCTTCCGGCTCGTTGTAGAGACCGATCGTCATCAGGGTCTGCTGCTTGACAAGCCGCAATCCGCCGTCGAGGCACCAGGCGAACAGATCGTGGTTGCGCGTCGGCACCAGAAAGCCCGGCCCGAGGAAGGCGGGGGCCGCGCCGATCAACGCCTTCACATCCTCGTTGGCCTCGCCGACCGCATGGGCAAAGAAGCCGATCCCGGTGGCATAGCCGGTGACCCGGCCGAGATGCTCAACGACCGTGGCCCGGCCGCGCGCGACCGCGTCGGCGAATTCGGCGCTGCGCGCAAAGCCGTGCACGCGCCGGCACAACCGCTCGCAGGCGGCGCCATCCTGCGTCGTCGCCGGACGCACCGCATAGCCGGGAAGGCGTCGGTCGAGCAGCCGGCCGTGCAGGACCGAAAGCGGCTCGCGCGTGACAAAACCCAACCGCGTATAGAGGCACAGCGAGCGGTTGTGAAAGGCATCCTGCACCAATCTGATCCCGGAGAATTTCTGCGCCGTCGCGTGATCGATCGCGGCCTGCATCAACCTGCGGCCGGCACCCTGGTTCTGCCGCACCGGATCGACCGTGATCGGCCCGATGCCGGCGATCGGCGAGCGCTGATCCATGAAGTTGCTGCCGACGATCCGGCCGTCCTCAACCGCCACCACGCCGAAAAAGCCCGGCTCGGCGATCAGCATCTCTGCCACCTCGACCGCCAGTTCGACCGACGGGAAATCGTGCGGGAAATTGTGCCGGTCGGAGATCTCGGCAAAGGCGGCATGGATGATGCGGCCGCATTCCGCCGCATCCCCGGCGACCGCCGGGCGGATGGTCAGAGCCACGGGTTCCTCCCTGTCTTCGAGATTGCTTTTGCAGCATAACGGATCACTCTCGCCGCCGCATGACGAGCGAGTGGAGGCAGGAATGTCTTATGCGCCGAGCCCCGAGCAGCGGGAGATCCGCGACGCGGTCCTGAAATTGTGCGCGCGCTTCGGCGACGAATATTGGCGCACGCGGGACGAGGAGGGCCGCTTCCCGCACGAGTTTCACCGCGCCATGGCGGAGGCGGGCTGGCTCGGCATTGCGATGCCGGAGGCCTACGGAGGCAGCGGCCTCGGCATTTCGGAGGCGGCGGTTCTGATGCAGGCGGTCGCCGAGTCGGGCGCCGGGTTCAGCGGCGCCTCGGCGATCCACATGAACATCTTCGGCCTCAACCCGGTCGTCGTCTTTGGCAATGAGGAGCAGAAGCGCCGCTTTCTGCCGCCCTTAATCGCGGGACGCGAGAAGAGCTGCTTTGCCGTGACCGAGCCCGACGCCGGGCTCGACACCACGCATCTGAAGACCCGGGCGGTGCGCCGCGGCGACCGTTACGTCCTGTCGGGGCGCAAGATCTGGACCTCGACCGCGCAGGTCGCCGAGAAGATGTTGATCCTCGCCCGCACTACCCCGCTTGAGGAGGTGACAAGGCCATCGCTCGGCATGAGCCTGTTCTATACGGACCTCGACCGTTCCCGGATCGAGGTCCGCGAGATCGCGAAAATGGGCCGCAAGGCGGTCGATTCGAACCTGCTGTTCATCGACGGACTGGAAATCCCGCTCTCCGACCGCATCGGCGAGGAAGGCAAAGGCTTCCAGTACATCCTGCACGGCATGAACCCCGAGCGCATCCTGATCGCCGCCGAGGCGGTCGGGCTCGGCCGCGCCGCGCTCGCGCGCGCCGCGCGCTATGCCCGGGAGCGGGTCGTGTTCGGCCGCCCGATCGGCCAGAACCAGGGCATCCAGCACCCGCTGGCCCTGCGCTGGATCGAACTCGAAGCCGCCGAACTCCTGGTCATGCGCGCCGCCGCGCTCTACGACCGCGGCGAGGACGCAGGACCGCACGCCAACGCTGCCAAATACTTCTCCGCCGAGGCCGGGCATCGGGCCTGCGAGAGCGCGGTCTTGACTCATGGCGGCATGGGCTACGCTCGCGAATACGACGTCGAGCGCTATTTTCGCGAGATCCAGATCGCGCGCCTGGCGCCGATAAGCCCGCAGCTCGCCCTCTGCCACATCGCCGAGCGTGTGCTGGGGCTGCCGAAATCGTATTGAGCGGTTGGTCTCGAATCGGAAACCGAGGCGAGTATAGCAATATTTTTCAAGAAAATTTCAAAATATCAGGGCATTATGTCCTCAAGTCTTTTTGCCCGATGCCAAGCCATGTTTCCACATCCTCCCTTGCCGCAACGCATACGACCGTGTTGCCGGAAGAAGCGAAGTAGCTGCCGGAGAAAACATAGACATCTAAGAGTGCTTTCATAGAGCAATATATCTTTCAAAGTCTGTTTGAACCGTAGGGCGGAAAAGCGAAGCGCATTCCGCCGTTTTCCCCGTTCAAACTCCGTCGCCTGCGCGCAGCAGCGGAGCCGCTCGGGAATGCTCGTCATGACTGCGCCGGGCCGCGCGCGGCGGCGCGAAGCTCGGCCCGACCTGCCGCAATCGCGCGCACGGTCGCGGCAAGTTGGGTGCGAATATCCGGCATCGGCAGGGACACGAGCTTTTCCTCGAGGCCCAGCGCGACGATGCCATGCACCGCCGAAAACAGCGTGCGCGCGAAGATGCGGCGGGCGCCCCGATCAAATTCCGGCAACAGCGCCGTCAAGGGCCGCTCGATCTGTGCGAACAATACGCGCTGCTGCTCGATAAACCACTCGGGCAGCGGACGCCCCGGGGCCATGCGGTGCTCGAATAGCGCCCGCCAGCGGATCGTGTGGGCGGCGGCGAAATCGAGATAGGCAAGCGCGAGCCGGACCAGTTCGGCCACCGCCTCTTCGCTCGAACCCTCGCCCTCCGGCGAGCGCGCGGAAGCGAGCACAACTTCGAGCATCGCCAAGGTCCGCGAGCCGACGCACAGGACGAGTTCGTCCAGATGCGCGAAGAGGTTGTAGATCATGCCAACGGCGCACCCGGCCTCGCGTGCGAGGTCGCGCGCCTTCAGCGCCGCCAGCCCCTCTGCGGCAATGGTGCGTTCGGCGGCATCGATCAGTCGCATGCGCAGCGCCGCGCGGCGGTCCGCTTGCCTTGCCATAAAGCCTCTCATCGGCATCGTTGAACGCCGTTCATGTTTTTCTTGAACGGCGTTCAACGCGGTGATATAACAATTTTGAACGATGTTCATAGCGGAGGCAAGGATGCTCAAGGCCTTGATCACGCTGATGCGAGGACAGGCGGCGGCGATCGGCGAGGAGATCGCCGATCAGAACGCGCTGACGATCCTCGATCAGCAGATGCGCGATGCCGGCGCGGCGCTCGACAGAGCCCAAAAGGCGCTGGCGGTCGCCATCGCCCAGGACAGCCGGGAAGGACAAAGGCTGCAGGCGATCCGCGCTCAGACTGCAGATCTCGAGACGCGCGCCGTCGCCGCGCTCCGGTCGGGACGCGATGACCTCGCAACGGACGCTGCGGAGGCGATCGCCGGTCTCGAAGCCGAGCATGGCGCCTCAGCGGCCGCGCGCGCCCTGTTCGCCGCCGAGATCGCCAAGCTGAAGGGCCATGTCCGGCAGCAGCAACAGCGCCTGTTGCAGCTCGAACACGGGCGGAGGATCGCCCGGGCCGCCGAGGCGGTGCGGATCGCGCGCCGGGGCCGCGTCGAGACCGCCCCGACCTTCGCCGGCACGCTCGCCGAAGCCGAGGCAACGCTCGCGCGCCTGCGCGAACGTCAGGCCGCGGCGGAGACCGCCGAGGCGGCATTGGACGCGCTCGACGTCGCCGCCGGCCCGGCCGCCGTTGCCGACAAGCTCGCGGCCGAAGGATTCGGGCCCCGCCGCAAACCCGACTCCGTCGATGTGCTCGCCCGTTTGCGGCAACGCGCCGCCGAAGGCAAGCCAGCCTGATAGCCCCCATCCCGGTCCGTCGTCTCCTTTGCAGGAGCATCACGATGAACAACCCTAATCTCCGCCACAGTCCGGCCTGGATCGTCTTCGCATACGTCTCCTTTGCCGCCGCCGTTGCCATGCTCGTCGTCGGCATCGTCCTGATGCCGATCGACCTCGCGATGAAAGGCTATCTCGCGATGGGCATTGCGATGCTGGTCCAGTCCTGCATCACCCTGACCAAGACGATCCGCGACAGCGACGAGGCCGGCAAGCTCGTCAACCGCATCGAGGACGCCAGGACCGAGCGCCTGCTGATGGACGTCGCCCGAGGCCAGACTTGAACACCTCGGTCTCCGGCACAAAACGGCTTGACCGGTTTTAAACGATTCTCGTCGCTCTTCTTCGGCGATGGCCGAGGCGCGCGGTCTGCGCCTGCTTCGTGGAGGAACAGATGCGTCAGACACTCCTTGCATCCCGGCGCTTTGCGCCGTTGTTCTGGTGCCAGTTCTTCTCCGCCTTCAATGACAACTTCCTGAAGAACGCGCTCGCCTTATTGATCCTGTTCAGGATCGGCGGCCGAACCAGCGAATCGCTGGTCACATTGGCGGGCGGCATTTTCATCGCGCCGTTCTTTCTGTTGTCGGCCTTCGGCGGCGAATTGGCCGACCGCTTTGACAAGGCTTTGGTGGCGCGCTGCCTGAAGCTCGCTGAAATCGCCGCGGCGGCCATCGCCGTCGCCGGTTTCCGGCTGAACTCGCTGCCGCTCTTATTCCTGGCGTTGTTCCTGTTCGGCCTGATCGGCGCGCTGTTCGGGCCGATCAAATACGGCATCCTTCCCGACCACCTGCAACGGGAGGAGTTGCCTGCGGGCAATGCGCTGATCGAAGGCGCCACCTTTCTCGCGATCCTCGGCGGCACGATCGCCGGCGGCGTCGCGATGAAGGACGGCGGCGATCCCGGGATCCTCGCCGTGGCCATGATGCTCTTCGCTCTGCTGTGCTGGGGCGCGAGCCTGTTCATTCCGGGGACGGCGCGGGCGGCGCCGGATCTGGCGATCAATCCGAACGTCCTCGCCTCCACCGCTAACCTGAATAATTCACCAGAGTAGGCAAAGCCATTTCGGTTCACCGCCGAACAGCAGCATCAAGACATAGAGATCCGTGGCGTCGCCGACGCGCGGAGCGGGGTTTGCGGTTGCGCCGAGGGGTTCGTCCGGGGGCC
>DATFCQ010000240.1:0-8430 GCA_035252905.1 Allostellaceae bacterium | reverse complement strand
GAGCAGGGCCGACACCGCTTCGGCAAGGCTGTCGCGAGTCACCGTTTCGGCGGCGCCGGCGGCCAGGAGCGCCTCGGCCATCGCGGCGCAGTTGCCGGTATCCGGGCCGAACATTACGGCGCAGCCGAGGCGCGCCGCCTCGAACGGGTTGTGACCGCCGCGGGCGCACAGCGAGCCGCCGATGAACGCGATCTCAGAGAGGCGGTAGAACAGCCCCAATTCGCCCATAGTGTCGGCCAGATAGACGTCGGTATCGGCCTCGATCCTCTCGTCCCGGGAACGGCGGGCCAGGCGGAGCCCGCGCCCCCGCAGCATTGCCGCGATCGCGTCGCCGCGCGCCGGATGGCGCGGCGCGATGATCGTCAGCAGCCTCTCGTGCCGGGATCCGACGGCACGGTGAACCGCGGCGGCGATCTCCTCCTCGCCGTCATGGGTGCTGGCGGCGAGCCACAGCGGACGCCCCGCGACCTGCCGGGACAGCCGGCGCAACGCGACCGGATCGACCGGGAGCGGCGGCGCCGCAGCCTTCAGGTCGCCAAGGCTCGCCACTGCGCCGGCGCCGAGCCGGCGGAAGCGCTCCGCCTGCTCCTCGCTTTGGGCAAGACACAGGGCGTAGGCGCCGAGCATCGGTGTGATCAGCCCGGGATGCCGACGCCACCGCGTATAGGCGCGCGCCGACAGGCGGGCATTGACCAGGATCAGGGGGATGCCGCGCGCGCGGGTCGCGAGCACGAGGTTCGGCCATAATTCCGACTCGACCCAGAGCGCAAGGTCAGGGCGCCAGTGGTCGAGGAAGCGGGCGACATAGAGGGGCAGGTCGAGCGGGACGAACTGGTGCCGGGCCCCGGCCGGCAACCGGGCCGCAAGCAGACGGGCCGAGGTCACGGTCCCGGTGGTCACAAGGAATTCGCACCCGGGCCGCTCTCTCAATATCCGCTCGATCAGCTCCAATATCGCGGTCGCCTCGCCGACGCTGGCGGCGTGAACCCAGACGAGCGGCGCCTCGGGCCGCTTCCGGCCGGCGATCCCCCGGCGCTCGCCGATGCGGGCGCTGTCCTCCTTGCCGCGCCGGGCGCGCCAATGCAGCAGGGCGGGGGCGAGCGGCGTCAACAGGCCGGTCAGCGCCCGGTAGAGGTACGGCATCAAGGGGGAGGGTTTTCTTTGCGCTCCCTCCCCCTCGATGGGGGAGGGCTGGGGTGGGGGTGAAGCGGCGCCGACGCGGCGGTCGGCTTCGCGGGTCAGGGCGACCATGCGGGTTTCGAGCAGGCGGCGGGCCTCATCGAGACCGGCCTCGTCGAGATCGGCGGCCAATGCGATCGGCTCGCCCCACAGGTAGACGCCGCGCCCATAGGGCAACGGCAGATGAAAACGGTCCCAGCTTGACCATACCCGGCGCCGGCTCGTCGCATAGGTAATCGGCACGATCGGCGCGCCCGACAGCCGGGCGAGGTTGACGATGCCGAGGCTCGCCGTCATTGCCGGGCCGCGCGGGCCGTCAGGGGTGATGCCGACGCAGTCGCCGTCCTTGAGCCGCTTGACCATTGTGCGCAAGGCCGCCGACCCGCCGCGGCGGGTCGACCCGGCGATCGACCTGACCCCGAAATAGGTCACCGCGTCAGCGATGATCCGCCCGTCGCGATGGGCCGAGATCAGCATGTGCATCGGCGCGAGCCGCTGCCAAGCCATCGGGATCATCAGCAGCCGTCCGTGCCAGAAGGCGAGAATAAAGCCGCGGCCCTCGGCGCGCAGCCGCAACGCCCCCTCGGCGCCTTCGACCTGCCAACGATTGGTCCGGTAGACGAGGTGGATATAGCCGTGAATGAGCCAGCACAAGGCGCGGCGCAGCCGGTCGCTGCGCAGGATACGCCGCCCGGCGCGGGAGATCGTCACGGCTCAGAGCGCCGGCGTGGCCGCTGCGGGCATTGGCGCATCGGCAAACTGCATCGCATAGAGGCGGGCATAAAGGCCGTCGGCGGCAATGAGTTCGGCATGGCGGCCGCTCTCGACGATGCGGCCGCGATCGACGACGCAGATCAAATCGGCGCCCTGCACCGTCGACAGGCGGTGCGCGATGACCAGCGTGGTGCGGCCGCGGATCAGCGTTTTCACTGCGGCCTGGACCTGCCGCTCGGACTCGCTGTCAAGCGCCGAGGTCGCCTCGTCGAGCAACAGGATCGGCGCGTTCTTCAGCATGGCCCGGGCGATCGCGAGGCGCTGGCGCTGGCCGCCCGAGAGCCGTACCCCGTGCTCGCCGACCATGGTGTCGTAGCCCTGCGGCAGATCGCGGATGAAGGCGTCGGCGGCGGCGGCGCGCGCCGCCGCCTCGATCTCGCTGTCCGTCGCGCCGAAGCGGCCATAGGCGATATTGGCCCGCACCGTGTCGTCGAACAGGCTGACTTCCTGGGCGACGAGCGCGATCGCGGCGCGCAACGAGGCGAGGGTGACGCCGCGTATGTCCTGCCCGTCAATCGTGATCGTGCCCGAATCGACGTCGTAAAAGCGCGGGATCAGGTTGAGGATCGTCGATTTCCCGGCGCCCGAGGGGCCGACCAATGCCACCGTATGGCCGGCCGGGATCGACAGCGAAATGCCGTCAAGCGCCACGGCGCCCGGCGCATAGCCGAAGCGGACGCCGGCAAAGCGGATCTCGCCGCCGCGGATCGCCAGCGCGCGGGCGCCCGGCCGGTCGCGGATCGTCGGCTCGACGTCGATAACCTCGAACAGGCGCTGCGCCGCCGCCAATCCCTGCTGCAATGAGGCATTGAGATTGGCCAGGCTCTTCAATGGCTGGTAGGCAAGCAGAAGCGCCGTGATAAAGGAAAAAAAGGCGCCCGGCGTGCGTGCGTCGCTGATCACCTGATGCCCGCCGTAAAGAATGACCACGGCGATCGCCGTCCCGCCCAGCGCCTCCATCATCGGCGAGGCGCGCGAGCGGGTGCGTGCGGCCCGGTCGAGCAGGGCATAGACGCGCTCGATCAGCCGGGCGGCGCGCGATTCCTCATAGGCCTCCATGCCGTAGGCCTTGACCTGGCGGGCGCCCTGGAAGGTCTGCGTCAACAGGGTCGTCAATTGGCCGATTTCGGCCTGGGTGTTGGCGGACACCCGGCGCATGCGGCGCCCGATGCCGACGATCGGGCGAATCGCCAGCGGAAAGACAAAGAACGAGACGAGGGCCAAGAGCCAGTCCTGATAGAACATGACCCCGACCAGG
Organism: Allostellaceae bacterium; assembly: GCA_035252905.1. Taxonomy (GTDB): domain Bacteria; phylum Pseudomonadota; class Alphaproteobacteria; order ATCC43930; family CGMCC-115725; genus AP-15. Next base: position 5,219 of record DATFCQ010000240.1, on the reverse strand, counting down.
AACACCACGGTCACTGCGTCCTTGCCGATGGCGCCCAATATGTTTGCCGCGGCATTGCGCAACAGGCCAGCGTCGCTGGTGAAGCGCGCAATCAACGTCCCCGCCGGGCGGGCGTGGAAATAGGCGAGATCGGCGCGCATCAGCCGGGCGAACAATGCGATCTGCACGTCGGCGACGACGCGCTGGCCGACGCGGTTCATCAATACGGCCTCGCCGTAATCGGCGAACCCCTTGACCACCGCGATGAAGAGCGCGGCGCCGGCGATCACGAGCAGCAGCGACCCGTCGCGCGCAACAAAGATCAGATCGAGCACCGGCTGCATCAGCCACGCCCGCAGCGCCGTGCTGCCCGCCGCCACGCCCATCAGCAGAAAGGCGAAGACGATCGTGCGCGCGTGCGGCCGCATGAAATCGCGAGCGAGGCGCCATACGAGCGCAGCCGAATGCGCCCCATTTTTGAAGATCGGCGGGCCCTTGCGCATCTTTCCCCCGCGCCGAGTGTTAAGGGCGCGGGGGCGGATTGGCAAGAGTGTCCGCGTATCGGCGTGCGCGGCGGTTTATTTTACTGCCGCGCGCGGCGGGATTACGCCGGGAAGGAGGCGAAGCACTTCTCCGAGGCGAAGATCCAGGTCTCGACGTAATCGTGCACGACCGGCTTGCGGCCGAGCTTGTCCATCGCACCGACGAGCGCCATCCAGTTCAGCATCTCGTGCTGGCCGGCGGCCTCCATGTCCTTCAGCGAGCGCTGCCGCCAGACCTCGTAATCGCCCTGGGCAAAGGACTCGAACAACTGGCGGTCGGCGCGGTGATCGGGCCACAGATAGCCGTTGGTCGGCGACAGGAAGCAATGCGACCAGCTCGACGAGGCGACGAGGGCGACGCGCCACGGCGAGGCCGCGAAGATCTCGGCGATCGCCGCTCCCATTTCCATGCAGCGCCAGGGCTGCGGCGAGGGCGGGTCGAGCTCCGCAGGGTTGCGCGGCGGCACGAACAGCGCGCCGATGCCGCCCTGGGCATGAAACAGGTTGCGGCCGTAGCAATTGATCGCGAGCGGCACGACCGGATAGGGGAAGCCCTGGCGATCCCAGTCGAGATAGAGAAAGGTGTTGGTGAAGGCGTGCGCCATCGGATGATGCAGCGGCTTGTAGGCATAGGCCATGTCGATGCCGCGCTCAATCAGACCGCCGGCGAGATATTTGGCGGCCGCGCGGTGGCCCTTGAGCTGCAATGTCCAGTCCGCGCCCTCGCTCCAGCGGTTGGGCTTGCCCTTGCCGTCGGCGGTCCGCCACGGCGTCAGAGAAATTTCGTCATCGTAACCGAGTACGCAGAAGGCCGGGATGACATCCTCGCGGAAATTCTCGTACTGGTCGTCGCCCCAGACCAGGACGAGGTCCGGGTTGAACGCGTCGAGCGCCTTGCGCACGGCGCGGAACCCCTCGGCCATGCGCTGCCCGTAACGCCGCGCCGCCGCCTGCCCGTCGTCATTGCCGAGTTCGGCCAAGAGTTCCTGCGGCCAGTTCGCCCGCTCTTTATAGGGGGCGGGGACGTTGGGCGCGGTCAGCAGGTGGTGAAACAGCCCCGGCAGTTTTTCGTCGGGCCCGAGGAGCCCCGGGTAATGCGTGCAGCCCAGTCCGAGAATTTCGGCCATCGCTTCCTCCCTTTTGGCGCAACACCAGCGTCGCGAGCAGGATAACGCAATTCCTGCTCGCCGGGCAGTCCCGCAACGCTTGCGGCGGGAGGCCCTCACCCGCCTCGCTCCGCTCGGCACCCTCTCCCGCAATGCGGGAGAGGGGGGACCAGCCCCCAGCGAAAGCCGGGGGCTGGTGGGTGAGGGCTCAGCCGCTACTCCGCCGCGGCGCGGATTTCGGGGGCGCGCAACACCTCGGCGGCCTGTTTGGCCACCGCCGTTCCCTCGAAGAAGTGCGGGTTCTGCGTGCCCCACAGACGCACGGCGTTGGCGAAGGTGAAGTCGCGGAAGTCGTCCGGCGTGATCAGGCCGTCCTCGACCAGCTCGTGGGCTTCCGGCAGGACCATGCGCATGTCGGGCACGTCGAAATGGCCGACATCCGAGCTGAAGATTGCGTTGATCCGGGCGCCGAACGGGTTGATCTTGCCGAACGCCACGGCGTTCATCCGGTCGTCCGCCTCGCAGCCGAAATAGAACGGCTTTGCATAGAGGTCGATCCAATCCTCCTTGCGGGCGATCCGGCACGCCGCGTAGTCGTCGTGCACCGCGACGCCGCCATCCAATTCGTCCTCCTCGCGCGAAGGCCAGCCGTCGCGGCGCTTCAACTCGGCGGCGATGTCCTCGTAGCCGTATTTGTCGACAAGGCTCTGCAACAAGGCGCGGTCGAGCTTTTTCGGGTCCATGTATTCAAGCCCCGCCTTGCCGCGCCGCTCCCAATGCTCGATCAGATCGGCGAACAATTGGCACGCCCAGCCGACGCCGCCCTCGAGAAAGGCGAAGCGCAGATCGGGGAAACGCCGCGTCACCCCGCCCAAAAACAGCGCCTTGGCCACGGCATGGCCGGCGGCGGCGAAATGGCCGATATGGTTGAACGTGAAGTTGCTCGGGGCGTTGCGCAAACCGAGGCCGCGGCCGCCGGTATGGAAGGTCGGCGCGATCTTCAATTCGAGGCATTTCTGCCAGACCGGATCGTAGTCGTAGTCGCTGTCGAGGCCGAGCTGGTCGAAATGGGCGGCGAATTTGGCGATGTCAGGATCGATGCCCTTGGCGGCCGGCAGGGTGCGCCGGATGCCGCTGCCGAACATGCCGACCTTGGCGCCGAGCTGTTTGGTGGCGAATTCGAGTTCGGCGATCGCCTCGTCGGGCGTGTACATCGGGATCACCGCCGCCGGGGTCAGGCGGTCGGAGAGGGCGCTGAAATAGTCGGCCGTCACGATGTTGAAGCCGCGGATCACGGCGCGCCGCGTCTCGTCGTCGTCGATGCGCGGGATCGCGAGGCCCGCGGTCGGATAAATGACGCCGAAATCGATCCCCAGCTCGTCGAGCCGGTCATAGAGCATGCGCGGCATCATCGCGGTGGCGCGGTCGCGGGTATTGGTCGTCTGGCGCCCCCAATACCCCTCCATCGCGATGCCGCGCCGGCGCCGCTCGGCAACCGACAGGGACAGCACGTCGGGAATGCGGCGCATGGATTTCTGCAACCCGTCGGCCGCCTTGTCGCCGGCGGCTTTGCGCACCCGCTCGACAAAGACCGGGCCGTATTCGATCCAATGGCCGTCGGCGTCGATGACCGGATGGCTGAGGCGCGAACGAACCTCCTCAGGGTGCCAATCCTTGTGGGCGCTCATGCTCTTCTCCCAGGGGCGGTTGATCCTCTTCCTATCCTGCGGCGAATCGGCGCCCGGCGCCAGCCGCGATTTCGGCGGGTCGGATATGATCCGGGCCGACCGGGCTTGCTCCGGTATGAATTGTTGCTACTCTGTCGGCGCGAGGTGCCGATGGGAAAGATCGAAAAGATCAGTGTCGCGTTGCCGCCCGAGATGGTCAGTGACGTGCGGAACGCCGTCGCCAGCGGCGAATACGCCTCCGCCAGCGAGGTCATTCGCGAGGCGCTGCGTGATTGGAGACGCAAGCGCCACGTAGCGAGCCTAGAAATCGAGGAGACGAGGCGGCTCGTTCGGGAAGGCATCGACAGCGGACCCGGCGTCGACGCCGATCGCGTCTTTGCCCGCCTTCGCGCCAAATACGCGGGAATGGCGGAAGAGTAATTGCCGCAGCTTGTCTTCTCGCCACGCGCAGAACGTGATCTCGAAGAAATCGGCGACTACATCGCCCGTGGTAACCCGGCTCGGGCGCTCTCTTTTCTGGACGAGCTGAGGACCCGTTGCGATCGCGTTGCCGCCAATCCGACGGCGTATCCGGCACGCGAGGACCTGGCGCCGGGGCTGCGCATGGCGGTCCACCGGCGCTACCTGATCTTCTTCCGCGCCGATGCGGACCAGGTGAGAATCGAACGGATTCTCCACGGCGCGCGCCGCCCACCACGCGCAATATAAGCCCGATCGATTGCAAAGCCTCCGCGACGGGCCACAGTCATTTCACTGACCGGGAGACAATGCCCGGGCCAAGTCCGTCTCGATCTTTAATACACCACACAACTACTATACCGTGAGCACGGGCTCGTGACGGTGCAGTATGGCATGGCAGTTGGGAAAAACATGTCGGCGGATCGCGACATCCGGTTGCCACGAGCGCGGCGGCAGCCGATACTCGCAATGAAAGGAGCCGAGCGATCCCGGACATCCGCCGCCCTCTGCGTCCGGTCCCGCGGCCAGTCGTCCCGTGAGAGCCCGAGCCCTCGCGGCGGCGCGCGCAGCGGGCGCTCCCGCCGCCGCGCAGGGGGCTTGGCGCGACGCCTCGATCGTCCTCGCCATCGCCCAGCCCGGCGACACACTGCTCTATCTGCTATTGCCGCTGTATCACGCGAGCTTTGGCGTATCGCTGGGCGAGGCCGGGCTGTTGCTCGCCGCCAACCGCGTCGTGCGGATCATCGCCTATCGGCAGGTAGGGCGGCTCTACGCCCGATACGGGCCGCGCAATTCATGCCTGTGCGCGGCCCTCGGGGCGGCGCTGGCGACGTTCGGCTACGCCGTCCTGTCGGGATTGTGGCCGCTGTTATTGGGGCGAGTGTTGTGGGGCTTGTCCTTCGCCGCGCTGAACATCGCAACCCAGGCTCTGAGCACGGCCGAGCCGGAGCGCGCCGCCCGGCGCAACGGCCGCTCGCGCGCGATCATCGCGACCGGCCCGATGCTCGGCCTCCTCTGCGGCGCCGCGATATCGCAGGCGGCGGGGCCGCGCGTCGCCTTTCTGGTTCTGGCGGGGATCGCGATCGCGGCCATCCCGCTGGCGGCGCGACTGCCTGCAGGCGAAAGCGCAACCGGTCCGCGCGGCGCCGGACGGGTGCGCCTGGCATTGCCGTCGCGGCTGGAGGGGTGGTCGTTCGTGCAGGGGGTGAGCCTTGAAGGGCTCTTTGTGATCGGACTTTCGCTGCTCGCCGCCCGGACGGCGCCGCTGCACGCGGTCGTGGCGGCGGGGGTGACGCTGGCGCTGCGCTACGCCGCGATCATCCTGTTGGGGCCGAGGGGCGGCGCGCTCGCCGAGCGGCGCGACGCGCGGCGCGTGCTCGCCCTGTTGTCGTTCGCCTCTGCGCTTGGTCTCGCCCTCGTCGGCATCGGGATGCTGTGGATCGGAG
>DATFCQ010000239.1:0-2882 GCA_035252905.1 Allostellaceae bacterium | reverse complement strand
CCGGGCCGCCGCCGGGCGCGAGGTCATCCTCAGCGGCGGCGCCTTCAATACGCCGCAGCTTTTGATGCTGTCGGGGATCGGCCGGCCCGAGATTCTGGCTCCGCTCGGCATCCCCGTTCGCGTCGCGCTCGGGGGCGTCGGCCGCAATCTGCAGGACCGCTACGAGATCGGCGTCGTCAACCGCATGAATTTCGCCCATTGGGAAATCCTCGAGGGCGCCCGCTTCGCCCGCGGCGACCGCCAATACGCCGAATGGGCGGCGCACCGCGAAGGGGTTTACGCCAGCAACGGCGCCGTCCTGGCGATGATCGCAAAGTCGCAGCCCGAGCGTCCGCTCCCCGATCTGTTCTGCTTTGCCCTATTGGGGCTGTTCGGCGGCTATTTCCCCGGCTATTCCGCGCTCGCCGTAACCAAACCCAATTACCTGACCTGGGCGATCTTGAAGGCGCATACCGAGAACCGCGCCGGCGAAGTCGCCTTGCGCTCCGACGACCCGCGCGACCCGCCGCGGATCAACTTCAAATATTTCGAGGAGGGCAGCGACGCGGCCGGCGCCGACCTCGCCGCGGTCGTCGCCGGCATCCGCCTCGCGCGCCGGGTCGCCGCGCCGCTCAAGGCGCAGGGCCTGATCGCGGCCGAAGAGCAGCCGGGCGACGCTTTGCAGACGGACGAAGAATTGCAGGCGTTCGTCCATGACAACGCCTGGGGCCACCACGCCTCCTGCACCTGCGCGATCGGCCCGCGCGAACAGAACGGCGTGCTCGGCAGCGATTTCCGCGTCCACGGCACCGAAGGGCTGCGCGTCGTCGACGCCTCGATCTTCCCGCGCATCCCCGGCTTCTTCATCGCCAGCGCAATCCTCATCGCGGCCGAGAAGGCGGCCGATGTGATCCTCGCCAGCGCTTGAGATTGTCGTTCCGGGGCGGCTCGTCAGAGCCGAACCCGGAATGGCGCGTGCTTCGGTGCACCGAGCCAAGCCGTGACCGAGGCGCGTTCCCGCTTGCGCGGCGGGGCGGGGGAATGCGGTAATGCCCCTTTGGGCGGTACGACAAAGAGGCAACGACATGGGTCAGGCTCTCGAAGGCATCCGCGTCATCGACTTCACCCACGATCAGGCCGGTCCCTCCTGCACGCAGATCCTGGCCTGGCTCGGCGCCGACGTGATCAAGATCGAGCGCCCGCCGCATGGCGACCGGGCAAGGCGGTTGTGGAACGCGGACAACCCCGATCGCGACAGCTTCTTTTTCCTATTGCTCAACAGCAACAAGCGCAGCGTCGTCCTCGACCTGAAGACCGCGGACGGCAAGGAGGCGGCGCGCCGCCTCGTGCGCGAGGCCGACATCGTTGCCGAGAATCTGGGGCCCGGCGTCATGCAGCGCCTGGGCCTCGGCTGGGAGGCGGTGCGGGAACTGAACCCGCGCGCGATCTACGCCTCGGTCAAGGGGTTCGGCTCCTACGGTCCCTATAGCGGGTACAAATGCTTTGAGATGGTGGCGCAGGCGACGTCGGGGGCGATGAGCGCCACCGGCGCGGAGGACGGCCCGCCACTCGTCGGCGGCGCCAATGTCGGCGATTCCGGCACCGGCATGCATCTCGCGATCGCGATCCTGGCCGCATTGGTGCAGCGCGGCCGCACCGGCCACGGCCAGCTCGTCGAGGTGGCGATGCAGGAGGCGGTCCTCAACCTGACCCGGGTCAAGTTCACCCCGACCGTGGCGAACGGCCAGCCGTTCCGGCGCAGCGGCAACAGCTCGACCAGCGGCGGCTATGCCGATCTGATCCGCTGCGCCGGCGCAGGCCCCGACGACTACGTCTATCTGATGGTGCCGCCGGACAACGCCGGACCGTTCGCGGCGCTTGCCGAGATCATCGGGCGCGAGGATCTCAAAGGCGATGCGCGCTTCAACACGCCGGCGGCGCGCGCCCGCCACGCCGCCGAATTCACCGCGATCGTCGAGGAATGGACAAGAAGCCGCGACAAGCGCGCGGTCATGCAGGCCTTCGCCGGACGCGGCATCCCGTGCGGCGCGGTCTTCGACACGGCCGAGGTGCTCGCCGATCCGCATCTGCGCGAACGCGAGACGATCGTCGATCTCGACCATCCGACGCGCGGCCGGTTCTCGACGATCGCGAGCCCGCTGCGTCTCTCCGATTCGCCGAGCGCGCCCAAGCCGGCGCCGCTGCTCGGCGCCGACACCGAGGCGGTTCTGCGCGATCTCGCCGGCTATGGGCCGGAGGACCTCCGCCGGCTGCGCGAAGAGGGGGTGATCCCGGGATGAACCGGCGCCAGCAGATCCGCATGACCGAGGCGGAGATCGCCGCCTTTCTGCGCGAACAGGACAAGGCCGCGCTCGCCACGATCGGCGAGGACGGGTTCCCGCATGTCGTGGCGATGGGCTATGTCGTCGAAGACGGCGCGATCATGATGACCTCCTATGCGAAGGCGCAGAAGGTCCTCAACATCCGCCGCAACCCCAAGGTCGGGCTGATGGTCGAGACCGGGGGCGCCTATGCCGAATTGCGCGGCGTGATGATCCGCGGACCGTGCGAGGTCATCGAGGGCGAAGCGGCGGTCAAGGCGGCCTTCGTGACGATGCGGGCGGCGCGCGGCGGCAGTTCCAACCCGGCCGCGCTCGCCAGCGCCGGGAAGCGCGTCGTGCTCAGGCTCGTCCCGGAGAAGGTGACGAGCTGGGATCACAGGAAGCTCGCCGGCCGCTACTGAGGAATGCGGCGCAATGCCGCCGTGGGCCTTTAGCCCGCGGGCTTGTATGGGGCTTTTCGTGTCAAGCCTCTTTTGGTCAAGCCCGGTGGATTGCTCGTCAGTCGCGACCGTACCCGCGCGGCGGCTCGATCGCTAGCAGCTCGTCGAGGTCGAGTTCGGC
>DATFCQ010000238.1:0-21780 GCA_035252905.1 Allostellaceae bacterium | reverse complement strand
CTGGGCCGCGCCGGCGGGCCCCCGGTCGTGCCGGCGCGGCTCGCGGCGGTCGATGGCGAGCGGCTTAGAGGGGCGCGCCTCCTCGCCTTTGCCGGGATCGGGCGGCCGGAAAAATTCTTCGCCATGCTGCGCGAAACGGGCGCTGCCGTGGTCGGCGCCCGTGCCTTTCCCGATCATCATCCGTTCGACGCCGGCGAGATCGCCTCTCTGCGCCGGGCGGCCGCGCGCGCGGGTGCGCGTCTGGTGACGACCCGGAAGGACATCGTTCGGCTGCCCGTTGCCGAGCGGACCGGGATCGCGGTGCTCGATGTCGCTGTCCTCTGGCCCGATCCCACGGCGCTGGCCCGGCTCCTCGAACCGCTTCTGAACGAGGCGCAAAAGGGTGATCCGTTTTGAGAAGAAAAATGGTGGAATGCGCTCCGCTTTGCTGCGCTTTTCCACCCTACATCGAACTGTAGGGCGGAAAAGCGCAGCGCATTCCGCCGACTCCGCGGCGCGGCAATGATGCGAACGGGCTCTCAGCCGGCCTCTCCGTCCGACCCCACCGATCGGCGGCCGCCGCTCGCGCATCGCCTCGAAGCCGGTTGCGCGGCGCTCGCCGCTTCCGGCTTCGGCGCCTTGCCGATCGATTGCGCCTCCGCTCTCGGCGGCGCGCTCGGACGCGCGGTCGGTCCCTCCCTCGGCGTCTCGCGGCTGGCGCGGCACAATCTGCGCCGCGCCTTTCCCGCGCTCGACGAGGCCGGGATCGCACGGATCCTGTCCGGAATGTGGGACAATCTCGGGCGGGTCGCCGCCGAATACCCGCATTTGCGCCGGATCCGGTTGTTTGAACGCGGCGGGCGGGTCGAGACCCGCGGCTTCGAGCATATCGACCGGGCGATCGCGGCCAAGCGTCGCATGATCCTCTTTTCGGGGCATATCGCCAATTGGGAAATCGGTGCGCTTGCTCCCGCCCAATACGGTTTCCCCGCCGCACAGATCTACCGCGCCGCGAGCAATCCTCTGATCGATCGCCTGCTCGCCCGGTTGCGCGGCGGCCACGGCGAACTGATCCCCAAAGGGAGGCTTGCCGCCCGCCGCGCGATCGCCGCTCTCGACAGCGGCCGACATCTGACCCTGCTCGCCGATCAGAAGATGAATGACGGCATTGCGGTGCCGTTCTTCGGACGCCCGGCGATGACCGCCCCGGCCCTCGCCCATTTGGCGCTGCGTTTCGATTGCGACGTCTTGCCGGCCCGGGTCGAACGGTTGCAAGGCGCTCATTTCCGATTGACTGTGTATCCACCCTTGCCCTTGCCGCGCGAGCGGAATCGCCATGCCGGCGCGGCCATCCTGATGGCGGCGGTCAATGCAACGCTCGAGGACTGGATTCGCGACCACCCCGAGCAGTGGTTGTGGGTGCACCGCCGCTGGCCTGACTAGATACGGGTCGGGGCGGCCGCTTTTCCGATGCGATCGGCCCGGCGGCAAGACTTCCGTAAGCGGAGACGCCGATTCTCCGGGGTGCAAGGAAATGGGGCTACCGCCCGATCCATGCGCTTGCTACAGTTTAATCGGCTCGCTCGGAGGGGGAGGCGGCTTATCCGCAACGGTGAATGCATATGAGCGATTACCCACATGAGTGATTTCCAGGTCGCCATCATCGGCTCCGGGCCGGCGGGAATGAGCGCCGCCGCCCGCGCCGCGAAAGACGGGCTCTCCCACATCCTGTTCGAGCGCACCCCTCATCTCAATGACACGATCTTCAAATATCAGAAGAAAAAGCATGTCATGGCGACCCCGGAGATCCTGCCGCTGCGCAGCGATCTCGAATTCAAGGAGGAGTCGCGCGAGGAGGTGATCGAGGCCTGGACCAGAGGGGTCGAGGAGGCCAAGGTCAACATTCGCTTGAGTACCGAGGTCACCGCTATCGTCCGCGACAGCGATCATTTTGTCGTCTCCCTCGCCGGCAATGAAAAGATCACGGCTGACTTTGTTATTCTTGCAATCGGGGTGCAGGGCAATCTCAACAAGTTGACAATCCCCGGGTCCGATCTCCCGTTTCTGCAATATCAGCTCGACGATCCCGACGAGTACAAAGGCGAGGAGATCGTCGTCATCGGCGTCGGCGATGCCGGCCTCGAAAATGCGCTGGCCCTTGCCGCCAACAACGTCGTGACGATCATCAACACCGGCGTCGACTTTCCCCGCGCCAAGGCGGGGAACGTGGCGCTGATCCAGGGGGCGATCAACCGCGGCGAGATCCAGCACGTCACCAACGCCAGACCGAAGCAGATCGAGCCGGGATATCTCGTGCTCGACACGCGCGACGGCGAGGCGCGGATCAAATGCGACCGGATCATTGCCCGCATCGGGGCGATGCCGCCGCGGAAATTTGTCGAATCCTGCGGCATCGTCTTCCCCAGCGACAGCCCGACCGCCTTCCCGCAAGTGTCGGAAATCTATGAATCGCAGATCCCGGGCCTCTACATCATCGGGGCCTTGGCCGGCTATCCGCTGATCCGGCATTGCCTCAACCAGGGCTACGAGGTCATCGAATATCTGCTCGGCAATCACATCCCGCCTGCCGACGAGCCGCTGATCCAGGCCAAGATCGATCGCGCGCAGATCAAACTGTCGGTTTCGGAACTCGTTGCCGCGGTGCGCGCTCTGCCGCTCTTTACGTCGCTGACCACATTGCAGATCCGCGAAATCCTCATTCACGCCGAAGTGCACCGCAAGAAACCCGGCGAGGTGGTCATCGAGCGCGGCGAATACGCCAATTCGGTGTTTTCGATCCTCGAAGGCGAGGTCGGGCTGCAGCCCGACCCGGACAACCCGCAGGAGATGGTCAGGCTCGGCGCCCCGCAATTCTTTGGCGAACTGGCGCTGCTGTCCGGACGGCGGCGCACGCGCACGATCGTTGCCATCGCCCCCTCGCTATTGCTCGAAGTCGACCGCAACACAATGGTGCGCCTCGTGCGTTCGGTGCCGGAAATCCGGCAGGTCATCGACGGTGCGGCGATCATCCGATACCTGAAGGTCTTTTTCGCCTCCGACGTTGACGATGCCGTGCTCGCCGAAGTCGCGCGCACCGCGACGGTGGTCGAGTTCAAACCCAACGACACCTTGATCGAGGAAGGCGCGCACGACGATTCGGTCTATTTCATCCGCAGCGGCTCGGTGACGATATCGAACCGGATCGGCGGCAAGGACATCGTCAGCGCCTATATCCCGGCCGGCAATTACGTCGGCGAAATGGCGATGCTGTTGCAGGCGCCGCGCAATGCCACGGTCAAGGCGACGGTCGCGACCGAGACCATCCGCATCGACAGCGCCGCCTTTCGCGCCCTGTTGGAGCGCGTCCCCGATCTGCACCGCCAGGTCGAAGAGAAATTGCAGGAGCGGCTGATCCAGCAGGAACGGCTGCGGCTGACGCAGCAGCGCGGCGACGTCATTGATTTTCTGATGAAGCAGGGGATTGGCGAGGCCACCGACGTCCTGTTGATCGACGAATCGCTGTGCGTGCGCTGCGACAATTGCGAGAAGGCCTGCGCCGAGACCCATCACGGCGTCAGCCGGCTCGATCGCGAGGCGGGGCCGACCTATGCCAGCCTGCACGTGCCGACCTCGTGCCGGCATTGCGAGGATCCGCATTGCATGAAGGATTGCCCGCCGGACGCGATCCATCGTGCCCCCAACGGCGAAGTCTTCATCGAAGACACCTGCATCGGCTGCGGCAATTGCGAGCGCAACTGCCCCTACGGCGTCATTCAGATGGCGGCCTTGGCGCCGAAAAAGCCGAGCCTCTTCAACTGGCTGCTATGGGGTGCCGGACACGGCCCCGGAGAGGACCGCTCGCCCGAGGGGCTGGCCCGGCGCACCGGCGCCAAGCACGCGGTCAAATGCGACATGTGCAAGGGCATTGCCGGCGGCCCCGCCTGCGTCCGGGCCTGCCCGACCGGAGCCGCGATCCGCGTCGACCCCGAGCGTTTCATGAACGTGATGCGGGAGGCCGCACAGTGAGCCGCACGATGACTCGCACCGTGAGTCGCACTGCGATGCCTGCGCCGGCCGAGCCCGCCGCCCCTGCGGTCGACCGGCCGAGAAGCGATCCCACCGAGGTAACCGGCCCGCTGCGCGACCGGCCGACCCGGCATCAATCCTTCCTCGTCTACGAGCATTTCCGCTTTCTGAAGATCGCCGTCCTCGCCGTGGTGGTGTCGATCGTGCTCTATGCGGTCGATGCGCCCTACGGCACCCGTTACGGCGGCACCTGGGCGGGATACACCCTGGGCACCGTCGGGGCTCTGTTGATCCTGTGGCTCCTGTGGTTCGGCTATCGCAAGCGCTCCTATCTGAAAGATCAAGGCAATCTGGTGGGCTGGCTGTCGGCGCATGTCTATCTCGGCCTTGCGCTCCTCGTCATCGCCACCTTGCATACCGGGTTTCATTTCGGCTGGAACATTCACACCCTGGCCTATGGGCTGATGTGCCTGGTCATTGCGAGCGGCGCGTTCGGCGTCTATTGCTATGTTCGCTATCCGCGGCTGATGACCGAAAACCGGCACGGCGTGATCCTGCCGCAGATGCTGGGCCGGATCGCCGGTCTCGACGACGAGTTGCGCAAGGCCGCCCTGACTGTCGACGACAGGACCGCAGCCCTGATCGAGCGCTCAACCGAAAGCACGGCCATCGGCGGCTCGCTGTGGCAGCAGCTTTCAGGGCACTACCCGAACTGCGCCACGGCCGCCGCGCTCTCCGGCGTCGATCGGATCGCGCGCGGCGCGGCGCCCGAGCAGGAAGCGGCGATGCGGCAGATCCGCGTAATGCTCGACGAGAAGGCGCAGCTCCTGGCTCGCGCTCGGCGCGACATCAGCTACAAGGCGATGATGGACATATGGCTCTATTTTCACGTGCCGGTGTCCTTCGCCCTGTTGGCCGCGCTGCTTGCCCACGTGATTTCCGTGTTCTACCTGTGGTGAGCGCGTTCGGGAACTGACGGCCGGCGCGGGGGGCTCATGCAGGCTGAGATTACCATGCTTACCCGGCGCGGCGCTGCGACTGTGCGGCGTGCGCACCAGGTCACCAGCGACAGTATCCGCTTTGGTCGCGGCACCGACAACGAGGTGGTCCTCCCCGATATCCGGGTCGGACTGTCGGCGGCGGTCCTGCATCGCCGCCCCGAGGGGCTCTTTATCGAGCAGGTCGGCGACACGCCGTTGCGCCATAACGGCAGTACGATCCGGGTCGCGCAGCTCAACCCCGGCGATGTGATCCAGATCGGGCCCTACGAGATCGCGCTGAGCGCGCCGCCGGAAGGGCTCGATGCCGCGTTTTCGGTCGAACTGGTGCAGCCGATGGGCGATGCGATGCAGCGCCTGACGCGGCAGAGCCGGATCGGGCTCGAACGGACGCATCTGAGCAAACGACGCGCGTCCTGGGCGCTGTTTCTCGCGCTGATCGCGCTGTGCATCGCCGCACCGATCATCGCCTATGAATATGGCGGAAAGGCCCGCTCGCCGACGGTTGTGGCTTCGGGCGGGGGCGCGGCGGGGGTGTCCAGGGCCTCGTGGAACCCCGGCGAACTCTCCAACCAGCACCGCTATTTCGCGAAGGACTGCGGCACCTGCCATCAGAGCGCGTTCACCGAGGTCAAGGACAGCGCCTGCATGACCTGCCACAGCGGGATCGGCAACCATATCGCACAGACCGGCGGCAGCGGCCTCGAACAGGTGCGCGCCCGCCTGCAGCAGAGCCGGTGCGCCGATTGCCATGTCGAGCATCGCGGCATCAACTCCCTGGTGATCCGCGAGGGGGCGCTGTGCATCGACTGCCACCGCTCGCTGGCCGAGACCGCGCCCAAGGCCGGCATCCTCGACGTCGGCGACTTCCCCCAGAATCACCCGCAATTTCGCGCCACCGTCGTCGCCAACCCCGTCGCCCCGACCTTTACCAAGGTCTCGCTCGAGGGCACATTGCAGCCGGCCGATCATCCCGGCCTGCACTTCTCGCACGCCGCCCACCTCGTACCGCAAGGGTTTCCGGTGCTCGGCTACAAGCCGCTCGGCTGTGCCGATTGTCACAAGCCGGAACCGAGCGGCCAGGGCTTTCAGCCGATCACCTTCAAGGCTGATTGCCAGCGCTGCCATTACGAGAATTTGACCGTCGATGCGATCCTGCCCGGCAAGGTGTTGCCGCACGGCGACGACAAGGGGGTCGCCAATATGGTCGAGGGCTTCTATGCCTCCCTCGTCGTCGAGCGCGGGGTGCCGCAATCCCAGAATTCCGCTGTCGAGCGCCGCCTCCCGGGCGCCGCGGCGTCCGCGCCCCTGCCGCAGGACGCGCGCGCCTGGGTCAAGCAAAAGACCCGCGAGGCCCTGGCCATCATCTACGACCCGAAACGCGGCTGCTTCGAGTGCCACCTGCCCGACAGCAGCAAGGGGCCGTTCCGGGTGGCGCCGGTCGTGATGCGCACGCGCTTCTTTCCGGCCGCGCGCTTTGACCATGCCAAGCATGCGGCGGTGTCCTGCGACGATTGCCACGCCGCGCGGCAGGCGCGGTCGAGCGCCGATGTCCTGATCCCCGGCAAGGAGAGATGCGTGACTTGCCACGGCACCGAAAACGCCTCGTTCCGGGCGCAATCGACCTGTCTGACTTGCCACATCTTCCACCGCCAGGACCTGGGGCCGATGCGCAAGACGGTCGGGCTGCCTGCGGCCGGAGCAAGGGAAGCGGACCTCGCACTCCCGACCGCGACGACGGGGGCGAAACCATGACGACCCCCGGCCTGCGCCGGCGTCTTTCGCGCCCCTTCCTCCACGCGGCGATCCTGATCGCGCTCGCCGGCGCCAGCCTGTTCGCCCAGGGCGCCCGCGCCGAGAACCTGACCGAGAGCGACGTCAATACAATCGTCCTGCAGGCCATTAACGAGGCCAATGCCCGCGGCAAGCCGGCCACGATTGCCGTCGTCGACCGCGTCGGCAACGTCCTGACGGTAACGCAGATGCCGGGCGCCCCGGCCATGGCCATGGTGACCAGCGGGCGCGGGATTCCCCCGGGGAACGGGCTTGAAGGCGCCGAGGTGCCGACCACCCTCGCGGCGATCGCCAAGGCCATCACCGGCGCCTATCTGTCGTCGAACGGCAACGCCTTCACCACCCGCACCGCCAATCAGATCATCCAGGAGCATTTCGATCCCGGGGTCAGGGACACGCCCGGCGGACCGCTGTTCGGCGTTCAGTTCAGCCAGTTGCCGTGCTCGGATTTCAACACCGCCGCGTCGATCGTGCCGGGCGCCGTCAACGCCGGACCGCACCGCTCGCCGCTCGGCTTCTCGGCCGATTCGGGCGGGCTGCCGGTCTACAAGAACGGCGTCCTGGTCGGCGCCATCGGGGTCATGACCAAGGACACCTATTCGGGCGACCTCAACATCCTCGACACCGACGTCGACGACGACGAAGTGATCGCGATCGCCGGGATCACCGGCTACGAGGCGCCGCAATTGATCCAGGCCGACAACATCACGGTGGGCGGGCTGAGCCTGCGCTATACCGACGCGACGCCGGCCAATCTTGCCGCCCCGGTCTCGGCGAATGGCAGTTTCACGCCGATCCGGGTGCCCAATTTCTTCGCCGGTCCGGCGCCGGGACACACGGCGATCGCCGGCCTGACCTACGGCAGCCCTGACGGCGCCTCCGGCATCGCCCCCGACGGCGCGCTCGGCCCGGTGATCTATCCCGGCACCACCGAGACCGTCTTTGTCTTCACCGACGGCGCCGGGAACATTCTCTATCAGCCGCGCGCCGGGCTGGCGCCGGCCGGCGGCGCGGCGATCACCGCCGACGAGGCGCGGGCGCTCGAAGCCAGCGCGCTCAACGTCGCCTTCTCGGCGCGCGCCGCGATCCGCGAACCGCTCAACAGCCCGGTCCAGGTCACCGTCACGGTCGTCGACCTCGACGGCAATGTCCTGGCTCAGGCCCGGGGCCCCGACGCCCCGATCTTCGGCTCCGACGTGTCGCGGCAGAAGGCGCGTACGGCCGTCTTTTTCTCGCGCCCCGACGCGGCCATGCGGATCAGCGCAATCACCGCTCCGGCGAGCACCGACACCGGGACCTTTGCCGATTACATTGACCGCTCGCGCAGCCTGATCGGCCCGACCGCCTTCTCCGACGGCATTGCCTGGTCCGAGGTCGCGATCGGCAACGTGGCGCGGCCGTTCTACCCGGACGGCATCGACGGCAACCCGCCGGGCTCGCTCTCCCTGCCCTTTGCGACGCATTGGAGCGTCTTCTCGACCGGTCTGCAGACCGATCTGATCCGGGCGTCCGTGGTCCAGGCGGTGAAGAGCGTCCTGTTCAACCGCAGACTGAAGGCGAACGGCCATTGCGGCGCGGGCCCGGGCAAATTGCCGATCCTCTCGGGCGGCATAACGCAGCTCGCCGACGGCCTGCAGATTTTCTCCGGCAGCGTGCCGATCTATCGCGGCGACACGCTCGTCGGCGGCATCGGCGTCTCGGGAGACGGCATCCAGCAGGACAGCATGGTCTCCTATCTCGGTCTGCAAAACGGACCGAAGGCGCTCAACAATGCGCCGGCCGCGATCCGCTCCGACACCTTTCCGGTCGGGGGCGTCAAATTGCGCTATATCAATTGCCCGGCCGATCCGTTTCTCAATTCACACGTGCAAAACCCTTGTTGACCGGGGGCTCGGGGGGAAGCAGCCGATGGCTAAAAGAGGGGGAACGCTGCGTACGTGCGGCTCCATTCTGGCGGCGGCATGGCTGTTCGCGCAGCCGGCCGCCGCCGCCGTCCCGGAGGACGGCAGCGATCTGTCCGGCTATCGCCGGACGGCGCAGCAGCTCTATCAGGCGACCAGCGCCGATGCCGTGACCTTTACCCGGGCGATCACCGACGACAAGTTGCGCCGGGAGGTCGAGCTCGTGTTCAAGCGCCATCTGTCGCCCGACGCCTTGCGTGAGATGGCGCGCCAAGCGCGGGCCGAGGCGAGTTACTGGCAGAGTTATCTGGAAGGGCTGACGCAGCTCGAAAGCCGGCGCGCCATTCCCGGCAGGCCGCTGCCGGCGGAGACGGCGCCGCCGCCGGTCGTCAATCCTGGCGCCGTATTGCCGCCCCAGCCGGTCGAGACCAGCGGCTACATCCCGCTGCCCGACCGCTGGCGCATTCTCGACGCGCTCGGCCGCCCGGACCACCCCTTTGACCCCTACAACACCAATACCTTGAAAGGCGACAAGCCGGTTTTCGGCAAGGATTGGTTCATCGAACTGGGGGCGATCAGCGACACGCTGTTCCAGGCGTCGCGCGTGCCCCTGCCGGTGTCAGGAATCGCCTCGGCGCGGCCGGAATCGAACAACACCTTTGGCCGCTACGGCCAAATCCTGTTCTCCCAGACCGAGCTGTTGAGCTTCTCGTTGATCAAGGGCGACACCGCCTACAAGCCGCCCGATTTTGAATTTCGCCTGACCCCCGGCTTCAACTTCAACCATACCCAGGTCGGCGAGCTTGGCATCATCAACATCAACCCGCAGCAGGGCACGGTGCGCAACGACGGCTTTGTCGGCCTGCAGGAAGGGTTTATCGACTACCATATTCGCAACGTCTCGGAATATTACGACTTCGACTCGGTGCGCTTCGGCATCCAGCCGTTCTCGACCGATTTTCGCGGCTTCCTGTTCCAGGACAACGAGCCGGGCGTGCGCTTCTTCGGCGATCGCGACGCCAACCGCTGGCAATATAACCTCGCCTATTTCCGTCGCCTGGAAAAGGACACCAACAGCGGCCTCAACGATATCGGGCAGCCGTTCCGGCGCGACGGCATCTTTATCGCCAATCTCTATCGCCAGGATTTTCCGGTCCTTGGCTTTACCTCGCAGGCCATCTTTGCGCGCAACGACAACGAAGAGGGGCATGAACTCTATTACGACAAAAACGGATTCCTGGTACGGCCGGCGCAGATCGGCGACAACCGCGGCTACAATTACGACGTCAATTATCTAGGGCTCAACGGCGACGGGCATTTCGGCCGGCTCAATCTGACCGGCTCGGCCTATTGGGCGTTCGGACATCAGACCCACAACCAGTTCGGCCCGCCGCAGAACCATGGCACCAGCATCAACGCCTTTTTTGCGGCGGCCGAGCCGTCGATGGATTTCAACTACTTCCGTTTGCGCCTCTCCGGTCTTTATGCGAGCGGCGACGGCGATCCGCGGAACGGCCATGCCACCGGCTTTGACGCGATCTTCGAGAACCCGCAATTCGCCGGGGCCGATACGAGCTACTGGATCCGCCAGTCATTGCCGTTCATCGGCGGCGGCGTGGTCGGCCTCAATACCCAGAACGGGGTGCTCGCCGATCTGCGCGCCTCGAAGGGCCAGGGCCAGTCGAATTTCGTCAATCCCGGCATCGAACTCGTCGGGATCGGCGGCGATCTCGACATCCTGCCGGAATTGCGCCTGTCGACCAATTTCGACTATCTGCGCTTCGACAAGACCGCATCGCTCAAATTCCTGCGGCATCAGGCAAACGTTCCGAACGGGATCGGCTACGATCTGTCGGCGGCGCTGATCTACCGGCCGCTCAATACCCAGAACATCGTCTTCAGCCTGTCGGCGGCGGCGCTGTTCCCGGGCGGCGGGCTCAAGGCGATCTACAATACCGCCGGCGGCTCGACCCCGTTCGGCAGCGGCAATTTTCTGTATACGTTGCTGTTCGACATGATCCTGACCTATTGACGCCAGGTCGTGGGGGATGAGGGGGGACTCGTGCTCGGCACCACACGAACGGCTTCCCTAGGAAGCCTTGTATTGGCGTTCTTTGCCCTCGTCGCATTGGCGGGCCCGGTCCATGCCGACGGCGATGTCGGCGTGCCCGCCCCGCCGGCGCCGATGAAGGAAACCGCGGCCGCCATGATGGCCAAAAGCGCCGGCTGCCGGAGCTGTCACACCGTCACCGACTCGCTGACCATGCATACGAGCCCCGGGGTCACCCTCGGCTGCACCGATTGCCACGGCGGCAACCCGAATGTGTTCGTCGCACGCGGCGCCCTGCCCGGCAGCGCCGAATATCAGCGCGCGCTCGACGCCGCGCACGTCCATCCCCTCCATCCCGAGGCGTGGAATTATCCCTCGGTCGTCCCGGTGCCGCCGCGCACTTATACATTGCTCAATCACGAATCGCCGGAATTCATCCGTTTTCTCAATCCGAGCGATTACCGGGTTGCGCGCGCGGCCTGCGGCGCCTGCCACCTCGGCATCGTCGAGGCGAACGAGCGCAGCCTGATGGCGACGACCGCAATGTTCTGGGCCGCCGGCGCCTACAACAACGGCATCGTGCCGTTCAAGCGCGCGGTCTTCGGCGAAGCCTATACGCGCACCGGCCAGCCGGCGAAATTGCTGGCTCCGCTCATTCCGACCCCGGCGATGGAGCGCTATCACGAACTCGTCGCCGAATTATTGCCCTTGCCGGTCTGGGAGACCATGCCGCCCGCCGACGTGTTCCGCGTCTTTGAGCGCGGCGGGATCGGCATCGACAGCCAGTTCCCCGATATCGGCGATCCCGATGCCGAGGGCAGCCTGCAAATGCTGGAGGAGCCGGGCCGCCCCGACATTCGCCAGTCGAACCGCGGCCCCGGGACCGGCCTCAGGGTCTCGATCCCGATCCTCAACATCACCAAGACGCGCCTCAACGACCCGACGACCTGGTTTTTCGGCACCAACGACAATCCCGGCGACTACCGCGCTTCGGGCTGCGCCAGCTGCCACGTCGTCTACGCCAACGACCGCGACGTGCAGGAAGGCGGTCCCTACGCGAAATACGGCAATCGCGCCGCCAGCGTCACGATCGACCCGACGATCCCCAAAAACGAAAGCGGCCTGCCGTTGCGGCATGTGATGACGGCGGCGATCCCGACCAGCCAGTGCATGATCTGCCACATGCACCAGCCGAACCTGTTCCTGAACAGCATGCTCGGCTATACGATGTGGGATTACGAGACGGCGGCGCCGCTGATGTGGCCAAAGCGCGAGCGCCATCCGACCGATACGCAAGTGCGCGCCGCGCTGGAACGCAATCCCGAAGGGGCGGTGGTGCGCGGCAAATGGGCCGATCCGAATTTCAGCGCCGAGGTCAGCAAGCTCGATCCGCAGATCAAGGATACGCAGTTCGCCGATTATCACGGGCACGGCTGGAATTTCCGCGCGATCTACAAGCGCGACCGCAAGGGCAATCTGCTTGACGACGCCGGCAATATCATCCCGCCGAACGACCCGCAGAAATTCAAGAAGGCCGTTCACCTCGATTCGATCCACGTCGATTTCGGCATGCAGTGCGTCGACTGCCATTTCTCCCAGGACAATCACGGCAGCGGCCACATCTACGGCGAGGCGCAGGCGGCGATCGAGATCACCTGCGCCGATTGCCACGGCACCGTCGGCGGCTACCCCGATCTGCGCACCCACGGTCCGGCGGCGCCGCCCGGCGGCACCGATCTGTCGGTCCTGCGCACCGCCGACGGGCAGTCGCGGTTCGAATGGCGGGACGGCAAGCTCTATCAGCGCTCGGCGGTCTATCCCGGCCTCGAATGGCGGATCAAGCTGGTCAAGGACACGGTCGACCCGAAGAGCCCCGATTACGACGCCAAGGCCGCCCGCGCCAAATTGATGGCGACCGGCACCTCGATGCAATGGGGCCCGGGGGTTCCGAAAGACCGGCTCGCCCATCCGAACGACAAGATGGGCTGCTACACCTGCCATCTGTCGTGGACAACGAGCTGCGCCGGCTGCCATCTGCCGATCGAGGCCAATCAGCACACCGCGCGGCATCATTACGGCGGCGCAATCTCGCGCAATTTCGCGACCTACAACCCGGAAGTCGCGCGCCAGGCGATGTTCCAGCTCGGCATTCACAGCACGGTCAAGGGCAACATCATCGCGCCCATAGCCTCGCGCTCGGCCCTCGTCCTGTCCTCGACCAATATCAACCGCGAGCACATCTACGTGCAGCAGCCGCCGGTTTCCTCCGCCGGATTTTCCAGCCAGGCGTTCTCGCCGCACTACCCGCACACCGAGCGGACGACCGAGACCAAGACCTGCACCGACTGCCACATCTCGCAGGCCAACGACAACAACGCGATCATGGCGCAGCTGCTGCTGTTCGGCACCGATTACGTCAATTTCATCGGATTGAACGCCTGGGTCGGCGAACAGGACTCGCTCGAGGCGGTGCGCGTCACCCATTGGGACGAGCCGCAGGCGGTGATCGGCAGTTATCTGGAGAAATACGCCTATCCCGACGACTACAAGGCGTTTGTCGCGGACGGCCGCAGGCTGACCGAGGCCCATGAGCACAGTTCCAACGACGCGCGCTGCATCCAGTTGCGCGGCGAATACCTCTATGTCTCCGAGGGCAGCCGCGGCATGCGCGTCTATGACGTCGCCAGCGTCGCCAACAAGGACTTCTCGGAGCCGATCATCACCGCGCCGGTGTCGCCGATGGGACAGGACACGCATATCGCTTCAAGAAACGCAACCTGCGTCGTCCTGCCGACCAACCAGCCGATCAACCCGATGCGCAATGCCGG
Source organism: Allostellaceae bacterium (assembly GCA_035252905.1). Classification (GTDB taxonomy): domain Bacteria; phylum Pseudomonadota; class Alphaproteobacteria; order ATCC43930; family CGMCC-115725; genus AP-15. The sequence goes on along the minus strand of DATFCQ010000238.1, from coordinate 8,204 downwards.
GCAGAACGAGCCGTTCAAATTCACGCAGAACTTTGCCGACGTGATGCGCGGGCCGAACGAAGAGCAGCGTATGCACCCGCTCTACAATTACGCCTACATCACCGACGCCGACGAAGGCCTGATCCTGACCAATGTCAACACATTGACCGACCAGGAGCCGCGCAACAACTTCCTGACCCGGGCCCTGACCTGGAACCCCGGCGGGATCCTGAACGGCGCGCGCTATCTGTCGATTGCCGGCTCGCGCTTTTATGTCAGCGCCGATGCCGGCATCGTCGAACTCGACATGAACAATCCGTTGCGTCCGCGCGTCGTGACGGTCATCCCGATCCGCGACGCGCGCGCGACGATGCCGCAATTCCGCTATCTGTTCGTCGCCGACGGGGCCGGGCTCGACGTCGTCGACCTCACCGACCCCGACCATCCGCGGATCGTCGAGACCGCGCACCTGCCTTTGCGGGACGCCCAGCGCATCTTTGTCGCGCGCACTTATGCCTATATCGCCGACGGACCCGACGGGCTCGCGATCATCGATGTCGAGCGGCCGGAGCATCCCCGGCTCTATCAGATGTACACGGCCGAGGGCCGGCTCAGGGATGTGCGCGACGTCGTGATCGGCGCCACCAACGCCTCGGACTTTGCCTATGTCGCGGACGGCGCCGGCGGGCTCAAGGTGATCCAGTTGACGTCGCCAGTGACGCAGCCGAATTTTTACGGCTTCTCGCCCGACCCGAAACCGCAATTGATCGCCTGGTACAATACGCACTCGCCGGCGCTGGCCCTGTCGCGCGGCCTCGAACGCGACCGCGCCGTCGACGAGACCGGCAACCAGATCGCGATCTTCGGCCGCATCGGCTCGCGCCCGTTCACCCTGCCGGAAATGAAGCGGTTCTACGAAGGCCCGGACGGTCGGGTGTTCACCGTCACCGACCAGCTCGACCGCGAGAATTTCGTGCCGGCCCCAGGCGATCCCGGTGATCGCTATTTCCGGGACGACGGCGCGCGGGAAAGGAGTCATGCTCGACCGCTTCGGCGAGCCCGAAAGGAAGAGCCATGGAACAGCAGCGGGTTGCGGTCGTCACCGGCGGATTGAGCGGTCTCGGCCGGGCCATGGCGCTCGGCTTGGCCCGGAACGGGCATTCCGTCGTCGCGGCCGGGCATATCGATGCCGACGCCGACGCGCTCGCGCATGAGATCGCCGATACCCCGTTCCGCGATCGCCTGTTGCCGATCGTCGTCGATCTGCGCCTTCCGGCCGAATGCGACCGCCTTCTTGCTGCGGCTCGGGAACGCTTCGGCGGGACCGACATCCTCGTCAACAATGCCGGTCTGACCTTCACCTATATCGACCCGGCGCGCTTCCGCCGGCCGTCGATCCAGAAATTCTGGGAAGTCGGCGACGACATCGTCGACAACGTCCTTGCCGTCAATGTCCTCGCCGCCGACCGCCTGTCCCGGCGCGCCGCGCCCGGCATGGTCGCGCAGGGCTGGGGCCGGATCGTCAATGTGACGACCAAGCTCGACACGATGAACCGCGCCGGCACCCACCCTTACGGCGCCTCGAAAGCAGCGCTCGAAATGGCGACCGAGGTGTGGGCGAAGGAGGTCGCCGGCACCGGGCTCACCATCAACATCGTCAACCCCGGCGCCGGCGCCAACACCCCGGGCATGGCCGAAGAGATGCGCGCAATGAGCCGCGACGGCCGCGCCCCGCGCCTCGTCGAGCCCGAGGAGATGGTGCCGCCCCTCCTCTACGTCGTCTCGCGCGCGGCCGATCAGGTCAACGGCTGGCGTTTCGACGCCAATCTGTGGGACGCCGCATTGCCGCTCGCGGAGGCCGCCCGCCGCGCCGGCCGCCCGGCCGGGTTCGCGATGCATCCGGCGAGCTAAACCCCGTCCAGTTTGAGAGATATAGTTTTTGAGGCCGGCTGTAGAAAACGCTTCACCGCAAAGGGCGCAAAGGTTTCGCAGAGGACGCAAAGGACCATAACCTATCGTCCGTTCCGGCGCCGTCGCGTCCTTTGCGCATCCTTGGCGTCCTCCGCGGTAAGACGTTTTTTTGCAGGAAACTACGCTTCTCAAGTTGGTCGGGGTTTAACCCCGGACCGCGGCCTTTCGTCCTACTCTTCAATCTCGTCGCCCGGCCGCGGCGGCTCGTCGCCGCCAAGGCGGTCGAGAAGTGCGAGAGCGCCGTCGATATCGGCGCGCCGTGCCCGCTCACGGAAAAACTCGGCGGTGCGCAGGGCGGCAATCTTCTCGGCGACCGCGACATTGATGAATTGGTTGAGGGTCGTGCCCTCGGCCTTGGCCAACCGTTCGGCTTCCGCCTTCAATGAGGCCTGCAGCCGCAGGGCGTAATTGGCTTGCGTCATCCTCTCCTCCAGGCCCGCCACGCCGGGCCGGGGCGCTCGACTGTCACCCCGAAGCGGGCGGCAGCAGCAAAATCCCGCTCGTTGAACGTCAGCAGCCGATCCGCCCGGCCGTTTATCGCCGCTTCGAGCACCATCTCGTCATCCGGGTCACGCAGCACCGGGCGCCACAGATACGAGATCTCGACGGGAACGCAGATCGCGCAGAGGGCATCCAGAAACGCCGTAATTTGCGTGACGCTCATGCCGCTTGCGGCGAGATGTTCGGGACGCGTCAGCACCGCCTCGTACTGGAGTGCCAGCGGGACTGACAAAAGCAAAGCCGCCTCGCCTGTCAGAAGGGCGCGAACCCAGGCTCTGGAAGCCCCCCGTCGGCTGCGGATCGCGGCAACGAGCACATCCGTGTCCAGCGCTGCTTTCATATCACCAGGAATATGAGACCTTGACTAAGGCTCGTCAATCGGTAGCCATAGGGCGGCTTCCTGCGGCACGGCTATGACGGTCTCCCAATCTGGGGAGCGATCGATGCAGACCCTGTCCGCCAGTAGGATCTCGCTGTCCCGCGTCAGGAAATCGGCGAAATTCGCGGTGACGACGAGATGCGCGCGGGCGGCGCGGGCAGTTTCGAGCACATGCCGGTCCTCCTCGTCGCGCATGCCGATGACGCCGGTGCCGCCCAACAGCAGATGGGGGTGCGGAGAATTGGGCACTCGTACTGGCCCATCACCTTGGACAGTCCTGAACAGGATTGCGCTGATCGGGTCCGGTGGCTTCCTGTGCCGATGGTCGCACCCGTTCCGCGCTATTCGCAGGTTGCCGCAACAGCGAGACCGCACCCTTTGCGAGCGTCTTGCTCACGTGCAGCGCCTCGATGGCGACGATGCGATCCGTCGCATCGAAATGCAGGATCACGCCCGGATGGACCTCCTCGCCTTCAACCGTCGGAGCAGCGGTGAAGCTGATCGTCAAGGCATCCGCCTCGGGATCGTAGGTCACGCCGGCAGCCATCGCCTCGCCCCACGGTCAAAGAAGCTGTCACCACGACGATATCAGCACCGGCCGGACGAAAGACAACCCGCAAGGCACGTCCACCGCGCTCGGGGATGCAGCGCCAAGCGCGCGTGAGGGTGGCATCCTTGGGGTCGCGGTCCGTGTGTTGCGGCCGGGTGATAGCGGCCTCGATCCATGCCAGGTCCAGGCGGTCTCGCGCGATATTCTGCCGTACATGCGTCGTTCAGATAGTGAAAACGACATCCTAAACCCCGTCCAATTCGAAAACCGTCATTTTTCTCGTTCGGGATCGAGGTTCCAAAAAACATCTCACCGCAAAGGAACGCGAAGGATGCACAAAGGGCACGATGGCATGGCGGGCAACCGACGCTCTGAAGCTTGGCGTCCTTTGCGAGACCTTTGCGCCCTTTGCGGTAAAATGTTCCATTACTTCACTCCGAAAACTGCGCCTCTCAAACTGGACAGAGTTTAATCCACAAGCCTGGCGCGAGGCCGAGCGTGCGCCGCGCCGGTTTCCGGCCGGGTTCGCGATGCGTCCGGTCGCGGCCAGGCGAGAGCGGCGACCGATCCCAAAGGCAAGCGCCCGAGATCAGGACGCCGGCGACCGCAGCGCGAGCGTCGGCTGCTCGACGTAGCTCTCGGGGAACAGGCGCTGCAGATCGCGCACCTTCGGCAGGTCGTTGACGGCGATGTAGGGATTGTCCGGGTGTCGGACCAGATAGTCCTGATGGTAGGCCTCGGCCGGGTAGAAGCCCCGCAACGGGTCGACGCGGGTCGCGATCGGCCGGCTGAAGGCGTGCGCCTGGTCGAGCTGCGCGATATAGGCGCGCGCGACCCGCTCCTGCTCCGGCGTGGCGAAGAATATGTCCGAGCGATACTGCGTGCCCCAATCCGGCCCTTGTTGGTTCACCTCAGTCGGGTCCAGCGCCACCGAGAAGAAGATGCGGAGAATCTCTCCGTAAGAGATCTGCGAGGGGTCGTAGGTGATCTGCACCGACTCGGCGTGACCCGTGGCTCCGGTGCTGACGCTCTCGTAATCCGGTGTCTTTGTCGTGCCGCCCGCGTAACCGGAGACGACGCGCGCAACGCCGCGGACGTGCTCGAAAACGCCTTGCACGCCCCAGAAGCAGCCGCCCGCCAACACTGCGGTCTGCGGTCCGTGCGCCTCGCCCGGCCGCACGTCCACGGCCGGCGGCGGCAAACGCTGCGACTCGGCGGCCGCGCGGGGCGGCTGGCAGAGCAGGACACCCGCCGCCAACGGCACAAGGAGGACCGCGCCGGTGCACAGCTTGGCGCGCAGGGAGCGGGACGGCGGGACGAAACGGGGATTGGGCATGGATCGCTGTCTCCGGGCGATAGGAAAGGGATCTCTCGTCAGGCGGCCGGGTGGAACGTCAATACGGCGCCGTTCATGCAGTAGCGCAGTCCGGTCGGGCGTGGCCCGTCGTCGAATACGTGGCCGAGATGGCCGCCGCAGCGGCGGCAATGGACCTCGGTCCTCTCGACAAAGAGGCTCTTGTCCACAGACGTGCCGACCGCCCCCGCGAGCGGTTGCCAGAAGCTCGGCCAACCCGTGCCGCTGTGGAACTTGGTTTTCGAGGAGAAGAGCGGATTCGCGCAGCCCACGCAGTCGTAGCGGCCGGGCCGCATCTCCTCGTCGAGCGGGCTGGAGCCCGGCGGCTCCGTCGCCTGCTGGCGCAGAATGGCGTATTGCAATGGGGAGAGAAGCCGACGCCATTCCGCATCCGTCTTTGTGACCGCGAAGGCCTCTGCGGTCGTAGCGCCAGCACTGGCGGCTTGGAAGGCCCGGAGGCCGAGCAGGACGCCGCATAGGGACCCGCCGGCGAGGAACAGTCTGCGCGTCGTCATGCTCTCTTCTCCCTGTGATGGCGGCATCAGGCCGCCGCAAGTCCCTTCGCCGGTGGACCGTCCACGGTTACAGGCCGGACCCCTGACGACCGCGGTTACGCGGCGCGCAGCACGCGCCCGCTGAGCGTCCGGTTGGCCAGGATGACGATCGTCACGGCCAAGGCGTGGACCGCCAGGTCGGTGGCGGCCGCGTCATAGGGGTGGAAGAGGTTGAGCAGCGTGGCGGCCGCAGCGGCGGCCGCGAGGCCGCCTGTTGTCGCGGTGAGGTTCGGCCGCAGCGAATAGCCCCGCCGCAGCATCGCCACTAGCAGGACCGAGAGCGGCACCGAAACGCCGAGGATGAACACCAGACAGCTCCGCGCCTCGGCCAGGTTCGCCGCCTGCGCCTCCGGAACAAACCAGGTGCGCAGGCAGCCGAGGCCGCTTGCGCTCGCCCAGAGCAGCAGACCCGGCAGGGGCAGCAGCGCCCAGGCCGGCTTGCGGTCCGGCACGACGGTCTGGAACGCGGCCAGGGCCGCCAATACGGCGGTCAGGAGGGAGCCGGTAACGGCAAGCCACATATCCGGCGCGGCGGCGAGCCGCCGCGCCACGGCGCCGAGATCGGCGAAGCACGCCAGCGCCGCGGCCGACCCGCCGACCGCCGCGAGCCAGCCGAGCGCGCGCAGAGGCGGCGGCACCAGGCGGCGTACGGGGGACAGGTCCGCGGTCAGCGCCTGGATCAGCACGTCCGGAGACGATCGCAGGTCAGACATTCCTGCCTTCCCCTCCGGAGAGCCGGGCGCGCAGGCCTTTCAGGGCGCGGTGCAGGTTGACCTTCAGCGCGCCCTTGGCGCGCCCGGTGCTGGCGGACGCCTCGTCCAGCGTGCGTTCCTGCAACGCCAGTTCCTCGACGGCCTGACGCTGCCCTTCCGGCAGCGCCGCTACGGCGGCGCGCAGGCGCTGTCCCCGATCCGATTGCTCCAGCACCTGCGCCGCAGTCGCCGTGGGATCGGGATAGCTCTCATAGGCAAGCGGCGCATAAACCTCTCGCGTCCGCTGCCGCCCCTGCCGGCGCAGCGCATCGATCGATCGGCGCTGCGCGATGGCGCGGAGCCAGGGGGTGAACGGCCGCGCCGGGTCGTAGGTGCGCCGGGCGCGATGGACGGCAAGGAGGACCTCCTGGACCACGTCGTCAACCCTGTCCGCCGGCACTCCCTGGCTCCGCGCCGTCGCTCGGACGAGCGGCAGGCAGGCGCGCAAAAGCCGCTGATAGGCGGAAGGGTCGCCGTCCTGCGCGGCCGCCATCAGGGGTGCGAGGCGCGCTTCGACCTCCGCCGCGCCGGCGCCGTCCGAACCCGTGCCCGCCACCCTCATCCGATCCGCCTGGTGCAGGAGCGGCGATCATAGCCGATCCGAATACCTTGCGGCAGACCGGTCGTGCCGGCCCGCAGTCATGATCTCGGGACCCAAATTCGCTGCCTGCACGACGACGTCGATTGACTGCTCGGCGACCGACCGCCTCGTCGATCCTCAGATATGCGCGGCCCGGATTCGCGGCGGCGAGCAAGCTGATCTCCAACCCGGATGTCGGGACCGAGGCAGAGCCGCAAAACCGTCATTTTTCCTGTTCGGGATCGAGCTTCCAAAAACGCCTCACCGCAAAGGACGCGATGGCATATCGGACAATTAATGCTCTGAATCTTTGCGTCCTTTGCGAGACCTTCGCGCCCTTTGTGGTAAGATGCTCCACTACTTGGCTCCGAAAACCGTACCTCTCAAACTGGACGGAGTTTAGGTGACTTCTGGCGAGGAAAGGCGCGCTCGGGCAAGATTGGCGAAGTGGCCATTCGGATGTTGCTCCAGATAGGCCTCAAGTTCCTCGCGCCGGTTGCTGTCCTTCACGGAATTCCAGAACGTAAGATCGAGAGCATCCACGGTGCTCTCCGCGGGCGCCGGAGTCGAAGGGTCTGCCGGGGAGAGCGCGGCGGCCTCCAGTCGCGTTCTGGCGAGCGAGGCGAAGGTCCCTTCCGGATAGTGTTCGAGATAGGCTTCGAGCTCCGCAGGACTGCCGTCCTTGACGCTTTCCCAAAACGCGAGTTCCAGGGAAGCCTCGGTGTCGGCAGATAATTCGGAGATCTCCGCTGGAGCCGAAGGCATTTCGGGCGGCTCGGCAGCGTCCTCGATGCTCGGACCCTCCTGGCCGGATGTATCTTCCGCGATGCGGAGCCGAAAAGCTCGGATTGGGTGAGCGATGTTCTTGACCAGCTGTTCGCCAAGATCCTCGAAGACCATGCCGCCGCGATGATGCAAGTGATCGCGCACGCCTCGTGAGACGCAGATCTCGCCACCCCTGACCAGCCCCTCGAGCCGAGCGGCGACATTTACGCCATCACCGAAAATATCGCCCTCTTTGACCATTACGTCTCCGACATTGATGCCGATCCGGAAACGCATCCGTCGCGCTTCGGGCTCCTCTTCGTTCGCGCGCGCAAGCATTTCTTGGATCTCGACCGCACAACGGACGGCATCCAGTACACTCGCGAATTCGGCGAGCACACTGTCGCCGGCTGTATTCGCAATCCGGCCCCTATGCTGCGCGATGAGCTGATCAACCACTGCGCGACGAACGGACAACATCGCGATTGTGGCTTCTTCATCGCTGTGCATCAGGCGGCTATAGCCCTCGACATCCGCCGCAAGGATTGCCGCGAGACGTCTCTCGATCGGAGGGGCTTCCATGCCAAAAGCCTTTACTCTTGGGGAGGTCCAGACGCAATGAAGGAAGACGCTTTAGATTGCCACTGCCTGTTGTGACGTGCTCTGATTTCTACAACATTTGTTACTGCCCAGGTTCTGTGAGCGGTTACTCAAGCCGAAGGTCTGCGATCAGGTGCATGGGATCGCTGGTCAGGGTGTGGAGGAGATCCCAACCCTGTTTTCTGGCAGTCGAGAGCAGCGAGCGGATGACGGCAAACT
>DATFCQ010000237.1:0-15930 GCA_035252905.1 Allostellaceae bacterium | reverse complement strand
AAACGGCACAAACGTCGCCCCGCCCCGCTCCGCCAACACCTTGGTGATCGCCGCCGTCAACGTCGTCTTGCCGTGGTCGATGTGCCCAATCGTCCCGATGTTGCAATGCGGCTTCGTCCGCTGAAACTTCGCCTTCGACATCTTCTCGTTCTCCGCTCGAATCGCAGGGCCCGGTCAGGCCATCTTGGCGCGGACCTCGTCCGCGACCGCCTGCGGCACCTGTTCGTAATGGTCGAAATGCATCGTGTACTGGGCGCGGCCCTGGCTCATCGACCGCAGGGTGTTAACGTAGCCGAACATGTTGGCGAGCGGCACCATCGCGTTGATGACCCGGGCGTTGCCGCGCGTGTCCATGCCGGTGATCTGACCGCGCCGGCTGTTCAGATCGCCGATCACGTCGCCCATATACTCCTCGGGCGTCACGACCTCGACCCGCATGATCGGCTCGAGCAGTTTGGGAGCCGCCTTCATGACCCCATCCTTGAAGGCGGCGCGGGCCGCGATCTCGAAGGCGAGCACGCTCGAATCGACCTCGTGATAGGCGCCGTCGAACAGGACCGCCTTCAGATCGATGACCGGGAACCCGGCCAGAACCCCGGTTTCAGCCGAGGCCCGGAGCCCTTTCTCGACGCCGGGAATGAATTCCTTCGGGACCGCGCCGCCGACCACCGCATTCTCGAAAGCGAAGCCCGAGCCCGGCGGCAGCGGCTCGAAGCGCACCTTGATGCGGGCGAACTGTCCCGCCCCGCCGGTCTGCTTCTTGTGCGTGTAATCGACTTCGGCCGTGCGGGTGATCGTCTCGCGATAGGCGACCTGCGGGGCGCCGACATTGGCGTCGACCTTGAACTCGCGCTTCATGCGGTCGACGATGATTTCGAGGTGCAGTTCGCCCATGCCCTTGACCACGGTCTGGCCGCTTTCCGGGTCGATGCTGACGCGGAACGAGGGATCCTCGGTGGCGAGCCGGGCGAGCGCCTGGCCCATCTTCTCCTGGTCGCTCTTGGTCTTGGGCTCGACCGCGATCTCGATGACCGGGTCGGGGAATTCCATGCGTTCGAGCACGACCGGATGGGCCGGGTCCGACAAGGTATCGCCGGTCGTCGTGTTCTTGAGCCCGGCCAGGGCGACGATGTCGCCGGCCCGCGTTTCCTTGATGTCTTCGCGGTGATTGGCATGCATTTGCAGCATGCGGCCGATCCGCTCGCGGCTGTTCTTGATCGTGTTCAAGACCTGGCCGCCCGAAGCGAGCACCCCGGAATAGATGCGCACAAAGGTCAGCGAGCCGACAAACGGGTCGGTCATGATCTTGAAGGCGAGCGCGGAAAACGGCTCGTCGTCCGAGCAGCGGCGCACCACCGCCTCGTCGGTGCCGGCCTTGACGCCCTTGATCGCGGCGACGTCGGCGGGCGAGGGAAGATAGGCCACGATCGCGTCGAGGAGCGGCTGCACGCCCTTGTTCTTGAAGGCGGCGCCGCACAGGACCGGAACAAAGGCGCCGGCGATCGTCCCCTTGCGGATGCACCGCTCCAGGGTTTCCACGCTCGGTTCCTCGCCGCCGAGATAGGCTTCGAGCGCCTCGTCGTCCTGCTCGACCGCGGTCTCGACCAGTTTGGCCCGGAATGTCCTGGCCTCCGCCTCCCTCTCGGGCGGGATGTCGACGACGTCGAACTGGGCGCCCAAGGTCTCCTCGCGCCACCGAACCGCCTTCATCGCCACCAGGTCGAGCACCCCGACAAAATCGCTCTCGGCCCCGATCGGCAGTTGCAGGACCAGCGGATTGGCGCCGAGCCGCTCGTCGATCATCGCGACGCAGCGCGCGAAATCGGCGCCGATCCGGTCCATCTTGTTGACAAAGCAGATGCGCGGCACGCCATATTTGTCGGCCTGGCGCCAGACGGTTTCCGATTGCGGCTCGACCCCGGCGACCGAATCGAACACGGCGACGGCGCCGTCGAGCACGCGCAATGAGCGCTCGACCTCGATCGTGAAATCGACGTGACCCGGCGTATCGATGATGTTGATCCGGTAATCCCGCCAGAAACAGGTGGTCGCCGCCGAGGTGATCGTGATGCCGCGCTCCTGTTCCTGCTCCATCCAGTCCATCGTTGCGGTGCCTTCATGCACCTCGCCGATTTTGTAGGAGCGGCCGGTATAATAGAGGATGCGCTCGGTCGTGGTGGTCTTGCCGGCGTCGATATGCGCCATGATGCCGATGTTTCGGTAGCGCTCGAGGGGTGTCGTGCGTGCCATAGACTAACTCCGGCGACAGCGCCTCCTGAGGGCGCCCGCGAAAAACATGACTGAACCAAACGTGCTCCGCCGCGCCTTACCAGCGGTAATGCGAGAAGGCCTTGTTGGCGTCAGCCATGCGATGCGTGTCTTCCCGCCGCTTGACGGCGACGCCGCGATTGTTGGACGCGTCGAGGAGTTCGCCCGACAACCGCTCCTCCATCGTATTCTCCGAACGCCCCCGCGCGCTGCTGATCAGCCAGCGGATCGCCAGCGCCTGGCTGCGGTCGGGACGGACCTCGACCGGCACCTGATAGGTGGCGCCGCCGACCCGGCGCGAGCGCACCTCGACCGCGGGGCGCACATTGGTCAGCGCATCATGGAAAACGCGCAACGGGTCCTGCCCGCTCCGTTTCGAGACGCGGTCGAGCGCGCCGTAGACGATCCGCTCGGCCACCGACTTCTTGCCCTCGTGCATCAGGCAGTTCATGAACTTGGTCAGGACGCTGTCGCCGAATTTGGGATCCGGCAGGACCTCGCGTTTGACGGCGGCGCGGCGGCGCGACATGGCCTTCCTCCTATTTCGGGCGCTTGGCGCCGTATTTCGACCGGCGCTGCCGCCGGTCCTTGACGCCCTGGGTGTCGAGGGTGCCGCGGATGATGTGGTAGCGCACCCCCGGCAGGTCCTTGACCCGGCCGCCGCGGATCAACACGACCGAGTGTTCCTGCAGGTTGTGGCCCTCGCCGGGGATGTAGCTCGTCACCTCGAAACCGTTGGTGAGGCGGACCCGCGCCACCTTGCGCAAAGCCGAGTTCGGCTTTTTCGGGGTGGTCGTATAGACGCGGGTGCACACGCCCCGCTTCTGCGGGCAGGCTTCCATCGCCGGAACCTTGTTGCGTGCGACCTGCGGCTCGCGCGGGTTGCGGATCAGCTGATTTATCGTCGGCATCTCGACCTCGTCAAACACGACCCGCCCGACGCCAATCCCACGTCGGGCGGTGAAACTCTTCTCCCGCGAATTGTGCGCCCCCTCACAAGGGCGCCGAGCCATGACTAGAGGATACGCTGCGTCTAGGTGGCTTCCTACCGCCAGCCCGGCAAGAGAGCGCAAATACTATGGGCGCCGGAACAGCCGGTCAAGCGGCATCGCCCGCAGGATTGGCGGAATGCGCTGCGCTTTTCCGCCCTACGCCAAACCGTAGGGCGGAAAAGCAAAGCGCATTCCGCCGCCTTCCTCAACCCGCGCTCAGGCCGTGCGCTTGTCGGCCTCGAGCAGTTGCGGTTGCGGCGGCGGCTCCGCGGCGATCGCCGCCAGTTCGCGGTCGCGCTCGGCGGCGATCTCCCGCAGCCGCGCGATGACGCTGCCGGTCCCGGCCGGGATCAGACGGCCGACGATCACGTTCTCCTTGAGCCCGGTCAACTGATCGACCTTCCCCGACACCGCGGCCTCGGTGAGGACGCGCGTCGTCTCCTGGAACGACGCCGCGGAGATGAACGAGCTGGTCTGCAGGCTCGCCTTGGTGATGCCCTGCAACACCGGATGAGCCGTCGCCGGGCGCAGCCCTTCCCGCTCGATCTTGGTGTTTTCCAGTTCGAACTCGCTGCGGTCGACCTGATCGCCGGCGAGCAATGTGGTCTCGCCGCCGTCCTCGATCTCCACCTTCTGCAGCATCTGGCGCACGATCACCTCGATGTGCTTGTCGTTGATGCGCACGCCCTGCAGCCGATAGACCTCCTGGATCTCGTGGATCAGATAACTCGCCAGCGCCTCGACCCCGAGGATGCGCAGGATGTCGTGCGGGACGAGGTTGCCGTCCATCAGAAGGTCGCCCTTCTGCACAAAGTCGCCCTCCTGCACGGCGATGTGCTTGCCCTTCGGGATCAGGTATTCGAGCGGCTGCTTGTCCTCTCCGTCCGGGACCACCAGGATCCGCCGCTTGGTCTTGTAGTCCTTGCCGAACTCGATGCGGCCGTCGCTCTCGCTGATGATCGCGAAATCCTTGGGTTTGCGCGCCTCGAACAGTTCGGCGACCCGCGGCAGGCCGCCGGTGATGTCGCGCGTCTTGTAGGATTCGCGGGGCAGACGGGCGATCACGTCGCCGGCCTGCACATGCGCGCCGTTCTCGACCGACAGGATCGCCTTCTCGGGCAGGAAGTAGCGCGCCTCCATGCCGTTGGCGAGCGTCACCACCTCGCCCGCTTCGTCGCGCAACGTGATCCGCGGCCGCAGATCGCTGCCGCGCGGCTGCTGCTTCCAGTCGGTCACGTGCAGATAGGAGATGCCGGTCGCTTCGTCGACCTCCTCGCGCATCGAGACGCCCATGATCAGATCGACGTAATGGGCGACGCCGTCGCGCTCGGTGATGATCGGGATCGTATGCGGGTCCCATTCGACCAGCCGCTCGCCCTGATGGACGTGGCGCCCCTCGTCGGCCAAGAGCCGCGCGCCGTAGGGCACGCGATGCCGCACCTTCTCGCGGCCGGCCTCGTCGAGCAATACGATCTCGCAATTGCGCCCCATGATGATCGGCACGCCGCTCGAATTGAGGACGACGTTGCGGTTGGCGATCTGCACCGTCGCATCAAAGGCGGCCTCGATCGAGGACTGCTCGGCCCCGCGCTGCGCCGCGCCGCCGATGTGGAAGGTGCGCATGGTCAACTGCGTCCCGGGCTCGCCGATCGACTGCGCCGCGATCACGCCGACCGCCTCGCCGATGTTGACGACGGTGCCGCGCGCGAGATCGCGCCCGTAGCACTTGCCGCACAGACCACCGCGCGTCTCGCAGGTCAACACCGAGCGGATCGGCACCTCGTCGATGCCGGCCTGTTCGATGCGGGCGACCGCCTCCTCATCGATCAATGTCCCGCCGGTCAGCACGACCGCGCCGGTCAGCGGATCGACAAGATCGACCGCGACGGTGCGCCCCAAGATGCGCTCGGCGAGCGGCGCGATGACTTCGCCGCTCTCGACCACCGCCCGCGTCGGCAGACCGCGGGTCGTGCCGCAATCCTCCTCGGTGATGATCGCATCCTGCGCGACGTCGACAAGGCGGCGCGTCAGATAGCCCGAATTCGCCGTCTTCAACGCGGTGTCGGCGAGACCCTTGCGCGCCCCGTGCGTCGAATTGAAGTATTCGAGCACGGTCAGCCCTTCCTTGAAGTTCGAGATGATCGGGGTCTCGATGATCTCGCCCGAGGGCTTGGCCATCAACCCGCGCATTCCGGCCAATTGCTTGATCTGCGCCGCCGAGCCGCGCGCCCCCGAATCCGCCATCATCCACACCGAGTTGACCGGTTCGCCCGGCTTCGAGGCGCGGATCATCTTCAGCATCTCGTCGGCGACCTTGTCGGTGCAGGCCGACCAGACGTCGACGACCTTGTTGTACTTCTCGCCCTGGGTGATGAGGCCCTCTTGGTATTGCTGCTCGTACTCCTTGACCTTCTCCTGCGCCTCGGCGATCAGCCGCCGCTTGGCGTCGGGGATGATCAGATCGTCCTTGCCGAACGAGATGCCGGCCTTGCAGGCCTGCTGAAAGCCCAGGGTCATCAGCCGGTCGCAGAAGATCACAGTCTCCTTCTGGCCGCAGTGGCGATAGACCTGGTCGATGACGTTGCTGATCTCCTTCTTGGTCAACAATTGATTGACCAGATCAAAGCCGACATTGGGATGGGACGGCAGGATCTCCGACAATAAGAGGCGGCCCGGGGTGGTCTCGACGAGGCGCGGCGCGGTCTGTCCGTCGATCCGCCCGAGCCGGACCTTGATCTTGCACTGCAGGGTGATGACGCCTTCCTGCAGGGCCTCCTCGACCTCGGCGTCGTTGCGGAAGGTCGGGATGCGGTAGAGGAAGGCCCGGCCCTCGGCCACCGCCCTCTCGACCTCGGCGGGCGCGGGGGCCTGCACCGGAGCGCCGCGCTCGGCGTCGAATACGCGCAGATCGCCGCGCGCGAGCCCGGCCTCCAAGGCCTCGCGGCCGGTGACGCGGACCTTGCGGTGCACGGTGACTTCGCGCCGCGCAATCCGTTCCATCAGCGCGTCGAGATCGGGAGCCGCGGTCGCGCCGCGGATCTCGGCCTGCGATTTGCCGGGGGCGTAGAAGAACACGCCGTCCTGGGCGAGGGCTTTTTCGAGTTCGCCGACGCTCCTGATCTTCAGCGCCATGCCCGGGCGCTCGTCGCGCTCCATCGTCACGTGATAGAGGCCGAGAACGATGTCCTGCGACGGCACGATGATCGGCTTGCCGCTCGCCGGCGACAGGATGTTGTTGGTCGACATCATCAGGACGCGCGCCTCGAGCTGCGCCTCCAATGACAACGGCACGTGCACCGCCATCTGATCGCCGTCGAAATCGGCGTTGAAGGCGGTGCAGACGAGCGGGTGCAACTGGATCGCCTTGCCCTCGATCAACACCGGCTCGAACGCCTGGATGCCGAGGCGGTGCAGGGTCGGGGCGCGGTTCAACAGCACCGGATGCTCGCGGATCACCTCTTCGAGGATGTCCCACACCTCGGGCCGCTCCTTTTCGACCATGCGCTTCGCCGCCTTGATCGTGCTGGCGAGCCCGTAAAGTTCAAGCTTTGAATAGATGAACGGCTTGAACAGTTCGAGCGCCATCTTTTTCGGCAGGCCGCACTGATGCAGTTTCAGTTCGGGGCCGACGACGATGACCGAGCGCCCCGAATAGTCGACGCGCTTGCCCAGGAGGTTCTGGCGGAAGCGGCCCTGCTTGCCCTTCAGCATGTCGGACAGCGATTTGAGCGGCCGCTTGTTGGCGCCGGTGATGACGCGCCCGCGCCGGCCGTTGTCGAACAGCGCGTCGACGGCCTCCTGCAGCATGCGCTTCTCGTTGCGCACGATGATGTCGGGCGCGCGCAGCTCGATGAGCCGCTTCAGCCGGTTGTTGCGGTTGATGACGCGCCGGTACAGGTCGTTCAGATCCGAGGTGGCAAAGCGGCCGCCGTCGAGCGGAACCAAGGGGCGCAATTCGGGCGGGATGACCGGGACGACTTCGAGCACCATCCATTCCGGCCGGCTGTTCGATTCGATAAAGGCCTCGACCAGCTTCAGGCGCTTGACGAGTTTTTTGCGCCGCGCTTCGGAACTGGTCTCGCGCAGATCGGTGCGCAGCCGCTCGCGCTCCTCGCCCAGATCGATCGCCGACAGCATCGTCTTCAAGGCTTCGGCGCCGATCGCCGCGGTGAACTGCTCGTCGCCGTAATCCTCCTGGGCCTTCAGATATTCTTCCTCGGAGAGGAGCTGGTGCAGCTTGAGCGGGGTCAGCCCCGGCTCGATGACCACGTAATTCTCGAAATAGAGAACGCGTTCGAGGTCTTTCAGCGTCATATCCAGGAGCAGGCCGACCCGGCTCGGCAATGACTTCAGGAACCAGATATGCGCCACCGGCGAGGCCAGTTCGATATGGCCCATGCGGTCGCGCCGCACCTTTGACAGGGTGACTTCGACGCCGCATTTCTCGCAGATGATCCCGCGATACTTCATCCGCTTGTACTTGCCGCACAGGCACTCGTAATCCTTGATCGGCCCGAAGATCCGGGCGCAGAACAGGCCGTCCCGCTCGGGCTTGAACGTCCGATAGTTGATCGTTTCCGGTTTCTTGATTTCGCCATACGACCAGGAGCGGATGCGCTCAGGGCTGGCGATCGAGATCTTGATCTGATCGAAGCTCTGCGGCCCGCTGACCTGACCGAAGATGTTCATCAATTCGTTCATGAACGACCCCTTTCGGAAAACGCTGTCGCGTTGGGCGCCCGTTCACCCGCGGCGGCGCCCGCGCGGGCGGCGCGCCGCCCTCTTGCTGCTCGTGTAACCCGGCTCAATAGTTGCGCTGCTCCAGTTCGACGTTGAGGCCGAGCGAGCGCAGCTCCTTGACCAGCACATTGAAGGATTCGGGGATGCCGGCCTCGAAATTGTCGTCGCCGCGCACGATCGCCTCGTACACCTTGGTGCGGCCGGAGACGTCGTCGGACTTGACCGTCAGCATCTCCTGCAAGGTGTAGGCGGAGCCGTAGGCTTCGAGCGCCCACACCTCCATCTCGCCAAAGCGCTGGCCCCCGAATTGCGCCTTGCCGCCGAGCGGCTGCTGGGTGACGAGGCTGTAGGGGCCGATCGAGCGGGCATGGATCTTGTCGTCGACGAGGTGGTGGAGCTTCAGCATATAGATGTAGCCCACCGTCACCTTGCGGTCGAACGCCTCGCCGGTGCGCCCGTCGGTCAGGGTCACCTGGCCCGAGGAAGAGAGGCCGGCTTTTTCCAGCATCGCCACGATGTCCTCTTCGCGCGCGCCGTCGAAGACCGGGCTCGCCATCGGCACGCCGTGGGCGAGATTGCCGGCCAGTTCGACCAGCTCGTTCTCGGCGAGCCCGTCGATCTCGGTTTTTTCCGTACCGTCATAGACCTCGCCGAGGAGGCGGCGCAGATCGCCGCCGCCGCGCCGCAATTTGTCGAGCACCTCGCCGATCTTGCGGCCGAGCCCGGCCGCGGCCCAGCCGAGATGGGTTTCGAGGATCTGACCGACATTCATCCGGCTCGGCACGCCCAATGGGTTCAAGACGATGTCGACCGGCGTGCCGTCCTCGAGATAGGGCATGTCCTCGGCCGGCACGATGCGCGAGATCACGCCCTTGTTGCCGTGCCGGCCGGCCATCTTGTCGCCCGGCTGCAGTTTGCGCTTCACCGCAACAAAGACCTTGACCATCTTCATCACGCCGGGCGGCAACTCGTCGCCGCGCTGCAGTTTTTCGACCTTGCTTTCAAACCGGGCGGCGAGTTCGGATTCGGCGTCGTCGCTCTGCTTTTTCAGCGCCTCGATATCGGCCATCCGCGCATCGTCGCGGATCGAGATCTGCCGCCACTGGCCGGGGGTGTATTCGCCGAGCACGGCTTCGCTGATCTCGGTGCCCGACCGCATCCCTTTGGGCCCGCCGACGGCGGTCTGGCCCAGCAGCAATTCTTTGAGGCGCGCGGCAAAGCTGCGCTGCAATATCGCGCGCTCGTCGTCGCGGTCCTTGGCGAGCCGCTCGATCTCGGCGCGCTCGATTGCCAGGGCGCGCTCGTCCTTGTCGACGCCGCGCCGCGAAAAGACGCGCACCTCGACGATCGTACCCGAGACGCCCGGCGGCAGGCGCAACGAGGTGTCGCGCACGTCGGACGCCTTCTCGCCGAAGATCGCGCGCAACAGTTTCTCCTCCGGGGTCATCGGCGATTCGCCCTTCGGCGTCACCTTGCCGACCAGGATGTCGCCCGGCTTGACCTCGGCGCCGATATAGACGATCCCGGCTTCGTCGAGGTTTTTCAGCGCCTCCTCGCCGACATTCGGGATGTCCCGGGTGATCTCCTCCTGGCCGAGCTTGGTGTCGCGCGCCATCACCTCGAACTCCTCGATATGGATCGAGGTGAACACGTCATCGGCGACGATGCGTTCGGAAATCAGAATCGAGTCCTCGAAATTGTAGCCGTTCCACGGCATGAACGCGCACAGCACGTTGCGCCCCAGGGCCAGTTCGCCGAGCTGGGTCGACGGACCGTCGGCGATGATGTCGCCGGCGTTGACGCGGTCGCCGACCTTGACCAGGGGCCGCTGGGTGATGCAGGTGTTCTGGTTGGATCTCTGGAATTTCAATAGGTTGTAGATGTCGACCCCGGATGCGGCGGCCGAGGTCTCCTCGGTGGCGCGCACGACGATGCGGGTTGCGTCGACCTGGTCGATGACCCCCGAGCGGCGGGCGATGATCGTGACCCCCGAATCGCGCGCCACCGTCTCCTCCATGCCGGTGCCGACCAGCGGCGCCTCGGCCTGGATCAGCGGCACCGCCTGGCGCTGCATGTTCGAGCCCATCAGCGCGCGGTTGGCGTCGTCGTTTTCGAGAAACGGGATCAGCGCCGCCGCGACCGAGACCAGTTGCTTGGGCGAGACGTCGATCAGGTCGATGTCCTGCGGGTGCAGCATGACGAACTCGCCGCCCTTGCGGCAATTGGTCAGTTCGGCGGCGATGCGGCCGTCGCCGTCGACCTCGACATTGGCCTGGGCGATCGCATAGCGGCCCTCGTCCATCGCCGACAGGTAGACGACCTCGTCGGTGACCCGGCCGTCCCTGACCCTGCGATAGGGGCTCTCGATAAAGCCGTACTGGTTGACTCGGGCATAGGTCGCGAGGCTGTTGATCAATCCGATATTGGGGCCTTCCGGGGTCTCGATCGGGCAGATGCGGCCGTAATGGGTCGGGTGCACGTCGCGCACCTCGAACCCGGCCCGCTCGCGCGTCAGACCGCCCGGTCCCAGCGCCGACAAGCGCCGCTTGTGAGTGATCTCGGACAGCGGGTTGGTCTGGTCCATGAATTGCGACAATTGCGACGAGCCGAAAAACTCGCGCACCGCGGCGGCGGCCGGCTTGGCGTTGATCAGATCGTGCGGCATCACGGTGTCGATCTCGACCGAGCTCATGCGCTCGCGGATCGCCCGTTCCATGCGCAACAGGCCGACGCGGTACTGGTTTTCCATCAATTCGCCGACCGAGCGCACGCGGCGATTGCCGAGATGGTCGATGTCGTCGATCTCGCCGCGCCCGTCCTTCAGTTCGGTCAGGACCTTGAGGATCGCGAGGATGTCGGGCTTGCGCAGGATGCGCACCGAATCATCGGTTTCGAGCCCCAAGCGCGAGTTCATCTTGACCCGTCCGACCGCCGACAGATCGTAGCGCTCGTTGTCGAAGAACAGGCTGCGGAACAGGGCTTCGGCCGTCTCCAAGGTCGGCGGCTCGCCCGGCCGCATGACCCGGTAGATATCGATCAGCGCGTCCTCGCGCGTCGCGTTCTTGTCGATGGCGAGGGTGTTACGGATATAAGGACCGACGGTGACGTGATCGATCGCCAATACCGACAGTTCGGTGATGCCGAGTTCGAGGAGCTGCGCCAGGGCGGCGGCGGTGACCTCATCGCCGGCCTCGAAATAGACTTCGCCGGTTTCCTCGTTAATCAAATCGCTCGCAAAATAGCGGCCGACGAGGTCCTCCTCGGCGACCAGTACGTCGTCGAGGCCCTCCTCGCGCAGGCGGCGCGCGAGGCGCGGCGTCATCTTCGCCCCGGCCTCGGCCTTGACCTCGCCGGTCCTGGCGTCGATCAGGTCGGCGGCCAGTTTGCCCTTGAACTGTTCCGGATCGAACCCGGTCATCCAGCCGTTCGGGCCATGCCGGAAAATCAGCGTGTCGTAGAAAGCGGCGAGGATTTCCTCTTTTGACATCCCGGCCGCTTCGCCCGGAGCCAGGGTCTTGCCCTCCGCGCGCTTCTGTTCGGTGGCGGCGTCGTCGAGCGCGAGCAGCAAGGTCGTCGCCGGCAGTTTGCGGCGCCGGTCGATGCGCACATAGATGTGATCCTTGGCGTCGAACTCGAAATCGAGCCACGAGCCGCGATACGGGATCACCCGCGCCGCGAACAGATATTTCCCCGAGGAATGGGTCTTGCCCCGGTCATGGTCGAAGAAGACCCCGGGGCTGCGGTGCATCTGCGAGACGATGACCCGTTCGGTGCCGTTGATGATGAAGGTGCCGTTCTTCGTCATCAGCGGCATGTCGCCCATATAGACGTCCTGCTCCTTGATGTCGCGGATCGAGCGCGAGCCGGTGTCCTCGTCGATGTCCCAAACGACGAGGCGCAACGTCACCTTGAGCGGCGCGGCATAGGTGATGCCGCGCTGCTGGCACTCGTCGACGTCGTATTTGGGCGTCTCCAATTCGTAGCGGACGAATTCGAGCTGCGCGCGATCCGAAAAATCGCGGATCGGGAATACCGATCTGAACACCTCCTGCAGCCCGACGCTGGCGCGCTGCTCGGGAACCACCCCCATCTGCAAGAAATGATCATAGGAGCTCTTCTGCACCTCGATCAGGTTCGGCATCGGCGCGACTTCGGGAATGCGCCCGAAGCTTTTGCGGATCCGCTTCTTGCCCGTGAAGGATATAGCCATAAATGCTCCTCGCTGTGGACCGGCCCCGATGGTCCGATGCCCGGGGCGGTCCCGTCTCGCCAGTCCGGTGCCGGCGGCGCCCTGCCGGGATCCCCGGCTGCTGCCGATCGCCGCACCGGACGCCCAATCCTCGCCTGCCCGCGGCGGATGTTGCCCGGACCTCCTCGCCCGGGGACGGCAAAAGCCGGGCGTGGGCGCAAAGCCTCACCCCGGTTCGCAGGTCTTGTGGTGAACGCGGCAGCCGTTGCCGGGCGGCTGCCGGTTCCGGTCTCGGAAAGCCGTGGCAGAACCTACCTTATTTCGACAGTGGCTCCCGCATCTTCAAGCTGTTTCTTGATTTTTGCCGCCTCTTCCTTGTTGACGCCCTCCTTGACCGGCTTGGGGGCGGCCTCGACGAGATCCTTTGCCTCCTTGAGCCCGAGGCTGGTGATCGCCCGGACTTCCTTGATCACGTTGATCTTCTTTTCGCCGATCGCAGCCAGAATGACGTCGAACTCGGTCTTTTCCGGGGCCGCCTCGGCGGCTGAGGCGGGGGCGGCCGCGGCGACGGCGACCGGCGCCGCCGCCGAGACGCCCCATTTCTCCTCCAGCATCTTGGACAGCTGCGCCGCCTCGATCACCGTCAAGGCCGAAAGATCTTCGACCAATTGTGCCAAATCCGCCATCTTGCCGCTCCTGATCCTCAAGCTCCTGGTTGATTACGATTCGGCGGCCGCTGGCGCCGCTTCCGCCCCGCCTGCCGCTTCCGACTGCGCGGCGAGAACGCGCGCGACCCGCCCCGCCGGGGTCTGCAACAAGGCTGCGACGCGGGTGGCGGGGGTCGAGATCAGCCCGATCAATTGGCCGCGCAATTCGTCGAGCGAGGGCAGGCTGGCGAGCGCTCTGATTCCGGCCGCGTCGATCTGCTGCCCGGAGAGCCCCCCGCCGATGATGGTCAATTTGTCGTTGCGGTTGGCGAACTCGACCGCGACCTTGGCGGCGGCGACGGGATCGCGCGAAAAGGCGATCGCCGTCGGGCCGGTGAACAGCGGCGACAGCGGCTCGAACCGGGTGCCGGCAAGAGCGCGTCGCGCCAGCCGGTTCTTGGTGACCCGGAAATTCGCGCCGGCGCCGCGCATCTGCCGGCGCAACTGGGTGACCTCGGCCACGGTGAGGCCGGATTGGCGGGTCACCACGACGCAGGCGATCTCGGAGAGATCGGCGCGCAAGGTGTCGACCACCTGCTGTTTCTGGACTCGCTCCACCCCGTGTCTCCGGACTCGCTGCGTCGGCCGCGCCGGCCAACCCGTGCTCTCAGGCTCGGGCTTCCTCGGCCAGGCCTGCCAGTTCGACCTTGACGCTCGGACCCATCGACGAGCTGAGACTCACCTTTTTGATGTAGGTGCCTCTGACGCCGCTCGGCTTGCCGCGGGTGATCGCGCCGACAAAGGCGCGCACATTATCGACGAGCGCGGCATCCGTAAAGCTCGCTTTGCCGACCCCGGCATGGACGATCCCGGCCTTTTCGGCGCGAAACTCGACCTGGCCGCCCTTGGCGGCGCGCACCGCCTCGGCGACGTTCTGGGTGACCGTGCCGAGCCGCGGGTTCGGCATCAGGCCGCGCGGCCCCAGGATCCGGCCGAGCCGGCCGACCAGGGCCATCATGTCCGGCGTCGCAATGCAGCGGTCGAAATCGATTTGTCCGGCCTGCACCCGCTCGGCGAGATCCTCGGCGCCGACGATGTCGGCGCCGGCGGCCTCGGCCTCGCTCGCCCGGTCGCCGCGGGCGAAGACCGCGACCCGCACCGTCTTGCCGGTGCCGTGCGGCAGCATGACCGTGCCGCGCAGGTTCTGGTCGGGCTTGCGCGGATCGAGGTTGAGGTTCATCGCGATTTCGACGGTCTCGTCGAACTTGGCCTTGGTCCGTTCCTTGATCAGTTTGACCGCCTCGTCGAGGCGCACCGTGCGGTTCGGGTCGAGCCCCTCATAGGCCTTGTCGAGCCGCTTGCCGATCTTCGCCATCGCTCACTCCACCACGTCGAGCCCCATCGAACGCGCCGAGCCGACCAGCATGCGGCACGCGCCCTCGATGTCCTGGGCGTTCAGGTCCTGCATCTTCTTCTCGGCGATGTCGCGGATCTGCGCCATCGTCACGCGGCCGACCGCACTGCCCTTGCCGGTGGCGGTGGCGCCCTTTTCGATCCCCGCCGCCTGCTTGAGAAAATAGCTCGCCGGCGGCGTCTTGGTGACAAAGGTGAAGGAGCGGTCGCCATAGGCGGTGATCACGACCGGGATCGGCATCCCCGGCTCCAGCCCCTGCGTCGCCGCGTTGAAGGCCTTGCAGAACTCCATGATGTTGAGCCCGCGCTGGCCGAGAGCCGGCCCGATCGGCGGCGAAGGGTTGGCCTTGCCGGCCGGCACCTGCAATTTGATCAGACCGACAATCTTTTTTGCCATCTGCGGTATTCCGTTGTTGCCGCCCAATCACCGTCATCCCCGCGCCAGCGGGGATGACGACAACTGCCGTAAGCCATTCCCCGCCCGCTCACACCTTCTCGACCTGCGCGTATTCCAGTTCGACCGGGGTCGCGCGGCCGAAGATCGACACCGCGACCTTGAGGCGCGCGCGCTCTTCGTCGACTTCCTCGACGAGGCCGTTGAACGAGGTGAACGGACCGTCGCAGACGCGGACCTGCTCGCCGATCTCAAAGGTGATCGACGGCTTGGGACGTTCGATCCCTTCCTGCACCTGGTTGATGATGCGCGCCGCCTCGGCTTCGCTGATCGGCGAGGGGCGCCCGCGGCCGCCGAGAAACCCGGTGACCTTGGCCGTATTTTTGACCAGGTGCCAGGTCTCGTCGCTCATATCCATCTTGATCAGCACATAGCCGGGGAAGAATTTGCGCTCCGAGCTGACCTTGGAGCCGCGCTTGACCTCGACGACCTCCTCGGTCGGCACAAGGATCTCCTCGAACCTGTCGGACAGCCCCTTCTGCTCGGCCTGCTCGCGAATCGCTGAGGCGACCTTCTTCTCGAACCCCGAATAGACGTGGATGACATACCAGCGGCTGGTCATCTGAGCCTCGACAACCCTAATGCCCGAGCCCGAAGACGAGTTTTACGCCTTCCGAGAACGCCTGATCGATCAGGAAAAAGAAGGCGGCGGCGATGAACACCATCACAAACACCGAAGCGGTCGTGACCGCGGTTTCCTTGCGGGTGGGCCAGGTGACGCGGGACACTTCCTGGCGCACCTGCTGAATGAATTCGACGACGTTTGTCTTTGCCATAGCTACCTATACCCGGCCGGGCTGTCCCACAGACATGTCAGACATATGGCGTCTCGGCCGCCGCTGTTCCAGGAACAAGGCCCCTGGCCGCACGCCTTCCCGGACTCTGCGGGCTGGCAGGAGTGGAGGGGCTCGAACCCCCAACCCCCGGTTTTGGAGACCGGTGCTCTACCAGTTGAGCTACACTCCTATGCCGCCCCGGCGACGAGAGAATTGGTGGCGCCGGGGCATACTCACAACCTTGTCATTTGATGATCTTGGCGACGACGCCGGCGCCGACGGTGCGTCCGCCCTCGCGGATGGCAAAGCGCAAGCCCTCATCCATCGCGATCGGCGCGATCAGTTCGACCTCCATCGCGATGTTGTCCCCCGGCATCACCATCTCGGTCCCCTCCGGCAGGTGCACCGTCCCGGTCACGTCCGTCGTGCGAAAGTAAAACTGCGGCCGGTA
>DATFCQ010000236.1:0-14393 GCA_035252905.1 Allostellaceae bacterium | reverse complement strand
CGCGGCGAATTCCAACTCGTCCATGAAGTCGTTGTACATGTGATGGGCGCGCTTGGGATCGAACAACGAGGAATGGATGTCGACCCATACCGAGGGGTGCTTGTCGCGAAAATCCTCGGGCAATTCGGTATAGGGCATCAGGTGGAACCACATCAGCTTCATGGCCATCCTCCCACTCGGCAGCGCCATTCCTTAAAGCCTGGGCCCGGATCGCCGTCGCGTCAAGTTGCCGCGCGCCCCCGAACAGCCTGCCGTCGATCCGAACAGAGGGGATAGAACGCCGCCGCATCGCAAAAAGTGAACGGCCTGTTCCGCTGCCGCCACATTGCAAAATCTCAATCTGGCGGACATGTCTCGCCAATGTTCCCGGCCGTATCATGCCGACGCTTCTCCGTATCGGTCGCAGTCTGAGGAATTGGAATGGTCGTGACCCGCATCTTTCATAAATCCACAAACAGCGCCGCAGAGTTCTGCACGAGCAAGGTCCCGGCCGTCACTCTCGGCTTCTGGATCATCAAGATCGCCGCGACCACGATCGGCGAGACCGGCGGGGACGCCCTGTCGATGACGCTGAACCTCGGCTACGCGCTCAGCACCGCGATTTTTTTCGTCTTTTTTGCGGTTGCGGTAACCGCACAAATCAAGGCCGACAAATTCAACCCGTTCCTGTATTGGACCGTCATCGTCGCTACCACCACCGTCGGCACGACGATGGCGGACTTCGCCGACCGCTCCCTCGGCATCGGCTATGTCGGCGGCTCGGCGATCCTGTTTGCGCTGGTGATGGCCGCACTCGGCCTGTGGCGGCTTGCGCTCGGCTCGGTCTCGGTCAACACGATCATCTCGCCCCGGCAGGAGGCCTTCTACTGGGTGACGATCCTCTTATCCAACACGCTGGGCACCGCGCTTGGGGATTTTCTTGCTGATGATTCGGGGCTCGGCTACGAGGGCGGCGCGCTGGTCTTCGCCGCGGCGCTGGCGCTGCTCGCGGTCGCGTATTTCACGACGAGGATCTCGCGAACCCTGCTGTTCTGGCTCGCCTTCATCCTGACCCGGCCGCTCGGCGCGACCTGTGGCGATCTGCTGACCAAGCCAATCAGCGACGGCGGCCTCCATCTTGGCCGCTTCACCTCCTCGGCCGTCATCGCCGTCTTCATCACCCTCTGCGTCCTGATCTTGCCGCAGAGGGCCGGCAGCCACCCCGGAGAGCGCGTCGAGATCCCCTGAGAGCCCACTTGAGTGAGGACAGTGGCGGAATGCGCTCCGCTTTTCCGCCCTACGATATTCCCGATACGCGTAGGGCGGAATACCCCGCGGGCTTGACCCGCGGGGTATTCCGCCGACTGCGCGGTATGACAACGCAAGCGGGCTCTGTGAGGCGCGGCCCTGTCGTCGGAAAAACCAAAATATTTTAACGCAAAGGACGCAAGGGGTTCGCCCCTTCGACAGGCTCAGGAGGTCGCAAAGGATCAAAATACATGGCGTCCTTTGCGAACCCCTTGGCGCCCTTCGCGTTGAAGCGTTTTTATTCCGCGGCGTCCTCGATGACGAGGTTGCCGTCGTCGTCGACCGACAGGCCGGTGCTGCGGGCCTCGGCGATGACGCTGGGATGCCAGTCGACCTTGCCCGGGTCGGGACCGCCGACGATCGCGATCAGGGTCGATTGCGGGTCGTCGCTGGCATTGCGGAAGCCGCGATAGACCCCGATCGGCACATTGACGATATCGCCTGGATCGAGGACGATCCTGCGCTCGACTTCGCCTTCGAGCCAGAAGACCTCCCACCTGCCCTTCAAGGTCACAAACACCTCCTCGGTCGGGTGGCGATGCAGGGCCGCGCCGCAGCCCTTTGGCGCGCGCGCATAGGCCACCGCGAAGCCGTGAGCTGGGGCCTTGATCTTCGGCTGCAAATCGGCGTCGGCCGCATTCTCGGTGACCCCGATGCCGATCATGTTGATGATCTCGCGCCGATAGGCGGGGATCTTCTGGTCCATGAAGGCGATGTCCGAGCCCCGGGCGGCGCCGAGGCGGGCGATGTGGTCGCGTTCCATCGTCTCGACCGAAACCGCCGGCACCGGCTTGCCGCGCAGCCGCGCAGCCGCGCATCGACATAAGCTATGATTTCCTCCGCAGATTTGCCGCAAGCCTAGCGCCCGCCGTCGCCGCAAAAAAGCCTCTTCCGGAGCGCCCGGAAGAGGCTTTTTTGCGCGCGAGGCCCGCGGGTCAGCGCCTCGTTTCAGGCAAAGAGGGCTGCGGGGCGTGCACCAGTTCGATATCGGAAACCAGCACCTTGCCCTTCGTCTCCGGGCCGAGCAGCAGCGCGACGATAAAGATCAGCAGAAAGGCGATCGTGACCACCAGCATCGGGATCATGAAACCGTTCGGCAGGCCGGCCGCCCAGGCGGCCAGAAACGGCCCGACGAGGCCGCCCCAGATCGCGCCCTGGTGATAGCAGAAGCCGGCGGCGGTGGCGCGCACCTCGGTCGGGAAGCGCTCGTTCAGATAGGCCGGGTTCTGCCCGTAAATGCTGCCGACAAAGAATCCCTGAACCGTAAAGGTGGCGACCAGCACGACATAGCTGTGGGTGACAAAACCGAGGTAGAACGGCGTGACGACGATGCCGATCGCCGCCGGGATGATCATCGCCCAGCGCCGGCCGATGCGGTCGGCGACATGGCCCCACACGCAGCTCGATATAAAGGTCATCGCGTTGGACAGGGCGATCGGCAACGCCACCACCTCCGGCCCGAAATGCAGATCCTTCTGCAGATGCGTCGGGAACAGGCCAAAAACCGTGTAATAAACGACAAATCCGCTGCCCATCCACAGGCAGGCGGTGAGCGTGTTCCCCAGGACGCGCGGCCGGAAGATCTCGAACAGCGGCAGGCGGAATTCTTCCTTCTGCAAGCGCTGCTTCTCTCGGTTCTCCTTCCATACCTCCGGTTCCTTGATGAACTTGCGGATATAGAGGACGAGGAGAGCGGGCAGGACGCCAAGCCACAACAGGCCGCGCCAGCCGATCGTGGTGTAAAGGAGGCCGTAGATGACGCTCGACAACAGATAGCCGAGCCCCCACGAACCTTGCAGAACGCCGCTCATGAAGCCGCGCGAGCGCGCCGGCCAGGATTCCATCGCGAGCGCCGCGCCGGCCGGCCACTCCGCTCCCATGCCGATGCCGAGAAGCGCGCGGAACAGAAACAGAAACCAGAAGGTCGGCGAAAACCCTGCGGCGAAGTTGCACACCGAATACCACAGGACCGAGATCATCAGCGGGGTTTTGCGCCCGACCCGATCGGCGAGCCAGCCGGACGCCGTCGCCCCCAACAGCCGCATCCATAAAGTCACGGTGAAGACGACAGTGACTTCCGTCAGCGGGACATGAAACTCGTTCGCGATCGGCACCATGATCAGCAGAAACACGGTGAAGTCGAAGGCGTCCAAGGTCCAGCCCGCCCAGGCGGCGCCATAGGCCAGCCATTGCTCCCGCGTCGGCTCCTTCCACCAGGGGATGGTTTTGTCTTCTCTGACGGCAATTGTCGTCATGGTTCTTTTCCTCCCTCTGCAAGCCGCCGCGCGACCGGCCGTGTCGTTACAGAATGGCAGGAATGCGTCAAGTCTCCTTTCTTTCCAAGAAGTTGCGCAGCCGGGCGGCAATGCTCGGCCAGCGTGGAAAGAGCGCGGGCGGCAGGTGTTTCATGGCTGGAAAACGCAGAGCCTCTCCCGGCACTCCCGCCGGCAGAGGCTCTTTGTCGCAGATCCCGTTCAACAGTCCGTTCGGGTCGCCGCCGCGCTGCGAAGTCTGGGGAATGCGCTGCGCTTGTCCTCCCTACGAGGACGGTGTAGGGCGGACAAGCGCAGCGGCTGGGCAAGAATCTCGGGAAAAGGCTGCAGCGGCTGTGTGCGTGCTTCGAGATGCGCCCTGACGGGCGCTCCTCAGCATGAGGATGTTCTTGATGGCATTAAGAAAGATCCTCATCCTGAGGCGCCTCGCGAAGCGAGGCCTCGCCCTTCGAGATGCCGCCGCCAAGCGGCGGCTCCTCAGGGGACGTAGGGCGCTGATCCAGCGGAAATCCGAATTCTTGCTCAGCCTCGCAGCGCATTCCGCCATTTTCCTCACTCACCAGGCTTTAAGTCGAGATCTGTTCGAGGATCGCCCGGCGCTGGTTGATCCCAAACCAGGCGAGCAGGAGGGCCGGGATTAGGGCGCCGACGATCGTGATATAGGCGAACCAGCCGACAAATCCGATCTCTGCCGTCGCTGCGTACAAGGCTCCCGCCACGATCGGGCCGAAGACGGCGCCCAAATGCCCAAGCCCGTCCGTCAGCCCCACGCCGGTAGTCCGCAACCGCGTCGGGTAGCTCGCAGCGGAATAGTTGTACAGATTGAAAAGCAGCGTCGTCGCCGCGCCCCACGAGATCGTGATCAATACGAACGACAGGACGACAGAGTGGACGAAGAAGAAAGCCCACAATGCCGCAATATTGACCAGCGCGCTCACCAGAATGGTCTTGCGGCGTTCGACCCTTTCGCCGAGCCACGAGGAGAACGCCAGTCCGACCCCGCCGCCGAACATGGTCGACACGAGGATCACGGCAAAGGTCAGGCTGGAGCTCAGATGGAAGGCGTGCAGGATCGACGGCTCATACCCGCCAAAGCCGTAGAACATGCCGCTGTACAACAGGATCCAGACCATCAACAGCAGAATGGTGCGCCGGCCGTATTCCCCGCTCAGCATCTGCTTCATCGGCACATGCTCGGTGACCGGCACCAGGTATTTGGCATAGTCCGGCTCCGGCAGGCTGGTCTGTCTTCTGCGCCGCAGGCACTCTTTTTCCAGACCCTCGATGACGTACTCCGCCTGCGCATGGCGGCCGTGCGCTTCCAGCCAGCGCGGGGATTCCGGCATCGCCCATAAGGTCAGAGGCACCACAACGATGAAGGCGAGAAAGCTGTAAAGGTAGATGACCCATTGATAATCCGCCGGGACCCAGAACAGGGCCGGCAGATTGCCCAACAGGCCAAATACCATGACGGCCACGATCTGTGAGGCCAGCATGATGCGGCCGCGCTGCCGCGGCGACACGATCTCGCCCATGTAAACCACGCTGGTGGAAATGATCCCGCCTATGCCGAACGAAGAGAGGAAAAAGAACAGCATCAGAAGAGTATAACTGTTGGTCAGGGCCGTCGGCCACAGCAGCAGCGAGACGAGCAGCGCCGACACGAGCATCGCGGTGCGGCGGCCCCAGCGATCGGAGACCATGCTGATCAGATATTCGCCGATGATGATGCCGGCGCCGTTGCCCACGGCCAATAGCAGCGAGAAGGCGGTCAGGCCAAAGGCGTGCTCGGGTCCCCAGACAAACGGGTAGAGCTTGGCAGGGGTGCCGTCCACGGCGACGATAATCCCCCAGAAGAGCTGGGTCATCAGCGCCAGCCGCCATTGCGTCCAGGTCAGCGGCAACCGATCGATCCGCGCGGCGATCCGGCCGGTTGTCAAAGGCTCTGCGATTGTTGTCACGGCGCACACTCCCGTTCGATGGGGCTCCTTCAGCGGAGTCTTCCGGTTGCCGATCAAAGGACGCGACCGACGGCAGCCGGCTATTCTCCAAACAAGAAAGCCCCGTCCGGCGCTCCCGCCGGACGGGGCTTTCTTTGTCGCAGGCCCGGTTCTGGCCCGGGCGACGGCTCAGGCGAGCACGACGTCCGGCACCAGCTGCGTGCCGCGGGTCTCGGGGCTAAACAGCAATGCCACGATAAAGCTGGTTGCCCCCACCACGGTTCCGATCAGCATCGGGGTGGCAAAGGTGGTATGCCAGGTGCCGGCGAGATAGGTCAGCACCGGCAACGTCAGCCCGCCAAAGATCGCCCCCTGGTGATAGCAGAAGCCGCTCGCTGTTGCGCGTACCTCGGTCGGGAAGCGCTCGGCGAGATAGGGCGGGTTCAGAGCATACATGCCGCCGCCGGCGAACAGGCCCTGAATGGTAAAGAAAATCAAGATCATCGTATAATTGACGGTGACCAGGTAGAGCGGGGCGCACAGGATCCCGAAGATGGCGGGAATGATCAGCGCCCAGCGCCGTCCGAGACGATCCGCCACCCAGCCCCAGACAAAGCCGCTCAGAAAAAACATCGCGCTTTGCAGCATGACCGGCAGCGAGACCAGACCCGGGGTCAGATGCAGATCCCTTTGCAGATAGGTCGGGAACAGGCCGCCGACCGAATAACCGGTGATGAAACCGCTCGCCATCCACCAGCACGCGGTCAGCGTGTTGGCGAGCATGCGTCGTTTGAAGATGCTCAACAGCGGCAGGCGAACCTCGCGCTTTTGGGTGCGCTGAATGCGGCGGTTCTCGACCCAGATCGCCGGTTCCTTGACAAAGAAGCGGATGTAGACGAGCGACAAGGCCGGCAGCACGCCGAGCAACAGCAGGCCGCGCCAGCCGATGGAGTTGTAGAGAAGGCCGTAGGCGGCGCTCGACAGGAGCGCGCCGACGCCCCACGAGGCTTGCAGGACGCTGCCCATCAACCCGCGCGAGCGGATCGGCCACTGCTCCAGCGCCAGCGCCGCCCCGGCCGGCCATTCGGCGCCCATGCCGATGCCGAGCAGTGTACGGAACACGAGCAACAGCCAGAAGGTCGGCGCCAATCCGGCGAGAAGGTTGCACAGCGAATACCAGGCGATCGAGATCATCAGCGGCTTCTTGCGGCCGATGCGGTCCGCCAGCCACCCCGAAGCGGTGGCGCCGACGAGCCGCATCCACAGGGTCAAGGTGAAGACGATCGTCACCGCCGTCAGCGGCACGTGAAAGCTCTGCGAAATCGGCAGCATGATCAACAGGAAGATCGTGAAGTCGAAGGCGTCGAGGGTCCAGCCGAGCCAGGCTGCGACCCAGGCGTACCATTGCTCCCGGGTCGGTTCCTTCCACCACGCAACCGGTGTTTCGATCTGTTCGGCAACAGCCATGATGGTTTCCTCCCGTTCAAAACGGCTCCTCATCGAGAGCCTTGCAAAAGGTCTTGAGTTTGCTCGCAGGGCTCCCCGCAAGCGCGCTCTCCTGCGATGCAAAAGCCCCCTTCGACGCGGCCGTCGAAGGGGGCTTTTGTGTCAGCGAGAGGTCGTGCTCAGGCCACGACCAGATCGGGGACCATCTCGACGCCCTTGGTCTCCGGCCCGAACGCCAGCGACAGGATGAAATTGACGAGCCCGAACAGGGTCCCGATCAGCATCGGGATCGCGAACCCGAGGTTCCAGCTGATCGCGAAATAGGTCAGGATCGGCGGCACCATCGCGCCGGGGATGGCGCCGACATGATAGCAGAACCCGGTCGCGGTGCCGCGGATCTCGGTCGGGAAGCGCTCGGTCAGATAGCTCGGCACCTGCCCGTACATGCCGCCGCCGGCGAATATCCCCTGCGCGACGAAAGCGACCACGATCCAGACGAAATTGCCGGAAAACAGATAGATTGGGGCCAGCGGGATCGCGCACAGCGCCGGGATGATCATCGACCAGCGGCGGCCGATGCGGTCCGAGACCCAGCCCCAGCCCGAGCTGGCGAGAAACACCAACAGGTTGGAGAAGATCAGCGGCGTCGCGATCAGCGCCGGGCTCAGATGCGTGTCGTGCTGCAGATGCGTCGCAAACAAGGCGTTGATCGAATAATAGGTGACGAACCCGGCAGCCTGGAACCAACACGTGTTCAGCGTATTGCCGATCATGCCGCGCTTGAAGATCTTGAGCAGCGGCACGCGGACCTCGCGGCGCTGGGTGCGCTGCAGCCGACGGTTTTCGAGCCAGACCTCCGGCTCCTTGACAAAATAGCGCACATAGACGAGGGCCAGCGCCGGCAGGACGCCGATCCACAGCATGCCGCGCCAGCCGATATATTTGAAGAAGAGCCCATAGATCAGGCTCGACAGCAGAAAGCCGAGGCCCCAGGAGCCCTGCAATACGCCGCTCATAAAGCCGCGCGAGCGGATCGGCCAGGTCTCCATCGCGAGCGAGGCGCCGGCCGGCCATTCCGCTCCCATGAACAGGCCAAGGAGCGCGCGGAACAACAGCAGAAACCAGAAAGTCGGCGAAAACCCGGCGATGAAATTGCACGCCGAGTAGCCGAAGATCGAGATCATCAACGGCAATTTGCGTCCGACCCGGTCGGCAACCCAGCCCGAGGCGGTGGCGCCGACGAGCCGCATCCATAGGGTCAGGGTGAAGACGATCGCCACGGCGGTCAACGGAACGTTGAACGTCTTGGCGATCGGCACCATGATCAACAGAAAGATTGTGAAATCGAAGGCGTCCAAGGTCCAGCCGAGCCAGGCAGCGACGAACGCAAACCATTGATCCTTGGTCGGTTCCCTCCACCAGGGCAGGCGGTGCGCAATGTGCGGGTCAGCGGCGGCTGCCATGCGAATCCTCCCGTTTGAACGCGGCTCCTCGCCGGGAGCCTTGCGGGACGTGTATAGCGTAGCTGCTGGTATCCCCGTTGACTTTTTTATAAGGGCTTGATTCGACGAGATGCGTGCTCCGACCCGGACCCCAGGCGTTCTCGGAACGCGAGATTTTGGCGTGAAATGATGCCCGAGACCCGGACCGGCGCGGACAGAGAGCAGCGCCGCGACGCCGCGGCGCCCGGCTGGCAGCGCACCTTGTGGGTCATGGTCGGGATCCAATGCGTCATGACCATGGCGTTCTCGATGCTGACCCCGATCATACCGCTGTTCCTGCCGTCCCTCGGGGTCGAGGGCGCGAGCGCAATCGATCTGTGGGCCGGCATCCTCGGCGGCGTGACCGCGTTCGTCGCGGCCTTCGCCTCGCCCGTATGGGGGCGCATCGCCGATCGCCGCGGGCGCAAATTGATGCTGCTGCGTTCGAGCCTGGCGATCGGCGTCTTCACGGCACTGATGGGGCTGGCGGCGAATGTCTGGCAGTTCTTCGCGTTTCGCGCCCTGATGGGGGTCTTTGCCGGGTTTTCGAGCGCGGCGATTGCGCTCGTCGCCAGCCAGGTTCCCGAGGAGCGACTCGGCTTTGCGCTCGGCTGGCTCAGCACCGGCCAGCTCGTCGGCTCATTGATCGGGCCGATGCTGGGCGGCGGGCTCGCCGACGTCACGCACAGCTACCGGATCCCGTTTTATTGCACCTCGGCGCTGATCTTTGTGGCCCTGGCACTGGTCGCCGTCAGCGTGCACGAACGCTTTGTCGCACCGGCAACCCGCGGGCGATCGCTGCTTGAAGCCTCTGTTGCGTTGGTGCGCTCGCCCGGCCTCCTCGCCCTGTTCTTCGTGCTGCTGATGGCGCAATTCGGGGTGCGCACGGTGCAGCCGATCGTGACGCTTTACGTCAAAGAGATGATCGGGCTGCGCCCCGATCTCGCGACCCTCTCGGGGATCGCCTTCTCGGTGACCGGGCTCGCCGATCTGCTGGCCTCGCCCTTTCTCGGCAAGCGCAGCGACGTGCTCGGCTATCGCCGCGTCTTGCTGATCTGCCTGCTGGGGGCCGGGGTGATGACCCTGCCGCAGGCCTTCACCGGCAATTACTGGGTGTTTACCGCCGAGCGGTTCGGGGTCGGCATCTTTGTCGGCGGCATCCTGCCGACCGCCAACGCCCTCGTCGGCCGGCTGACGAGCCGGGGCGAGCGCGGCAGCGTCTACGGCCTGACCTCATCGGCGATGTTCCTCGGCAGCTCTCTCGGACCCTTGACCGGAGGCGGCGTCGCCGCGGCTCTCGGCCTGCACTGGGTGTTCCTCGTCACGGCGGCCGTATTGCTGGCCAATTGGGTCTGGGTTTATTTGCGCGTGCCCGAGGTCGCCGGGCGCAAGGAGTAGCAAAATCGCCGCTCTCTTCACTCAAACCGGCGCTCAGGCGGCAAAGGCCGGCCTGACCCGCTCGCACAGGAGCCGCAATGCGTTGAGAACGCGCTCGTGCGCAATGAGGCCGCCGCAGTTCAGTTCAGCGAGGACGCCAGAGAGCCCCAACTCCTGTTGCAAGGCCGTCAGCCGCTCGCGGATCATTTCGGGCGTGCCGACCAGAGCATTGGCGCGCAGGGCATCGTCGTAATGCTGCGTGCGCAATTGTTCGACCCGCCGCATGCGGCGGGCGGCCGTCTCCGGGTCGACCAGCCGCGCGGCGCCTTCCAGCAGGTTCGCCTGCTCGTGGAAGAAATGCATGATGCTTTCTTCCGGCTCCGAGCGGGCGCGGTCGTAGGTCTCGGCGATATAGGTCGGCGCCGAGACGTAGACCTCGCCGCGGCCCTTATGGCCGGCCGCCTGCCAGGCCTCGTGATAGCTCTGGACCAGCGGCACGAGATCGGACCAGCTGGTATGGCGGACCGAGGCGAAGAGCGGCCTCCCGCGCTGGCCGATGCGGGGAAAGGTGTCCTGGGTGCTGGCGGCGACGCGAACCGGCGGCATCGGCTTCTGGCAGGGCTTGGGGACGACGGTGACGTTGTCGAAGCGGTGATAGCGGCCGGCATAGGAAAAGCTCGGGGAGGTCCAGGCGCGCTCGACAACGTCGAGGATCTCGCGAAAGCGTTCGCGGCTTTCCGCATAGTCGACGCCGTAGGCGGCATAGGTCTGCGCCACGCCGCTGCGGCCGACGCCGAAAATGAGCCGCCCGTTGCTCAATTGATCGATCGTTGCCGCCTCCTCGGCGAGACGCAGCGGATGGCACAGCGGCAGGACCTGGACGGCGATGCCGATCTTGATGCGGCGGGTGCGCGCGGCGATTGCGCCGGCAACGGCGAGCGGCGCCGAGAGCAACGAGCGGCGCGGCTCGAAATGCAGTTCGGCCAGCCACATCACGTCGAGCCCCCAGCGCTCGGCGGCGTCGACCTGCTCCATCGCTTCGTCGAAGGCCGCGGTCTCGCTCTTG
The DNA here is from genome assembly GCA_035252905.1 of Allostellaceae bacterium. Lineage (GTDB taxonomy): Bacteria > Pseudomonadota > Alphaproteobacteria > ATCC43930 > CGMCC-115725 > AP-15. Next base: position 3,523 of record DATFCQ010000236.1, on the reverse strand, counting down.
CCCGGCAGCGACGGAAACTCGTGGAACATGCCGAATTCCATGACGCTTCCTCCTCTTCGGTGGCGCCAGCCTAGCCAAGCCCGCCGGGCGAAGCCATAGTAGTGTCGGGGCTCTAATCTGTCGCCGAGAGGGGGACGCGATGCGCTTTGCCAACCAGGTGGCGTTGATCACCGCCGCAGGCAGCGGGATCGGGCGCGCCACCGCCGAGATCATGGCGCGCGAAGGCGCCGTCGTCGTCGGCGTCGACAACGATGCGGGCCGGCTCGACCGGCTGGTTGCGGGCCTGCGTGCGGCGGGCGGCACGGCGCATGGGCGGCGCGCCGATGCGCTCGCGGCCGCCGAGGTCGAGGCGGTCGTCAACTCGGTCGTCGGCGAGTTCGGCCGTATCGACATTCTGGTCAACGCGGTCGGCGGCAGCACGATCATCGCGCGTCCCGGCGCTGCCCTCGACGAACTGACGCTCGCCGAATGGCAGCGCCTGATCGCGTTCAACCTCGACGGCACCTTCCTGTTCTGCCACGCGGTCGTCCCGGTCATGAAGCGGCAGCGCCGCGGCAAGATCGTTAGCCTGTCATCGATCGCCGGGCGGGGCCTCAGTCTTTCGAGCAGCAGCGCCTATGCGGCGGCGAAGGGCGGCATCATCGCCTTGACCAGAAAGCTCGCCTACGAGCTCGGCCCTCATGGCGTCACCGTCAACGCGATCGCGCCGAGCCTTACTCTGAGCGAACGCCTCCGCCCGCGCTGGGAACGGCAGAGCCCGGACGAGCAGGCGGCCGAGATTGCAAGGACACCGCTGCGGCGCGTCGCCGAGCCCGAAGACCAGGCGCGGGTCATCTGCTTTCTCGCATCCAGCGACGCCGACTTTGTGACCGGGGTCACGATCGACGTGACCGGCGGTAATTAGGCACAACGACTTTTCAAGCAGCTTGCCGAAAGCCCCTCACCCTCCCGCGCCAAAGGCGCGGGTCCCGCCCTCTCCCTCCCCGGGCTTGACCCGGGGATCAGCGGGGAGAGGGCGGGGGTGAGGGGCAAGCGGCCGCTATGACGAGGGGAGCGAGAAAATGGCGAATTTCGTATTGCTGCACGGCGCCTATCAGGGCGGCTGGATCTGGCAACCCATAGTGCAGCGGCTCACGGCCGCTGGGCATCGCGCCCTGGCTCCGAGCCTCGACGGCTGCGCCGAGCGCCGCCACCAATTGCGCCCGGGCATCACCACCGAGAGCCAGGCCGCCGAAATCGCCGAACTCCTGTTCTATGAGGACCTGCGCGACGTCGTCCTGGTCGGCACCAGCGCCGGCGGCATGGTGCTGTGCCGGGCGGCCGAAACGGCGCGCGAGCGGATCGACCGGCTCGTTTTTGTCGATGCCTTGGCGCTGCTCGGCGGCGAGCGGATCGGCGACATCGTCAACCGCCCGACCCCACGGGTGTCGACCGGCCTGACCCTCGGCCCCTCGCGCGAGGACGCCGAGGCCCGCATGTTCGCCGACCTCGCTCCCGATCTGCGCGCCTGGGCGCTCGCCCGCTATACGCCGCACCCGATCGCGGCGATGGAACAGCCGGTCATCCTGAAGAGCTTCTGGAACGAGCCCTGGCAGGCGACGGTGATCCGCTGTCGCTGCAGCATGAACCCGCCCGAGGCGCATCAGCGCCGCACCGCCGAGCGCCTCGCCGCCCGCTACGCCGAACTCGACACCGGCCACTACCCAATGTTGAGTCTGCCCGACGAACTGACCCGGCTTTTGCTCGACGCCTGATCAGCGGCCAAGCACGCGGTCGAGGGCGCGGACCGCGTTGTCCTGCGAAGGCGGTTCCTCGTCGTGCTGGGCCGCCAGATAATCGTAGAGGCGCGCGACCGCGGCATAGAGGTCGCGCGACGGCGGGTTCTGTTCGAGAAAGGCCGAGATCTCCTCCATCTCGGCGACCCAGCGATAGGCCTTGTCGTACATGCGCGGGATGCCGGCGCGAAAATAGGCGAGGAGCTGGGGCTGGCTGGCGGCGAGTTCGGCGAGCAGCGCCTCGGCGCAGCCGAACCGCGCCGCTCCCAACAGCATCGCCGTGCCGATCGCGGTCGTGCCCTTGGTGATCCCGGCATAGGACATCTTCATGCCGGAGGCGGCGCCGATCGGGCCGTCGATGGCGCGCAGATCGAGGCCCCAATCCCTGAGCGGCAGGGCGGCGCGGACATGCTCGCCCGAGGCGTAGATCGCCGGCCCCTTCTTGCCCGATTGCGGCGGGCCGCCGATGATGCCGGCATCGACGAAGCGGGCGCCGGAGGCGGTCACGACCTCGCCGATCTTGACCGCCGTCTGTGGGCTGACCGCGTTGCAGTCGAGATAAAGCGGCTTTTCCGCCAGTTCGGCAAAGGCCGGAGCGAGACGGCGGGCCAGCGGCTCGGCCTCGCCCGGCGGCAGAATCGACAGAAAGAAATCGGCCCCTTCGAGCAAGGCCTGCTCGTCCGCCGCCGCCCTCATCCCGGCCGCCCGCGCCCGCTCGGCGCTCGCCGGGCTGCGGCCCGCGAGCAGGGTGCGCACCTCGGCGCCGCTTTCATGCAGCCGCCGGCCGATGCCGGAGCCCATTGTGCCCTGAGCGATGATCGCGACGACTGCCATACTCCACCTCCTTCAGAGACGTGTTGCCGAGAAGGTAGCGACCGCGGCCGGCGGTGGGAAGCGGATGCGCGCCAATGTTACGGCAAGGATTTGACCTTAAGCCCAGCCGAGATCCCGCATCGCCCAGCCGGCATTCCAGATCTTGGTCATGTGCCGGATCTTGCCGTCTGCGAATTCCATCACATAGACATAATCGGTCTCGGTGCTCTTGCCGGTGGGCGGGCAGGGGCCGCCTTCGCCCTTATGGGTGCCGGAGAACACGCCACAGGCGCAGACGCTGTTCCGCGCCTCGTCGACAGCAAAGGATTTGACGGCATAGCGGCCGTCCGGGAGGATCTTCAACAGCCCCTTCATCCACTCGGTATAGTCTTCGAGCGTTTTCATCTGCGCCAGGGGTTCGGCCTGGGCCGAGAAGGTGGCGTTCGGCAGGCAGTATTCCCGGCATCCCTGCCAGCCCTGTCCGGTCTCGCAGGCGGTGAAGAACCGCTCGGCGAGCGTCGCAATGTCTGCCATGTCTGTCTCCCTTTTGCAGCGGACGCGTCTCGTCGTCCGTCTCGATTGTCGCACCATCCGGAAAAGTCTGGCAAGCGATCCAGCCATGTATCGCGGCCCATTCCGCGGTTCGCCGACGCACCGTCGCGGCGTCGGCGCCGGCGCCGCGCCAGCCCGCGCGCAAATGCGCGATCTCATCGAGCCGGGCGGCCCATTCGGGACCGAGGCGGCGTTCGAGATCGCGCCGGACGAGCGCGGCGAGGCCGGGACTGCGGCCCCCGGTCGACACCGCGACGACGAGATCACCGCGGCGCAGGACCGAGGGCGAATGAAAGTCGCTGCGGCCGCGGTCGTCCTCGACATTGACCAGGACCCCGGCGGCAGCGGCGATGCGCCCGATCTCCGCCGCGGCGGGATCGGAG